>WRMS01000075.1 GCA_009777025.1 Clostridiales bacterium | reverse complement strand
ACCCGAATGTAAATATACAACAGTTTATCGTTGATTTTGTCTGTGATGACCAACAGGCTGTGGATATTCGGCCGATGCAGGAGAATATTCGCAGTTATAAAAGTTTGGAGCAAGAAGCGGACGTGCTGCAGGATAAAATCGCCTTGCTTGCAGAGATACACGAGGTTTTTCAACGCTATACGGAAGCCACAGAAGGGGAAATGGTTTACACCTATCTCATCGACCGGGCTGCCTATGCGCTGAAAGGGGAGGAACTTCAGGATGCAGAATCGGCTTCGGTAAAACTTGCCGGGGACCTGGAGGACCTTCGCGCCTCCATTTCGGCTGCCGAACGGCGCCTTGCCGAATGCAGGGCGCAGAGGGATACCCTTCAGATTGAGCTGCACAGCGATGATAGCGCCCACGCTTTGGAAGAGATTGACCGGCAGATCGCATCGAAAGAACAAGAGATACGCAGGTTACAGGAAGAGTATGATAAAGCCAGAGAGCTCTTGCTTATGCAGACGAGCCAGTGGCGGGCCCGGACGGAAACGCTGCTGGACAAGACCACGAACGTACAGCTGGATGTAGTGGCTGTCATGCTGGCTTCCAGAGTTGTGGATATCAGTAGGGACGGGCAAGCGTTTCTACAGCGCCTTGCAGGATTCTCGACGATTGATGAATCGTTTATTGCCAACATAAGGAACGAAGACTTGCCGGGTTTGACCAAGGATGGGGATAGGCTGAAAAGGCAAACCATCGAATTGGCTGCCCGCATACAGGAAGAGCAGGAAAACCTAAGCCGCCGGCGGGAAGAACTCCTTACAGAGCAGCGTTCCCTGGAAAGCGGCATATACCAATTCCCCCAGGACGCCATCGACCTGAAAGAAGCCCTGCGTTCCCGGCTAAGCAGCCTGGCGAAGGAAGAGGTTCCTGTACGCATTGTGGCGGAAATGGCGGAAATCAAAGACGACCGCTGGCGAAATGTAATTGAAGGGTACTTGCATACCCAGAAGCACTATATTATCGTGCCGGCAGAATTCTTTGCCGAAGCCCTACGGATACTAAACAACGTGAAACGTCAGCGGGCAGTATACGGTACCGGTTTGGTGGATGTGGAGCGGATACGGGAAAGAGTGAATCCCAGCGCGGATAAAGGAAGTTTGGCGGAAGAGCTGGAAACCGAGGATCCGGAAGTCCGGCTGTTTTTGGATTTCGTACTCGGGCGTGTCAGGAAAAGCGACCGCATCCAGGACTTGCGGAAGCATCATACAGCGGTGACGGATGAGGGGATGCTGTACCAGAATTTCGTTGTCCGGGCCATAAATCCGGAGCGTTGGGCAAGGCCTGCCATCGGACAGGGGGCGATTCGGCGGCGGCTGGAAGCAATCAGCCAGGAATTGCGCCTATTGACTGCGCAAGCAGCTGCTTACTCCTCCTTGCTGGTTGGTTTTCATGCCGTAAGGGATATAGATATGCTCAGCGAAAGGGATGTGGAGCAGATCCTGTCCAGCAGTGTAAATCTGCAAGAGGTAGTGGAACTTCAAGCGGATTTGCTTTCCCTTCGCCAAAGCCGGCAAGCTATCGATACGACAAAAATCGACATGTTGAAAGCCAGGATACTTGTGCTGGAAGAACAACTGTCAACACTGGACGAACAAGTGAACGCGGATAGGAAGACGGAAGGCGCCTTTGAGGAAAGGGCTTTGGTTCTTCAGCATACAACCATACCAAAGCTGACTGCGGAGCAGGAGGGCTTAGGCCGTGCATTGGGGGTAAACTTTGAAGCGGCATGGGTGGAAACCGTCGGGGGACCCCGCTTTGACCGGGAATTCGCTTCCAGAAAGGGCGCAAGCCCCATCGCCGCCGCCTTTCCCCGGGAACTGTCACGAGAACGGAATGCAAAAGCCGATGCATGGGATTCGCTGATCAAGCAGCGTATGAACTACAACAGCAAACACAAGATGGGTTATGATGTGTATCTGGTGGAGAATGCGGTATATGACACAGTACTGGCTGAACTGCGGGACAACCAGTTACCCGAATATCAAGGCAGGATTAACGATGCGAAAGCCAAGGCTTTTGAGCAGTTTCAAGAAGACTTCATCAGCAGGCTCCAAAACAATATCCGCACGGCCAGGAGGCAGATTGACGAACTAAATAGCGCTATACGGGGCGCCCGTTTTGGCGAAGACCTGTATTCGTTCCGTATGATTCCCAAACCGGAGAACAAGCGCTTTTATGATATGATCGTGGACGAGATGATCACACAGGGCGGCTATAATCTGCTATCCGTCCAGTTTAATGAGAAATATAAGGATGAGATCAGCGATTTGTTTTCCATCATTACCAATGAAGAGGGCGCCATAGCCGGGGGCGGACAGGATTACGAACGGCGGATACAGGAGTTCACCGATTTCAGCACATACCTGTCCTTTGACTTGGAGGTCGTCAGCCACGATGGCGTATCCCAAAGGCTGTCCAGAACCTTGGGCAAGAAGTCGGGCGGCGAGACCCAGACGCCTTTCTATGTCGCTGTATTGGCCTCTTTTGCCCAACTATACCGTTCGAACAGGGACAGTTCCTATCGCACATCACGGCTTATCATATTTGACGAAGCATTTTCCAAGATGGACGGGGAGCGGATCGTACAGAGCATAGCGCTTCTGCGCCAGTTTGATTTTCAGGTGATCCTATGTGCGCCGCCGGACAAGGTAGGGGATATCGCGCCCCTGGTAGACCGAAATTTATGCGCTATCCGGGAAGGGACCAAAGCGGCCGTGGTATATTTCGATCCCAAGGACGCCGAATCGGGCTTCTTGCCACTCATGGAGGAATACGCGGATGCTGACAGCGTATAGTTCCACCCATAAGCGGATATTGAACGCATTATTGGATAAATATGAGCGGAGTGGCTTTTTCAGGGACAAGATAAAGCCAAATCGGCGGATTATGTTGGGATTCTACAATGGAGGGAAAAGTGATTTTCCCTTTTATGACATCGAGCAAAGCGACAGGCGCATTGAGGTAAACCGGGCAGTGGAAGCCTTAGCGGACGACGGGCTGCTATTTTTCGATTGGATGAAGGGGGAGCAAGGGCACATCCTCGCCAGGGTCTGGCTGAATCTAGACCGCCTGCCCGCCGTGTATGCAGCTGCGGATAGGGAAGCGAAAAACGAGGCGATAGAGCGGGTCTGTGCAGAAATCGCGGCTGTCCAAAGCCGTATACGATCCCCTTGGATAGCAGCCTACTTAAAGGATACGATGGAGGAGATACAGCGCAAGCAAAGCATGATTAGCGGAATGCCTGCGGCGGATCAGGAGCGGAGTTTCTTATTACAAGCATTGGCGTCCATCGACCAGCTGGAAGGACGGGAGCAGATGGAGCGGGTGTTTTCCTTGCACGCATTCGGAGACTCAAAACGATTTGAACGCTCCGCCCGTTCCCGGATTCTTCGCATTCTCAGAAAGTATCTCGCGGGAGAAATAGACGTGGATAGCGACAGTGCAGACGAGGATTTACTCAGGCAAATTGGTATCGTACAATACCCGGAGCAATTCGAATTCTGCGGAAGTTTGTCCGTTATGCTCCATGGAAAACAGGTGGACTTCAGTTGTCTATCCGGCGGCGGGGCAATCTATTCCAGCGACTTTTCATCCAGCGCCATAGAAATATCGTCTAGGATCACATCGGTCATCAGCATTGAAAACCGGGCGAATTATTTCGACTATTTGCATAACTCCAAGGCAGACAATGAACTGGTTATCTACCACAGCGGTATGTATAGTCCCCGAAAAAAACAGTTCCTCCAGTCCATCGCCGACGCTATGCCTATGGAATGTGTTTGGACGCATTGGGGGGATATCGATTATGGAGGCTTTCTCATGCTGGCCAGGCTCCGCAGGGAAATCCGCCCGGATGTGACGCCCTACCGGATGAACCAAGCGGAATTGGAGCAGTATAGCCATTTCGCCATACCCATTACAAAAGCCTATGCGGATAAGCTGGAAAGCCTTCTGGCCCGCCCGGAGCTGGCTGATTGCACAGGCTGCATCGAATATTTACTGCAGAAAGGGCTTCGCCTCGAACAGGAAGCGATGTTGCTGTAGCGGGATTATTTGACTGGTATAATAAATAGCCTAAGTGACAGGAACCTTGTTAGGAAAGGAAACACTACAATGGATTCGCTTATCAAGCAAAAGCTACGGGAAATAGAACTCAACGAGCAAATCCGAATCCTTCACGCCGTAGAATCCGGTTCCCGCGCATGGGGCTTTGCTTCCCCTGACAGTGATTACGATGTGCGGTTTATCTACGTCCGAGAGCCAGAGTTCTATTTGCATCTTAATAAGACCCGTGACGTCATCGAATGGCAGCTGGATGAAACGCTCGATATAAACGGATGGGATTTACAAAAAGCCTTGCGCCTGCTTGCTAAATCAAATCCAACTCTGTTCGAGTGGGCGAGTTCGCCGCTTGTATATCTCACGACCGCAGAATGGAGAATAATAAGCGAATACTTACCGGACTATTTCCTCACAAAGCTCGGCGTCTATCATTACCTGAGTATGGCGGAAAAGAATTATCGGGAATATTTAAAGCGGGACATTGTTAAAGTAAAGAAATACCTCTATGTCCTCCGCCCGATTCTGGCCTGTAAATGGATTTTGCGGAAGCAAACACCGCCGCCGATGCTATTCTCTGAATTGGTCGCATCGGAAGCGGATGCAGAGTTGACGAAGGAAATCAATCGCCTGCTTGCCATCAAAGTAAGCGTTCCGGAAGCTGAGGAAATGCCGCGAATCGAACCGTTGAACGATTTTATCGAAACAACGCTTCCCTTGTTGAAAGCGCAGGTGGACGCATTGCCGAGTGTAAAGTCAAAAGGTTACGATGAATTGAATCGCTTGTTTATTGCTACTGTAAATCGATGAAGAAACGTGCAGTGAAAGGACTTGTGAAACCGTGGCGTATAGCGAACTTGTCAAGGATTATGGTAGAATACGCGGCTATATGCGGCAGTTCATCGCCTACGGTTTCCGAAGCCGTAGCGAGTTTGGCGCAAAAAGCGCTCGCAGCTACGACAACGAAAAAAGGCGGGTAGAGAGCTGGCTTGGCGAATCGATGTCCTTTCGCCGGGACAAAGACGGCAAAGCGGTGTTTTTATCCGTAGATAGCCGGCGTATACCGCGTAATCCTCTGCACAAGTCATGGAAAGCAGCGAGCTTCACCAGGAATGATATCGCTCTCCACTTTATCCTCCTCGACATTTTGGCGGACGGACAGCCACGAACGCTAGCCGGGCTGCTCGAGTCCATCGACAAAGAATACCTGGCTGCATTTGAGAACGCAGAGCCGATCGATATATCCACTCTGAGAAAAAAGCTGAAAGAATATGTGGACATCGGTTTAGTCGCCGCTGTGAAACAAGGAAAGCAGTACCAATACTCCCTGCCGATTGACGCTGTCCATTTGGCAGGTTGGCAAAACGCCATCGCTTTTTTTTCGGAAGAAAACCCGCTTGGCGTTGTCGGCAGCTTTCTTCTGGATAAATATGAAACGCAGCGAAGCGACATGTTTACATTTAAGCACCGCTACTTGCTCTTTGCCTTAGATACCGGCGTTCTGCTAGACTTGCTCACGGCGATTCATGCACAAAGGCAAGTCGAGCTTGAGATGGCGGGTAGCAGGAATGGCGACGCAAGACGCGTGGCCACCATCCCGCTGAGAATCTTCAGCAGTACACAGGGCGGGCGGCAATACTTGTCAGCTTTTAATCCTTTGAGAAAGGAAATTGCTTTTATTCGTTTGGATAGCATCATTCAGGTCAAAACGCTCGAACACGTACCGGATTATGAAGCGTGCCAAAAACGACTGGAGGAAGCCCTGCCGCATATCTGGGGCGTCTCAGCCGGCCGGTACAAACTTCAGCATATCGAAATGCTGCTCTCTGTTGACCCGAAAGACAGACATATAGTCGGTCGCCTCGAGCGCGAGAAACGATGCGGAACAGTCGAATCTCTCGGCGGTAATCGCTGGCGATTTTCCGCAGAGGTATATGACGCCAGGGAACTGCTTCCGTGGCTTCGTACTTTCATCGGGCGGATTGTATCCCTTTCCTGTTCCGACAAAGCCGTCGAAAACCAGTTTTGGGCGGATTTTGCCGCCCTTGAAGCAATGTACGAAGAAGCAATGCACGGAGAAGCAATGTACAGAGGTGACGGCGATGTTGTTTAGCGAGGTCTACTCCGCCTACTTCAATGCTGTCGCCGCTGTTATCACAGAGGCGTTGACGGGTAATCTAGCCATAAAGGACCTCGGCAGAATCATCAACGATAAGGCTTTTTCTGAGAGCATGCTCACCATCCCCCCCGCTCTGATTGGCGGAGAATGGCTGGTCATGGATAAAAGCCTGCAAACACCCATTAAACGCAAGCCCCAAATGCCGCTGACCATACTGCAAAAACGCTGGCTGAAAACCCTGACGCAAGACCCGCGCCTAGCTCTTTTCGGCGTTGATCTATCCGAGCTTGAAGGCTTGGAGCCTTTGTTTAAGCCGGAAGATTTTGTTTTTTTTGACCGTTACGCCGATGGCGACCCATACACGGATACTGCATATATTGGACATTTCAGGGCAGTTTTGACCGCTTTAAATGAAAAACGCCGCATACAGATTGCGTACCGTAACCGGTATAATCGTCTTATTAACGGCATATATGTCCCCTACAGGCTGGAATACTCGTCAAAAGACGATAAGTTCAGGCTCGAAACAGCAGGCGGAAAACATGCTGCCTACATCAATCTGCAACGGATAACCAGCTGCGAAGTCCTGGAAGCCTACGCCGAGAGCGACTTACTCCCACCCAAGCGGCGGGAAAGCGTTGTCACCTTCTTACTTACAGACGAGCGCAACGCCCTTAACCGCGTGATGCTGCATTTTTCCGACTGCCGAAAAGAAACGATACGACTTGAGGGAAACCGCTATCAAGTACGCTTATGGTTCGAAGCACAGGACGAAACGGAAATCCTTATCCGCGTTATCTTTTTCGGCCCCATGCTAAAAGTAATCGCGCCGGACGACTTCATCACAAAAGTAAAAAACAGGCTCGCCATGCAGAGAGCGATAATGGATCAGGCGGAGGAGGATTGAGTTCGCAACTTTTTTTCCACGATTCTCACACGACGTCCTGCTATACTACAGACTAGAAAGGCGCAAACAGCAGCACACTCACACATATGCCGGCCTTCAATTGAGAAGCCGTTGCGCCTTGTTCATCTTGTTTGATGATTGCAAAGAAAGGCACTGACAGCAAACCTATACTTCATCTGCCAAATGAACAAAAAGTGCCTTGTGTTATGGAGGAAAATGCTATGCTGAATTACCTGAAAAAAGAAGCAAATCGGACGGCTACGGAGAACGGCGCCGCAACCTATCTGACTACCCAGTCCGATTGCCTCGACCTGTTCGCCACCATAGGCGCATTGCGCCGCGAGCCCGAAGCGGAAATCAAAGCCCGCTTCGACAGAGCATGGGCAGAAGATCGCGACCTCGCGCTGAAAACCCTGTTCTTCGCCCGTGACATTCGCGGCGGTTTGGGCGAACGTTCGGTGTTTCGTACCATATTGCACGGTATGTCCTATGACCGCGTAGACAGTGTGGCAAAAAATATGTGGGCGGTGCCTGAGTTCGGGCGCTTTGACGACTTTCTTTGCCTGCTGGATTCGCCGGCAAATCCTGTGGTCGTCCGCTATATCAAGGCGCAGTTTGATGCGGATATGGCGGCTCTCGACAAGGAAGAGACCATATCCCTTCTCGGCAAATGGCTCCCTTCCGTCAACGCTACGAACGCGAATACAGTCCGCCAGGGCAAGATGCTCGCAAAAGCATTCGGGATGACCGACGCGGAGTACCGCAAAGCGCTCTCGAAGCTCCGCGCCAGAATAGCCATCATCGAGAATAACCTGCGCGAGCGGGATTACAGCTTTGACTATGCGAAGCAGCCGTCCAAAGCGATGACGAAGTACCGCAAAGCGTTTCTGCGCAACGACGGCGAGCGCTACAAGGACTATCTTTCCAAGGTGGAGCGTGGTGAAGCAAAGTTGAACACAGGTACGCTGATGCCCTACGAGATCATTCGCCCCGCTCTTGGCTGGTCCTCCGTTGCTGAAGTCACAGCGGACGAACGCCGTAGTATGGACGTGACATGGAAAGCGCAAGCCGACTTTACAAACGGCGAGAACGCTCTTGTGGTGGTGGATGGCTCCGGTTCCATGTATATGGCGTCAGACCCGATGCCCGCCTCGGTCGCGCTGTCCCTCGGCATCTACTTTGCCGAGCGCAACACAGGCGCGTTTGCCAATCACTTCATTACTTTTTCCGAAAATCCTAAGCTGGTAAATATAAAAGGTAAGGATATTTATGATAAAGTGAAGTATTGCGCTTCCTTTAACGAGGTTGCCAACACCAATATCCAGAAAGTGTTCGAGTTGGTGCTGCACACCGCTGTGAAGAACAAGCTGCCGCAGAGCGAATTGCCCGCGACCATTTATATCATCTCCGATATGGAGTTTGATACTTGCACGGATGATGCGGACGCTACCAATTTTCAGTATGCAAGAGAGCTTTTCGCCGCACATGGGTACACCCTGCCGATGCTCGTGTTTTGGAACGTAGCAAGCCGTCATCAGCAGCAGCCTGTCGCCATGAACGAAAAGGGCGTGGTGCTGGTATCCGGCGCAAGCCCCCGCGTGTTCTCTATGGTTACGTCCGGTAACCTCTCCCCCTATGCTTTTATGATGGATACCTTGGGCGCGGAGAGATACGCGAAGATTTCCGCATAAGAGATACGCGAAGATTTCCGCATAGAAAAGGTGGTTGATATGATTAGGATAAAGGGTCAACACAATACCGCTCTCTGCTTTGCCGCCACCCTTGAGGACAGCGCGGCGGAGCAGATTCGAACTGTCTGTAATCGAGCAGAGTTCAGCGGAAGTAAAATCCGCATCATGCCTGATGTACATGCCGGAATGGGCTGCACCATCGGGACGACCATGACCATATCCGACAAAATCGTGCCGGGTATGGTCGGCGTCGACATTGGCTGCGGGATGGAAACGGTGAAGCTTGCCGATAAAGAAATAGATTACGCGGCGCTCGATATGCTTATACGCCGTATGATTCCCTCCGGGCGGGATATCCGCAGAAAACTTCACCGTTTCAACGAACAGATTGACCTCGGCGCGTTGCGCTGCGCCCGCGAAATGAATCTTGAACGCGCAAAACGCAGCATCGGTACGCTCGGAGGAGGCAATCACTTTATCGAAGTAGACCGTTCGGATAGCGGCGACCTGTACCTTGTCGTTCATTCGGGAAGCAGGCATATCGGGAATGAAGTTGCCGGCTATTATCAGGAGGAAGCTTATCGGACACTCCAAGGGAATGCCAAGCAGCAAATCGAAGAAACAATCGCCGCGCTGAAACGGGAAGGCCGCCAACGGGAAATCGCTGACACGGTAAAACGGCTGAAAGCGCAAGAACACAAGAAGACAGATTCGATACCCAAAGACCTGTCTTATGTCAGCGGTGCGCTATTTGACGATTATATCCACGACATGAAGATCATTCAACACTTTGCCACATTGAACCGCAGGGCCATGACGGAGGTGATCCTCAGCGGCATGGGGCTGACGGAAATCGAACGCTTCACGACGATCCACAACTATATCGACACAGAAGCCATGATTCTCCGCAAAGGCGCCGTATCAGCCAAAACAGGGGAACGCCTGCTGATTCCGATCAATATGCGCGATGGAAGCCTGATCTGCGTCGGGAAGGGAAACGACGACTGGAACCAGTCCGCGCCTCATGGCGCGGGTAGATTGATGGGCCGGATGGCTGCGTTGAAGAAGCTTTCCATGGAGGAATATGTTGCCGGGATGAACGGTATTTTTACGACTTCCGTCAGCCGCAAAACCCTGGACGAGTCGCCTATGGCATATAAGAGCATGGACGAGATTGTCAGCCATATCACGCCGACAGCGGAGATTGTAGATCGGATACGCCCGACATACAACTTCAAGGCGAGCGAATAAAAAAAGGATAAACTAACAGACCCCCCGAATATAATGAGGGGGGTTAATTTGCATCATGGGGACTGTAGTAGTGATGAATTATGATTTCAGTAAGGAATCCGAAATAAGATTACGTGGTATCGAGTATCCCGATGAAATAGAATGGTAGTCGTGCGTACTACTAAGCTGGAAAGGCTCCCGGCCAAAACCGGGAGCCTTTCCTTTGCTGAACGAAGATTCGTTCAAAACGAGTAGTATTCTTGATTAGCCTGCATGACCTCATGCGTTGAGAAAGAGCTTGCCCTTAGCTACGCGGCCCATAAATGGGAAGGGGCAGGCCAACTTCGTAAGCGCCCAGGTCCGGAGCGGCGCCGGTGAAGACGTCGGTCACATTGGGGATGAACACACCGGCGTCAACCGCCACAGAATCCGGCTTGAGCTCGAAGTCCAGTTCATCGATCGTGTAAATTCTTCCAATATTCACGCGATCCGGATGTTGTACGTTTTTGAAAACATCCCAGTCAATTAAGACGCTGTGCCTGTCCTGACCGGTAGCCCGGCTGTAATCAAACAAGGTCGCAAAATTACGCGTAATGCGCGCAGCCGTGTTGACTGGGCTCTTGTTGGTGAACGCGGGGGAATGCCAACCAAAGTTGATCCCGTCCTCCGGGGTCGCCGGGCGGAAGCCGTTGTAATCCGAGCTGGAGAAGTTCGACTTGCTGGTCATCACAAAGACGCTCGCCAGGGGATCTTCCGCCAGGATCAGGTTGTTTCTGAAATGGATATTGGTCGACGCCGTACCGTAGGCTTCCACCGCAATGACGTTGTTGTAGACGAGCCCGCCGACCGGGTCGCTGAACTTCAACGCGCCGGATACGCCGCGGCTGGTGTCCGCCATGATTGCAGGCTGGTGATAGAAGATATTGCGGATCCAGTACACAGGCCCGCCATAGATCGGCTGCAATTTCATCTCGGCCTT
>WRMS01000074.1 GCA_009777025.1 Clostridiales bacterium | reverse complement strand
CCCGTTCGGCGCTTTGCGTCCATTCCACTTCCGCCCCCATAGCCTCGGCCACAAACCTCATTGGCACCTGAGTGCGCCCATTGCTGTCGATGAAGGGTTGGGCGTCCGGAAAGCGGATATCCTTACCATTGACTATCACTTTTATCGCATCCACTGCCGGTGGAGGCGCCGCGCCAACTAGGGCCAGCGTCAATAGGCATAAGACCGAAAGACCTGCAACTGCTGTAACTGCTTTTGATGCGACTGATTTTTTCATGGTAATCCCTCCTAAGAAGATATCAAATTGAGTACCTCTAATAACCTATATGATCGTCATTGCGGACTTGATCCGGTTCTTCTCGACCGTGCTGGCAATGCACGGGGGATTCCGCGTCAAACGCGGAATGACAGCATTTAGAGGTACTCAATTGTATGATTTCTTGTATAGCGCATCAAAAGCGCCCCTATAATGGCGGGCTATTGAATCTTATATAAATCCTCTTTCTCGCCCGCTGTTTGATGGCTTCCATCCACTTCTCCATGTCTGGAATCATTTCCTATATATTATATGCGAAATGCTCCTAAAAAACAAAGATGCCGCTCTGCTTGTGAACGGCATTGGTTCAGCGGCGACTCATCGCCGGTATGGCGCAGGCTGCCTATTGTTACGGCAGCGGATTGTAATGGAAAGGCTAAGCTTGGACGCTACTCAGCGTCAAGGGCGGCGCCTGACCGCATCAAAGCAATTTTGACGCATAGGGGGCCGATCAGCTCATAGAGGACTGAAGAGGCAAGGATGATCGTAACCAATACTTGCCCGATCCCATCCTTGAGGATTCTTTGCGCCAAAAACGACAGCCCGATCGAAACGCCTGCCTGGGGTATGAGCGCAACCCCCAGATAGCGCCGTACCGGCTTGCTCGTTTTATATAGGAAGCATCCCGCATAGGCGCCGATGTATTTCCCGATGATCCTGACGACAAAATAGACAGCGCCCGCCATCCCGAAAGAGGCAAGGACGCCCGGGTCGAGACGCATACCGGATACCACAAAGAACAACAGCATGATGGGCGGCGTGAAAACGTCAAGCTGGTCATACAGCTCGCGATCCTGCGATTGGTTGATATATACCGCACCAAACGCCATGCATGCCAGAAGGGGTGAAACATCAAGACCGGAGCATAAACCGGACAATCCGAGCAGCAAGGCTATCGCAATAATCAGACGGCTGTCTTTGTTGCCATGATGTAGCCGGATAAGACGATCGAGAAGAAGGGAAAACAAGCCGCCGACGCCGATCATACACAGATTCACAAGGATAGGCATCATAGCATTCGCAAACAAGCTCAATCCGCTTGCACCGGCGTTCACTGCCGCAACGACAATGCTGAACACCAGGAGACATACGATATCATCCAGCGCCACGACCTGAAGAAGTTGATCGACGAACTCGCCCTGTGCGCGATATTGTTTGATGGTCATCACCATGCTGGCTGGTGCGGTCGCTGTCGCGATGGCGCCAAGCAGCAGGGAAAGCCTAGCATCCAGATGAAAGAAAACCAGCATGGAAGCGGCGACCAAAACGCCTGCCAGCAGCGATTCGAGAAGAGTTATGCCAATAATAGACATACCGGCCCTCTTAATCGTGTCTTTTTCGAAATACCTGCTTGCGCCAAAAGCAATAAAGGCAAGCGCGATATCGCTGACAAAACCCATGTTTTCGGTAAGGTTTTTCGGTATGATGTTCAGCGTATACGGACCGATGAGGATGCCTGCTATAATGTAGGCACTGACACGGGGGAGCTTGACCCTTGCCGCTATCCCGGTGAGAAGGAAGCCAGACAGCAATATGGCTGACAAGGATAGCAGGGCAATGGTTCCCTGTTGCAGCTCTTCGATAAGCATGTCATACACCTCCTTTGCACCTCATGGGACACATTGCGCCTCATGGGACGGTTGCCATTCGCTCACTTTTATAGTATAGTCTATACAAGATAAATACAAATTATAATGTATTTGGCATTGATAGAATATTTTAATGGTTGTGATAGGAATGGATGCGAAGATCGAAACCTTATTAGCTGTCGTTGAAAAGAATAATTTTACCCGGGTCGCGGAATCACTTCATTTGACGCAGCCCGCGGTCAGCCACCACATCCGTTCGCTGGAGCAGGAATTCGGGGTACGCATCTTTGTGCGGAGTAAGGGAAACCTTAAACTGACGCCGGAAGGGGAGACCGTCGTTCAATATGCGAAGCGGATAAAAGCCCTCTATGGGAAAGTGAAACAGGAACTGAGCGACAAAAAAAAGCACATGGAAAGGATCACGATCGGGATCACCCATACGTCTGAAAGCAGCATCGTCGCGGAGACGCTGGCCAAATACGGGCGCGATACACCCGGAATCATGATTACCATTCTTACGAGTACGATAAATAATCTTTATGCAATGATGGAAAATTATAATATTGATTTAGCAATTGTAGAGGGCAGAGTGAATAATCCGGAGATGAATTCCATTCTGCTTGATACGGATTATCTGGTTTGTGTCGTCTCGGCCAATAGCCCTTTGGCGAAAAAAAGCATGGTCACCCTCAATGACATCAAAAAAGAAAACATGATCTTGCGACTGCCGAACTCCGGTACCCGCAATTTGTTTATTTCCCATTTAGAGAGCATACCCATGTCGATAGACGAGCTCAAAGTCATACTCGAAGTAGATAATATCGCCACCATAAAAGACCTGATACGCAAAGACATCGGCATATCCATCCTCGCTCGAAGCGCCTGCCTTGACGAATTGAACGCAGGCAGGCTCGTGGCGCTGCCGATCGAAAACCTGAGCATGATCAGGGAAGTCAACGTCCTTTATCGAAAAGATTTTACCCACACCGACGTCTTGCAGGGGATTACCAAAATCTACCGGGAAATGGCGAAACTATACAGCACAAGCTAAAGCGAGCTGCCGCCTGCAACCTGTGTTTCGTTGCTTGCGCCGCTTTGGGTTATGGGCGCAGCGCATCTTAGTTTTATCGGAAAGCTGGTGAGGATTTATGAAAAGAATACTATTTATCCTGTTATGTATTGTTTTGTCAATCGCGTTATCCTGCTGCGGAACAAACCAAAGCGCGGATAACGAGCCGGAAACGCTTGTCCCTTCCGCTGATCCCGACGCTGTTTTAGTTGATGAACCGGCGCTTAGCGACGAGACGACGCTGCCGGAAAGAGATTGGGCGGAAGTATTCGAAGCGGTGCTACGTGGCGATAATGCGGATGAAATCCATTATTTGGAATTCATTCTGCCAGAAAATCAAAAAGACATTACAGACATGCTGCAAGTCTACGACGGCGCCGGTTTATATGATATCAACAGCGACGGAACGCCCGAACTGTTTATTCTGGTCGGCTTGTATGAAGGACATTATTATGACGTCTATGCCTATGAGAATAACCGCGCCAAGCGCTTGCTGCGTTCCGGCGCGGGGAATATAGAACAATCGACAGGCGTCCTATTTGGCGTCGGCGGTGATGCGGGCTATAACCTCGATGAGGCGTATCGCATGGAGAACGGCGAACTGCTGGAAATACCGAATTATGCCGAAACGGTCTTTGCTGAAACCGGCGGCTGGTCCGTTGGCTATCGGCTTGGGAACCGCGCCTTTCTGTGGGGTGACCGGGATTACAACGGAAACCTTGATGATGTTATGGCGATCCGTACGTTTTACGACTTTGAAGACGCGCTGAACTATTATCAATTTGGCATTGAACCCGTCGAAGAAGCGCCGCAAACGTATAGCATTTTTGAAACTACTTCCAATGTAAATCTGCGGGAGGGTCCCGGCACAGGCTTTAACAGGCTCATTACGATTCCGAGGGGCACGAATGTCAGAATACTCGATTTTCTGGACTACGATTGGTTTCTTGTTGACCATGAAGGGCAAGTCGGATATGTCAAAGCGGAATACCTGAAAGAAACGATTGTCAGCCCCGCGCAAACGGAAACCGCCGACAGCCCAGCGCAAGCGGGAACCACCGACAGCCCTGTGCAAGCAGAAACTGCAGCCAACTCGGGGCAAGCGGGAACCACGGCCCCTTCGCTGTCCGGAAGCGATCAAGCCGTATTCCTCGTACTGAAAGATCAGTTGCTTCCCCAGGTAAAGCAAAGCTCTGATGAGGAGTTTGTGAAAGCATACCAAAAGCTTGTCGACGTTATGCAACGTAAGGATCTGGCTGCTCTGGACTCTTTGCTTGACGAAGCGATTCAATCCAGTTTTGGCGGACATAACGGAAAATCCGACTTTTATGCGTATTGGGGCCTGATCCAAGACGTTGAGCACAACGCGTTTTGGGTGGAGATGGAAAAAATCCTCCAATTGGGAGGGGTTTATAATCCCGCTACCAAGACCTTCGTCGCGCCCTATACTTTTGCGAATTTTGAGCTGGACGCCTATGGTCATTATGTCATCATAGATAAGAATGTAGCGGTCTATGCGGAGGCAAATCTATCCTCAGAAGTGATCGATCGCCTGCAGTACAACATTGTGCAAACCAATGTCTGGTATGTGGATAATCGGGATATCGCGCAAGAGTTTTGGGATAAGGGCGGGCAGGATTTGGTAAAGATCCAAACCCTTTCAGGAAAGAGCGGTTATATTCAAAAACAATATCTTCGATCACCAATCGACTATCGTTTTGGTTTCCGTCGCAACGACAGCGGCGACTGGAAAATCACATTCATGCTTAGCGGAGATTAATGCGAATGAATCCATTCCGCGATATCCGCCAGGACTTGCTCGTCTACGCGGCTTTCGATGCTGTATTCTTCTTGAAAATCCACTATACCCCGTCCCGTTGCGGGCATAAACAGATGATTTAAGTTGGCATACAGCTTAAACGTCGCGTTTGTCTTTTCTGAGAGCAGCTCTTGCCACGCCGCATAGTCCTTATCTACCGATACCTGGAAATCCCTTTCTCCCTGCATAATGAGGAAGGGAACAGCAATATCCGGCGTATACGCGGACGCAGGATGCTCATCCATTTCCTTGAAATAGTAGAAAGGCACATTACCCGATACCGCTGTGTTTTTCGCTTCCTCATCTGACAAAGCCATTAAGGCGGCCACCTGTTCGTCATAGGTTTCCATCTGGGACAGGGCGAGCGCTTTTTCTTCGCCTTCCGGCATAGCGTCGATGTAAAGCATCTGCTGATCATAGGTGATGTCTAGCAAGGAACGCGGCGAGCCGGCAAGCGAGATAATCCCGGCAAAATGGCCTCCCTCCGCATGGGTTCTCGGCGCAAGCATACCGCCCAGGCTGTGGCCGAGAATAAACACCCTGTTCGCATCGATACGCGGGTCCGCTCTCAGCATTTCGGCCGCCATGATGGCGTCTTCAATGGTTTCTTCCCAGACCGTTATCTCGTTCCCCAATTCTTCCGCCATTTTTGCCCCATGGGTGAAGCTGCGCTTATCATAGCGGATGACGGCGACGCCGTTCGAGGCTAGATATTGCGCAATATCCCGAAACGGTTTGTTTGCGAATATCGTTTCGTCCCTATCCTGCGGACCCGAGCCATGGACGAACACAACGGCAGGCGCTTTGCCCGTCGTGTTTTCCGGTATAGACAAGACGCCCTCCAGCGGATACTCTGTCCCTTCGTTGAGTATAATCGGGAAATCCCTTGCGGAGAGAGCAAGTTCCGGCTGGTTTTTACTGGTTATGGTAACGGTTTCCTCTCCGCTGTCCCACACAACTTCCGCGTCAAAGGCTTCAGAGATGACCCCTTCATGGACAAGAATACGGCTGCTCCGCATGAGCGGAAATACATCAAGGCCAAGATCCGCGCCGTTAACCGTCGTACTTGCGCTGCCCATTTGAACAAGAAGCGTCATTTCTTCTGTCGTGACTGCTGCGGTTTGCGCGCTTTGATTCCATTCCACCTTCGCGCCGAGCGCCTCGCAGACAACCCGCAATGGGAGAAAAAGCTGATTATTTTCGATTATGGCAGGCTGGTCGAAGGCTAATACCCGCCCGTTTAGTACAATGCTAGCCATTGCTTTATTGCCTATCACCGGCTCCAATATACTATTTATGAAGCCTGTTTTGATGTTTTGCAATTTTTCGGCAGTCATTTCCGGATCGGTCAGCAAGGTAACCACAACGGGCGCATTATCGCCCAGGATTTCAATTTCCTCCGAAGTAAAGCCCCATTCCAACAGGATCTCCCTGATGATCGCATGATACGCTTCCGGCGTATCGGCGCTGATCGAGGTGGGCGGCGGGGGCGGTAATGCGGACGCCTCTGCAAGCAAATTCGCAGCGCCTGGTGGTAGCAGACAAAGAATACAGAATAGAATCCACCCTTTGCTTTTCATGCGATCCCTCCATCCGAATCGTTCGTTTTCATCATTTTAGCATACTTTATCTCATACATGTATACATCTTGTAACGCGCATGGGGTCGCCGGCATTCATTCAGCGCCACCTTTGGCGGCGATCCGTATATACTGTAACGAAATCGGAAGTGCGGTCGGAAGCTTATGTGAAACATAAACGCGACTTAGACGTGACTTAAAAATTGTAAACAAGTTGTAAACTGTCGAAAAGTGTGGTATCCTATTTCTGCTTACGGCTATCCCCCGAACCTGATCGCAGACAGGTTGATAGCAAAAAATCAGATACGGCGGTGATTCTTTGATACACATGAAATGGTTGAAAAGACTCGCGGATAATAAGGCTGCATGGGCGGATATTGGTCCTATGCTCGTCTTCGGTCTACTGATTTACTGTATGATTTTTGTTTCGGCAGAAAGGCCGTATCCTGCGGCGACAAGCAATGTGCCTCTCGATTATGCGCCGGCAAGTACGAATAGACAAGCGCTGCTGGCTCAGGACATTTCGGAAACCACGCAGGATCACTACGCGGAGGACGGATTGGGAGAGAAGAAAGCTTCTGAACTGCCCCGCCTGGTGGACGCCTGGACTATCTCCGTCGACAATACCCCTTCGGTCTATCTGGCTTCCCTGTCCGCCGTCGAGATGGTCTTGGAGCGAGTGAAAGAAAGCAACCTGCCCGATAACGAGCAGGTTAAAGTTCTCCAGGCAGATTTTGTTGAACCGCTGGAAGTAATAGGCGATCAGATCCCTATCACCGCGTTGGGTACACAAGAGGAAGCCTTCACGTTTCTCACAGAAAGCAGAGAAGCAATCAAGGAATATACCGTTAGTAAGGGAGAATCCTATTGGTCTATAGCCAGAAAACATGATATGACTGTGGAAGAGTTGGTCATGATCAATGCGGCGGACATCAACAAGCTTCAGATCGGCGATATTCTCAAGCTGAACACCACGCAGCCCTTACTCTCGGTGATGTTGACCATCGAAGTAATCCGGGAAGAAGATATCCCCTTTGGCACTACGTATAGGGACAATGCCGATTTATGGGAAGGCCAAAATACGGTTTATAAAAACGGCGTCGTCGGCAAAAAAGCGGTAACCTATGAAGTTGCGCAGATTAACGGATTGGCGGTCGAAGAAGTTGCGCTTTCGGAAGAAGTACTTTCAAATCCCGTTGACCGCATCATGAACAGAGGTACAAAGTATATCGCCGCCTCAAGGTCGGACCCCTCCGTTACAAGCAGCGCCGGGCTAAGCTGGCCTGCCGGCAGCACCACAATCAATTCCCGCTTTGGCAGTCGCGGGAGAGGCTTCCATGGAGGAATCGATATCAAAGCCAGCAGCGGCGACCCGATCTATTCCGCCGCAGCCGGTACAGTCATCTCCGCGGCAAGGTACTACGATTATGGCAACCGGGTGGTGATTGACCACGGTAACGGGCTTGCGACCTGGTACGCCCATCTGCAAGAGATCAAGGTATCCGTCGGGCAAGTTGTCGGCCATCAGGAACTGATCGGCCTGGCAGGTACAACCGGCAGAGTAACGGGTCCCCACCTCCATTTCGAAGTCAGAATCGACGGGCAAGCCGTAAACCCGGAACATTATTTGCGTTAGCGGAACGAGTTGGGTCTGTGATGAAAGTGTTCGAAGAGAAGTGTTCGAAGAGAAGAGCTTGAAGGAAATCTGAAGGAAGAGGTTGGAAGAAAAAGGGAGGTTAATCATGTCGGAAAATTTATTTGATCTGAATCTAGGGAAACTCGGTTTCGGCTTTATGCGTTTGCCGCAAAAAGGCGACGGTTTTGACATGGAGCTGGTTAATCAAATGGTGGACGCCTTTATGGCAAGCGGCAACACCTATTTTGACACGGCTTTCGTGTATAGGGGATCGGAGCAGGCGCTTTGCGAGTCCTTGGTTAAGCGCTACCCTCGCGAGAGTTTTCGTATCGCGACAAAGTTGAATCTGGGTTTCGTCGATTCGAAAGAAAAGCTGGCCGAATGCTTTGAGACCTCATGCAAACGCTTGGGCGTAGATTATGTGGACTTCTATTTGCTTCACGGGCTCGGCAACAGAACCGGCGATAAAGACGATACCATGGGCGCATGGACGTATCTCTCCGGCTTGAAAGCCGCCGGAAAAGCGAAACATATCGGTTTTTCCTTTCATGGCACGCCGGACAAACTTGAATCGATACTGACGAAGCATCCGGAAGCCGAATTTGTACAGATCCAGGCGAACTACATCGACTGGGAAGATGAAGAAGTCCAATCCGGAAGGCTCTATGAGATATGCAGGCAATATGGCAAACCGATCGTCGTTATGGAACCTGTCAAGGGCGGCATGCTGGCTAGCGAGACGTCCGCGATCACGGAGATTCTGAAACGCGCAAATCCAGCCGTCACGCCTGCGTCCTGGGCCATGCGTTTCATCGCGCCGAAGGAAGGGGTTCTGGTCACGCTGAGCGGGATGAATTCCCTTGAACAAATGAGAGACAACCTGGAGACGTTCAAAAATCTCAAAGCTTTGTCGGAAGCAGAAATGCAGACTGTACAAGAAGCCATAGCTGCTTTGAAAGCGGTACCCCGTATTCCCTGCACGGAATGCGGCTATTGTTTGGAGAGCTGCCCGCAGAAGATAAAGATTCCCTCAAAGATCGAAGTTTATAATGGTTATCTTGCCTATCAGTCTCTCCCCACCAGCCGCCGTCAGTATACGTTCACCGGAGAGCCCTGGGCGAGCGCCTGTATCACGTGCCATGCCTGTGAAGAGCAATGCCCGCAGAACATCGCCATTCCCGAGGTTCTCGCGGAAATCACGAAGCTGTTCGAATAACCTCGCTTCACAGTCAAAGACGGGCCGGTAAATGGATTTGCCGGCCTGCCTTCATTTTCAAATCAAGAAAAAGGGGGATGCAATACTATGGCAAGCACTTTTCCTTTCAGCGATTTCAAAAGCGGACAGATTCTGCAGGTTTGTTTTGTCGTTCCGGACATTGACGCCGCCATGCGTTTTTATGCCGAAGTCCTGCGGATCGGCCCCTTCTCCTGCGCCCGCGGGTTCAGGGCGCCGGATGGCTGGTACAGAGGCAGCAATGCCATGCCGGAGCTCACCATCGCCCAGGCTTGCACAGGCTCCTACTTCATAGAACTCATCCAGCAGCATGACGATACGCCCTCTGTCTATAAAGAATTCATCGATAAGCACGGCTACGGCATACATCACTATGGCGTGGCTGTGGCAACGGAAGACTTTGACAGCCTGCGGGAGCATTATTTCAACCTTGGGTTTGAAGATATCTTCACGGACAACCTTCCCGGCGGCGTCAGAATCCGTTACATGGGGCCAAAAGGCGAAGAAGCCCTGGAGAAAGCCCGGATTGAAAGCGGCGTAAGCTATTATGAATGCATTGAGATCGTCAACCGGCAGGATAACAACTTCAGCCGCTTATACGAAGCGTATCGGCAATGGGACGGCAAAACCCTCACGATCCAGCGGCAACCTTGAACGAACCTTCGTTCAGCAAAGGATCGGATCCGTGCTGAGAGGATTCAGACCCGTGCTGAACTGAGGAAAGGAGGATTCGAAATGGCAGTTTACAAAATCGGCGAAGCGTTTATCAATGTCCTCAATGCCCATGGACTGGATAAGGTTTACCTTAATCCAGGCGGCGAACTGGCCGCTTTCCAGTCCTATGTGGGCGTAGCGCGCGCGGAAGGACGGCAAGCTCCGCAAATCGTCCTGTGCCTGGATGAATCGGTGGCGACCGCAGCGGCGTATGGCAACTATATGGTCACCGGCAAACCGCAGATTGTGATGGCTCATTCCGAGCTGGGGCTGCTCCAACTGGGCAGCAACTTGCAAAGCCTGCAATGGGGACGGGTACCGGCTGTGATACTGACCGGCTACGCCAATGCCGACGTGCAGCGCACACTGTGGAATGGCCAGCCCCACGATCAGGGCAATATCCTCCGGCACGTCGTGAAATATGACCGGATGCTGAAAGGCGACGAAGATTTCCACGATGTGTTGTATGAGGCTTTCCGTATCGCCTGCACAGAACCGACCGGGCCGGTCTATATCAGTTTTCCCATGGGCTATTTCTCCCGCGATATCGAGAAACCCGCATCCTTGCCGGCTGCGGCGAAGACGGAAGCTTTACCGGCGGCAAACAAGGAAACCCTGGGCCAAATGGCGGATATCCTCTTAGGAGCGCGCAATCCCCTTGTGATAAGCGGTTTCGCGGGGCGCTATCATGAAAATGTAGGCGCATTGGTCGATCTGGCGGAAACCTTGAGTGCAACGGCAATCACAGGCTACAGCTGGATGAATTTCCCCAGCGCCCATCCTCTCTGCGCGGGTATAGAGCAGATCGGGGGCAGCCGCAAGTCCTTTCTGGATCATGAGGAAGCGGACGTCGTGCTGGTCTTGGATTACGATGTGCCTTATGTGGGCGGTCCGCCTCGATACGAAGCCGGCGCCAAGATCCTGCAAATTGACGTGGATCCCCTGACACAAGGCCGCTCCCTTTGGGGACGGGATGCGGATATATTCGTGAAAGCCGACGCCCGTGAAGCTATCCCGGCCTTGACGAAGCTGTTGAAAGACAAGATCACGACGGAGAAACAGGTCGAACTGGACGCCCGTTTTAAGCGAATAGCCGCCAAAAATGAAGCCATTCGCCAGGCTTGGTATGAAACAGCGCAGAACCTGTCGGATCAGGACCCGATTTCCCCGGATTATCTGTTCTATTGCCTGAATCAACTCATCGATGAAGATACGATCGTGATCAACCACACCCTCGCTCAATGCGCTTCCGTCACGGAGCAAATCGTG
>WRMS01000073.1 GCA_009777025.1 Clostridiales bacterium | reverse complement strand
GCACCGGCGTATTCGTCTATCCCAAGATTCGCTCCCTCGACGTCTCATCAGCTTTTCCACGCATTGTGTGATACAAAGGCAATATGCCTATCTCTATACAAACGCCCGCGATCCGCGCCCGCCGCTGGAGGACGCGGGGTTCTACCTGGGTTTTGATATTCTGCAACCATTCTGGTCCGTCTCCCTGTACGCCGACACAGCGCCCGCCGCGTATTATGCCGCGCCTTCACAGGGCAAAAGCGCCGTATGGGAATGCCTGACCGGCGACGGCTGGCGCAGGTTATATGTACACGATGATACGGCAGGATTCAGCTATTCCGGCCCGATCCGTTTCTTGACGCCGCCGGAAGCGTTATGCGCCCCCTTGTTTGACAACACGCCGCGCTATTGGGTTCGTCTTGCACGGGACAGCGGCGTCAAGCTGAACAGCCTCTACCTTAACGCCGTCCCCGCCGAACAAGCGGTGTCCGTAGCCCGGGAAAACCTGGGCGTTTCCAGCGGGAACGCCGATCAGCGCTTCAACCTGCGAGGCGCGCCTGTCCTTACCGGGCAGCGGATCTGGGTACGGGAGGATGAAACGCCTTCCGCCGCCGAATTAGCGGAGACAGAGATGGAGGTAAAGCAAAACCTGCTCACCTTCGAGCAGGAGAATTGGATACTCTGGAAAGAGCAGAACAGCTTTGGATCTTCCCTGCCAAACAGCAGGCACTATACCCTTGACCGAAGCACAGGCGAAATCCTTTTCGGCGACGGATCCCGCGGCATGGTCCCGCTAAACGGCTCGCATATCGCCGCGGAGTATCGCTACGGCGGCGGTTCGCACGGGAATCTGCCGGAAGGCGCCATCGCGAAACTCCCCGGGTCGCTGTCCGGCATAGAAGAGGTCTTTAATCCTATCCCCTCCACAGGAGGCGCCGATCCGGAGAACACCCGGGACGTGCTGAGCCGCGGGCCGATGAGCCTGCGGCACAGAGGCCGGGGCGTGACGGCGGAGGACATCGAGTGGCTGGTGAAGGAAGTCGCCGGCGCCGCGGTGGATCGTATCCGCTGCTTGCCGGCAGACGAGGGGCAGCTCTTCACCCTGCTGCTGCTCCCGGCTTCGGAGGATCCGCGGCCCCTGCCGGATGGCGCCATGTCCGCCCGCATACGCGAGTACCTGGAGCAGCGTCTGCCCGCTTCGACGCCGGCAGGCAGTTTCGGCATCGTAGGCCCAAGCTATGTTACGATCCACATCGACGCGGAAATCGTCCCAAAGGATCCATTCGAAAGCTCCGCCGTACGGGATCGGGCTGCGGCGCATCTGCAAACCTTCCTTCATCCGCGCCGGGGCGGCTTGGACGGCGGCGGCTGGTCCTTCGGGCGCAACGTCTACCTTTCCGAAATCTGCGCCGCGCTGGAATCTGTAGAAGGGGTTGCCTATAGCCTGGCGCCAAGCGTGAAAATCCAAGCGGCTGCCACCCAGCGGGAATTGACGCTGCAGACCAGCGACTCTCGTGTCGAAACCTTATATCCCGCGGGAAGCTTGCTTACCGTTTATAATCGTTACATGCAGCAAAGCAGTATTGTCTTCGATCAATGGCTGCTGGCCGAGCCCATCGTCACCGACCTGCTGCCTTCTACAATCCGGGTGACGGGCTTCCGCGAAGGGGACGTGCTGCATATCATCTGCCACACCCGCGGAGACAATGGCGCACCTTTCCCCTCGCCGGTTTGGACCGAATCCGGCATTATGTATATCAGCAATGACCCGGACTTGTTCCCGACGGTCGTTCATAATTTTTCGAGAGTTGATTTTCCGGCCGGCAGCAGGCTTGTCTTTCAGGATGGCTGCGAAGTGCAGTTGAAAGAGCCTCTTCGCGCGCATGCGGAGATTACGGAAGACATGCTGGACATAGAGCACTTTGTCTGCCGTAGCGCCGTCCACAGCTCGGATCACTATGAAAGCGAGGATCCGGAACATGGCGGTCGCTTTGTCGTCCGCTTTAACACGGAATGCGACCTCACCCTGATCCATCCGGATGAAATCCCTGTAACCGGCGTGCTAAACCACGACGACGGCAGTTATGAAATCACTGCCCTGCGCCCCTCCAGGGATCTGCTGCTTCCGGGCGGTACGATTCTCGCCTGCGCCCGGAACAGGGTCAAAGGCATACTCCTGCAGGATCATGAAAACCACGTAACCTATCACGAGGACCTGTCCATGACCCTCCGTTTCCACGGCTTTCGTCCGAACCCGGGCCAATTGTCAAGGCCGCTTAACGTATCCCTGGCGCTGCCGGACGGGAAATCCCACCGGCTGGACTTTCAAATCGCCGGGAGCAAGCTGCTCCTGGATACCGCCTACCTGTTCGACCGCGAGCTCTGCACACCGGGTGAGATTCAGATACAAATCGCCAAATAGGAGGCCAGCCCATGCCGATACCCATTCCGGACATTGACGACAGAAACTTCAGCCAACTAATCAAAGAAACAGACAGCCTCATCGCGCGATATTTCCCCGCCTACGCGGATATCGGTCCTGTGGATCCGGCGGTAGCACTGAATGAATTGTTCTGCTATCTCTTCGATATGACGCTGTATCAGCAGAATCGCATAACCCCGGACGCCAGGACAAATTTCGCTTCCCTGCTCGGGATCGAGCCCGTCCACGGCCGTCCGCCGGAGGAAGCCGTAGGGCAAGGCTTGGCCAGGCTGTCAGCGATAGACCGGGCGATCACCGTCGCCGATATCGGCCTGGTGCTGAAAAAAGGCTCTCTGGATAAGAAAGTGTGTTCCAAGCCGATAGAGCGGGTTTGTGTCTTGCCCTGCCTGTCGTATGACGAGCCGCTCCGGGTACTCGTGGTACAAAGCGGTATCGCAAACTGGGAGGAAAAGAAGCGCCAGGAAGAATTGCAGGGTATCTATAGCTTTTTGCGCAGCCGCAGCCCTGTGGGCGCACGGTATGTGATCGATTACGCGCCTCAGATTGCCGTGGATGTGTCGGCGGAGATACGCCGGCGCAGAGACTCCACCATCAGCAGCAGCAAGCTCGCCGCGGACATCCTGGATAGGATATCCGCCTTCATCGACCCGCTGACCGGCGGCGATTCCGGCGCCGGCTGGGAATTCGGGCGCGCGCTGACCAAAGGCGATCTCTACGGCCTGATCGAAGGCGCCGAAGGCGTGGATTATGTCAAATCC
Organism: Clostridiales bacterium; assembly: GCA_009777025.1. Lineage (GTDB taxonomy): Bacteria > Bacillota > Peptococcia > DRI-13 > UBA5745 > WRMS01. The sequence continues at coordinate 8,237 of WRMS01000073.1, read as the reverse complement.
CTGATGATCAAGCGCGCCGGCCAAGCTTTCTATGAAGCGTCCGTCGATATGCTTCCTGCGCCGGAAGGCGGTCTCTTTATTCTTCGAAAAAGCAGTGCAGGCGCGGCAGATGAAACCGGTATCAGGATAAGCTGAAAAGAGGTGAGAATCTATGGCGATTACCCCCCATCCGGTCAATTCGGTTGATTTTCTCTATCTGCTGCCCGGCTTTTTCGCCGCAATGCCGGAAGAAGGTTCTCCTTCTTTTAAAGATTTCGTCGCGCAGTTTGAGGAATTGTTCGAAGGATTGCAGGCCGCTATCGCCGGCGACGCGCTGACCCTTACCTACAGGGGCGTCAGCGGGAAAAACCCTGCTGAAGACTATCCGTCGTCGTCAGGAAGCTATCCGCTGCCGGTAGAGCTGTTTGCCATAGGCCGCCTGGGCTATCCCAAAAACACGCCGGTCTTTATACCCGGCAATCCGGACACCACACTTCTGGCGGAAGCGATCGACGCTGGTCCGGGCGAACGGGACCTGATCCTGGTAAAGGATAGAAACTTCTGGAAATATCTCCAACCGGGGAGCAAGTTTATCCTCCGCGGCAGCAGCGGCCTGGCCGGGCTCTCCTCCATCCAGGAAACCCCGCCGACAGCCTTTCATGACCTTGGCGAAAAAGACAAACTTGCGTATTTAGCTTATCTGGCTTCCTGGATCGGTCTGCCTGTCCGTGCGGACAAGCTGGTCAGTTGGAACCGGCGCTTTCTGCGGGAAGCGATCAACCTGGATAACGATCCCAACACCCAGCGCTCCACCCTGCCTGGGATAAGGGAAATGCTCAAGGCCTGGCATAAAGGGGAAATTGTCGCGGAAGAGACCCTTGTTACCGATCTCATCGCCCCCCATAACGGGGGGGATACCGTGTTTCGTATTGGGGATTCCCGTATCGGTATCGACATGCTCTTCGGAGAAGGGGCGCCCAGGCATTTTCATGTTCGCCTGACCGCGGATCCGGATGACGTATCCATGCGCGACCCGACGAAGCTGCACGCTATGGATACCGCCGCCAGACTCCTTCTGGACAGGGAAAAGCCAGCCAATACAGAGTATACGCTCCACATTCACGCCAGCACCATGCAGCTCGCGCCCAACGCGCGCATTGCGCCCTACGCGAACTCCAAGGCTTGGGAAGGGCTTATCGACGCGGAAGAAGAGCTGCTTTCTGTACAAGATACCAACACCTACGCGCGCATCGGCGTAACGACATTATTATGGAATGACTAGAAAGCCAAACGGATAGGAGGAGGATGAGTGAAATGGCCGATACCAATGCAAGCAACCCCGAACAGGTCAACACGCGGGAACCGGGAGACTCCACCGAAATGGGGGTAATCGTCGGGGCAACCGGGACAGAATCCGCCACAGTCGGAGAATCCGGTTCGCGTTACTACATGAAGATGAAGTATCAGGAAAAGCAATTTCTGCGCGCCGCCGACTTCATCGATGAGCAGGAATACCACGTGCAGAAAATGATGGACCATAACCGCCATCTTCACGTGCATGGGATCAGCGACGGGCTTGAAGTGGAGAAATCCGTTTACGAAGGCTGCGTCACCGTCTCCCCGGGTTCCGCCATAGATATCAAGGGCAGGCAGATGAAGCTGGAGCTTCAGGAAACCATCGACCTGGCGACCGCCTGCGTATCCAGCACCGGCGTATACCATAGTCCTGTCCAGCTTTTCATCCGCTACGGTCAGGCGAACGCCACAGAAGCCCGTTACAAACAGGAGGAAGGCGTCTTTTCCGGAACCACCCGCTGGGTGGAAAAGCCGGAATTCTATATCCGTCCGGTTTGGGAAATCAGCAACGCGGAAGACCACGACAGTCCAGCAACGGATCAAGCGGTCAACGTGGACGGGGATCTGCTGCTGCTGGCCAGGATCGAGCGGAACGCGGACGGCAAGATTCCCGATGGCGGCGTGAATACGAATCCCTGGGGGCGGCGTACAGCCACCGTGAAGATGGCCCTCGAACTGCAGGAAGGCATGATTCAGAACGAGCATCTGGCCGCCGGCGCAGTGACCGCAGAGAAAATCAATGACGGCGCTGTGGCAGAGGGCAAGATCGGCGCCGACGCGGTAGCGACAGGCAATATGAAGAACCTCGCCGTGACGGAGGCGAAGCTTGGCGCCAATGCGGTGACGACCAGCAAGATTCAAAATCTCGCTGTGACAGAGGCAAAGATTGGCGCTAACGCGATAACGACAGGCAAGATCAATGATCGCGCTGTATCAGGTCAAAAAATCGCGCTAAAAACTATCACGAAAGACAATCTTACGACGAGCACGCTATCTTCCTATCAGCTCGGTCTTGCTTCTGTCAACAACGGCGCCCTCCAGAGCCGCGCAGTGACCGAGTATAAAATCGCGGATGGGGCTGTAGCTGGGCGAAAAATCGCCAGTTATGCCGTAACAACGAACAAGATTGCCAGTAAAGCTGTTGCCTTTTCCAAGATGAATTATATAACCCTGGATCATGGAGAGTTCACTGTTCCCACTACTGTCAGTAGCGCGCAAAGTGCTACTTCCTATACATTTTATTCTCCGCCCAGGTCTGTGACACGTGACCAAATCATTCCCGCGTCTTTGATAAATCATCCCAGCGGTACGATTATATATACAGCTCCTAGTTCTACGCCTGTACGTAATACATCCGCATACACACTCAATCTAGACTCCATATGTTGGCACGAGTCTTTGTTATGGCAAAATGCAACGACATTAATTCGGCGTATTACCATATACTTTACCGGAAGAAATTCATCCGGCTATTCGGTCCGTGTAATCCAATGGTATCTGGCATAGGGAAAGGATGTGCAAGCAGATTATGGCAACTTATGTGATATGCGACGCCGACGGCGCCATCTATTCTGTCGGCAGGATCGAGGAACTACCCACTGCGGAAGAGCTGGCAGTGAATACCCCCGAGGGCGGATTCGTCCTCGACCTAACCGGGCAGGACGACTTTGAAGCAATGGAAATCCTGGATATCCATAACGGCTACAAATCCAACGCGAAAAAGACGAAACTGATTAAGAAGTAATTCTCAGCAGCAGAGCGGCGCCGTCAGGCTAAAGTCATCATGATACGAACTCGCGATATGCGAAAAATGAAAAAGGACAGGTTTATCCCGTCCTTTTTCCTGTTCGCATACGCTCGCCGACCTGTATTAGAGGTCTTACGCTCACTGAACACGTTGCCGCGTTCATCGAACACGTTGCCGTGTTCATCTATTATATTGTCATAACACGATGAAACTGTCAATGGAAATGCTGAAAAAGTTATGTTTTTTTGAGTAAATTCGTCAAATATGCCGGTTTTGCAGAAAAACCCTAGAAATTAGCGCCATAAAACGAATTATTATACTGGACGATAGTAATCACCCCCTCTCAAAGCGAAGGATAGGTACAATACTATGCCTCTCTCAGATTTTATCAAAAGTAAAGCCGGCGCCTTGGATATCAAGAATATTAGGACCCTGGCCCAACAATGCGAGATACCCCTGACGACTTTCTACCGCTATCTGCGCGGCGAGGTGGCGATGCCCCGATCCGCGGAAGAAGCTATCTCTTCCGCTTTGCGTTTGTCTGAGACGGAGGAGCAGGAATTCTACGCAATACTCCGGCGCTACATCAAGCATAAGCCAATGAGCAAACTCTTTCAGGTGATGGATAGCCTGGTGTTTGGCGGCGACGGCTTGCCGGAAGGGGCTGACGCCGGCGGGGACGTCTTATATTTCAATCAGGACAGGCATCTCATCCCGATCACCAAGCTGTTTGAACAAATGCTGGCGAACGTGAAAGCGCCGAATTTCCGCTGTTCCCTGAAGATTATTCATGGTATCGGTATGCCACATTTTTTCTGGCTGGCCGACTTCATTGACGAGCTGATTCAACGCGCGCCGAAAGCGTCGATAGAGCACTTGGTTTCCCTGCCTGAAAAGGACCATGCCGGAAGCCTGCAGACGCTATTAACGGTATTACCGCTACTCAAACACGGTAACTATTCGTTATTTTATACTGCAGACGACCTGCCTGAACAGACAAAGCAAAGCCTTGGGCGGATGATCTATTTCAGCACAGCGTTTGACAGCGAAAACGGGCTATTCGGGACGGACAACTACCTCATCTCCATACGGGAAACCGGAAGGATCGAGTGCCTGCATATCGGGAACCCTTTGTTTCATGAGTTCCTGACAAACCATTATTTTGACCTCCGCCAATTCTACCCGAAAGACTTTTCGGCTATCCGCTATCTGAACCAGAGTCTGGATTTCTATGCAGACAAAAGCCGGGAGCGCCCTGTGTGTACGCTTCAGTCTGACCTTCCTTTTTCCTGCATTTCCGAAGACGCTTACAACAGCATACTGGCGCGCAGCGAGGGAGAAGAAAGGCTTGCCGCCGAAGCCCTGGCTTCCGCCGCAAGCGTATACCGTCAGGCTTCTTACAGCCACCCGATCACTGACATCTGTTCCAAAAACGGATTGCTGACCATGGTGAAGACCGGTCTGCTGACCAATCCCGCAACGGGTCTGCCGCAATTGAACAAAGCGGAACTCCGTATGAGCCTGGAATACGTCCGCGACCGCAATTGTGATACCCATAACGCCTACAGCCTTTTCATCACCGATAAGCAGATCCTGAAAGGCAGGCACGCCACCGTCGTCTACCGGGATGAAGGGGCGTCCTTTTCGTTCGATGATGCAAAACGAGGCGGCGCGCCCATGATCGATAACAACTTCTACATCGAGAACAAAAGTTTAGGCAATCTACTCTACGAATATATGACTGACTATATCCCGTTGAATCACGCGCTTTCCCAAACGGATACCACGGCTTTTCTCAACAGCCTGATCAATCTTTATCTCTGATGCGCTGCGCCCCTAACCCAAATGGGTCAGCGATTCACATAAGCGCCCGGCTGGCTGATTGAGCGGTCGCTGAGGAAACTATCCGCGTTATAGAGGAACAGGATCTGTCGGATCTCCTGTTCCTCAAGGTATGCTATGGGGTTTTGCTTCCAATAGCGAAGATCGACCAGATGGATTTCGTCGAAATGCGGCAGAAGAAACGGCACAAAGCAGTGGGCATAGGAGTCCTTAAATAACAGGAGTTTCTTTCCTGTAGCAGCGTCTGTTCTGCGGATCACGGTCAAGGGACAGTTCCGGCCCAGAAAATAAGCGTACTGATCTTTCTGCTCCAGGTATTCCGGCTGATAGACGGAAGAAACCTGCCAGGTATCGGCGCCGTCAACATATTCTACTTCATACTCATAATCCGGGACAATCCATACAGGATCGGCGCCGGCGTCTTCCCGCGGAAAGAAAGCGCGTATTTCGTCCGGCGGGGTTCCGGGGAGGCTGTTTTTCGACCACAGGGAGCCATAGAAATCCGTTGAAACCACTTTTTCCTCATAGGCTTCCCGGGGCAGGGCTTCCCAACCCAGCCATGTCATATAGTCCCTATAGGCCGCATACGCCCCCGCGGTAGTCCAATGATGATCGCTGCGATAGTATACCTGCTCTCCGGCGTCAACGGCGCGGCGCAGACCGGATCCCACATCCACAAGGATCGCCGGCGCTTCCTGCCTGAGCCGCTCCGCCAGCTCCGCTTGCACAGGGGTATAGGCCAGGGCGGGCAGCTTATCCCGCAGAACTTCCGCAGCCATGGGGCTGACCAGCAAAGCCACGTCATAGCCTGCGTTTGCCAGCGCCTGGACGGACGCCAGATTGCCCGCCGCGATTTCCTCCGGCGCTTCCGCCGGCTTGCCAATCAGATACCTATCCGACGCGAAATAGACCTCGTTATTCTCCTTTTGGCCTGACAGTCGCTGACATAAGGCTTTGAAGGAAACCCACCCATCCCGCAAGGGGAACTGGTCGGTAACATATTCTTCGATTCGGCTCATATAGGTGGCGTTAAGGACAGTTTGCAAGCGCAAAGCCGGACGCATCGTCAGATATCTGTTTTCCTGCGGGGAAAAGGCTCTGTCCGGCAGGATTAGACCGGCGGCGCCGAAGCCAAAGATCAGCAGCAGAAACACGACCGCCATCGTTTTTTCCCCGGCGCCGGATATGATTGCGTATTCGCTCTCCTTCATAGTTCCCTCGACATAATCCCGATGTCCTGCCGTTCCATAAAGCCTTCTTCACGCCAAAAGGCTTTTCCCGTTTCATTTTCGTTGACGATGAAAAGGTGGCACTTTTGTATGCCGTTTTCCCTCTGAATCGACAGCGCAAGGCGTACCAGCTTCCTGGCTATCCCGCGCCTGCGGTGTTCCTGCGCGACAGCCGTATGATGGATATAGGCTCTGCGCCCGTCGTTGCCGCAAAGAAGGGAACCTACGATGCGCCCTTCCGCTTTACAGACAAAGCTTTGATCCGGATTGCGCGTGAGGTATGCGGCAATGCTTTCCCGGCTGTCAGCGCCGCTGAGCTCGACGCCGGGGGAGCTCGTCCACAATGCGTAGAGCGCGTCGTAATCCTCTATTTTCATCAGATGATAGCTGTATTCCATAGACCAATTCTCCTGCGAACTCCATTTGTTTTGATCTTTTGTGTCGTAGCCTGTGAGTTCATTATACCAGATGATCCATCGGCGCTAAAACCGGAAATAGAGAAAAGGATTGTAGCTGGAATCGACCAGATACGCCACGGACAAGAGAAGCCCGGCGAGCACAAGGACAGGCTTCGCCAGCGCCGCTGCTTTCGGCCAGCTTTTCTCAACCCGGGCTAGGGCCGACGCCGCGATAGGGGTCGTTCCCAGCGCCGCAAACAGCAAAACGAAAGCCCAGGAGCTGAGCAGGTACAAAATCCGGTCGTTCACCAGGCCGCCGCCTGCCTGCCCCGCCATAGCCCGGATGAACATGCCCAAGCTGCCCATGTCGTCAAATACAAAAAGCGCCCAGCCGCTCATGACGAGGACCAGGACGTAGGCGTGCCGCAGTATCCCCTGCGCCTTCTCCAGCAGGCCGCTCCAGATAAAGCGTTCCCCTAACAGAAAGAGGAAGTAGTATAAGCCCCAAAGCAGGAAATTCCAGTTTGCCCCATGCCAGAGCCCCGTAGCAGCCCATACGATAAGAAGATTGAGAACCGTCCGCCCGTTTCCCTGGCGGCTGCCTCCCAGCGGGATATAGACATACTCGCGGAACCAGGTGCTGAGGCTGATATGCCAGCGCCGCCAAAACTCGGTGATGCTCCGGCTGCAGTAAGGGTAAAGAAAGTTTCGCTCGAAGTCGAAACCCAGCATCTTCCCCATGCCAATCGCCATATCGGAATACCCGGAGAAATCAAAGTAGAGTTGGAGGCCGAAAGCCGTGATCCCGGACCAGGCCGCCAGCACCGTCAGCGTATCGGAGGGCATGGTTTTGACCGCGTCCCAGAATAGGCCGATGGTATTGGCCAACAGCACTTTCTTGGCAAGTCCGATCGTAAAAATCCCGGCGCCGCTGCCAAAATCCTTCAGGTTTTCCCTGCGGCTTGTCAACTGGCGGGCGATGGTATTGTACCGCACGATCGGCCCGGCGATGAGCTGGGGGAACATGCTTACATATGCGCCGAAGTCAAGGATATTCGGCTGGAAAGGCGCGTGTCCCCGATACAGGTCGATGGTGTAGGACATGGTTTGAAAGGTATAGAACGAAATCCCCAGAGGTAGAGGCAGATCCAAGCTATTGATCCTCCATCCGGTCAGCAGGTTCAGATTCTCCACAACAAAGTTGCCATACTTGAAAAAGCCCAGTATCCCCATATTGATGATGACGCTCATAACCAATACGGCTTTGGCTTTGATCCTGTCCTTGCCCCATCGTTCCAGCCCTATCCCCGTGAGCCAGCCGAAGGAGATGGTAAAGAGCATAAGAAAGACATACAGCGGCTCGCCCCAGGCATAGAAAATCAGGCTCGCGAAAAACAAAAACCCGTTTCGCCAGGCGACGGGAAGAAGGAAGTAAATCGCCAGAACCGCGGGTAGATATACAAATAGAAATAATAGGCTTGAAAATACCAAAGCCCTTCCCCTCTCTGCGATAATGGCTAATACAAACCCAGGCTCTTCGTGATAAAGGTGACCAGAAATAGAGACAGGATGGAAAACAGGGAAGTGTAGACGACAATCTGGCTTGCCAGTTCGCTGTCCCCGTTCATCTGCTGGGCTATGCTATAGGACGACACCGCAACCGGCGCGCCATACAGGGACATCAGG
>WRMS01000072.1 GCA_009777025.1 Clostridiales bacterium | reverse complement strand
CGGCATAGAGCAAAGCATCTCCCATCGCTTCCCGCACCCTGTCCCGGTCGTAGGTCGAGAACATCTCGGATTCCGTGTAATACGCGTTTTCAGGCGTGATGTACAGCACAACCGCGCCCAGCCCGATATTTTCATACTCGCTGGCCATGAGCCCGCGCATGGTGTCGCCAAGAGAGACGATGGTGATCACGGAACTGATGCCGATGATCATACCCAGCATGGTCAGGAAGGAGCGCAGCTTATTGGCGCGGATGGCGGTAAAGGCAAGCATCAGGTTTTCCCAGAAAATCATGGGCCTGCCCTCCTCAAGTCCGAATCATCGACGACTCTGCCGTCTTTAAAACGGATGATTCGATTGGTCATGGACGCGATATCATTCTCATGGGTGACGACAATGACAGTAGTGCCCTCCCTATTTAGCGCCGTGAACAGTTCCATGATTTCTTCGGAGGATGCGGTGTCCAGATTGCCCGTCGGTTCGTCCGCCAGCAGGATGGGCGGGTCGTTTGCCAATGCGCGGGCGATCGCGACGCGCTGCTTCTGACCGCCGGACAGTTCATTGGGTAAATGGTCCATACGGTCGCCTAAGCCGACCTTTTCCAGCAGGATTTGCGCCATCCGCTGACGAAAGGCCCGATTCTTCCGGGCGTAGATCATGGGCATTTCTACATTTTTAAGAGAAGTCATGCGCGGAATCAGGTTATAGGATTGGAACACAAAACCGATTTTTTGACTGCGTATGACCGATAATTGACGGTTGCTTCGCGAGGCAATATCCACGCCGTCTAAAGCATAGATACCGGTGAACAGGCGATCCAGGCAGCCGAGTATATTCATCAGGGTAGATTTCCCCGAACCGGACTGCCCCATGACGGCTACGTATTCTCCGGCCCGGATACGCAGACTCACGTTCCGCAGGGCGTGGACCTGTGCGGCGCCTGTGTCGTAAGTTTTATCAAGATTGGCAATATCGATCAGTATATTTGCTGCTGTGCCGGTCATTGCGCATCCCCGTTTTGGCTAACTTCCACGGACATGCCTTCTTTCAGGAGCGCGCTGGGATTGATGACGACAGGCATTCCCTCGTAGATAGCGTCTCCCCGGATTTCCACGACTAAATCGTTTTCGATGCCAAGGGATATCGGGACAATGGAAATTGTATTATCGGCATTGACCGTGTATATCTCCGCAGAACCGTTTTCCCCTTCCAGAATGGTCTCCCAGGGAAGCACCAGCGCGTCTTCCACATAAGCGATTTTGATGGTCGCCCTGGCGGTAATGCCGGAAATCAGCCGTTCATGACGCCCTGTCACGCGAATATATACAGGGATCACCCGCTCGGACAGGGATCCTTCCCGCAGTTCGCCTGTAGGAGAGATACGTTCGACTATCCCGGCGACCGTTTCGCCGTTCAGGATATCGGCTGAGATCTGTACTTCCTGGCCAATGCGGACCCTGGCGATGCTTTGCTCGCTTACCAGGACCCGCATCTGGAGGTTGTCGATGTCTTCGATGACGAACATCGGCTGATTGTTAGCGGTTTCATTGGCAAAACGTCCTACCCGCGTATGGATCCGGGTTACTGTGCCGTCAATCTGGCTGCGTATCTCTGTATCGTCCAGCCTCTGTCTGCTGATTTCCAGGGCCTGTTCGGCGTTGCTGATTTCCTGCCTTTCCGATGCGCTTGCCACGACCCTGCCGTTGGAAATAGGATAGGCGTTCACAGCTCGCCGGCTATCCGCCAGGACGGTTTCCGCTTCTCTCAGATTCAGCAGGGTTTCGCCGCCTGCTTCATATAAAGCGCGAATCTGCCCGTAGTAGGTCATGGCGGCATCCATGGTCGCCAGCGCTTTGTCGTACTCCCTCTGACGGCTTCTCAGCGTATCCTGAAGCAGGAGCCTGCGCAGCGCCAGGTCGCTTTCCTCCCGTTCGATGCTCTGGGTCAGGGTGGTGGCGTCCAGGGTAGCCAGCAATTGATCCCTTACAACCCTGTCGCCCTCTTGCACGTGGATGGACAGGACCTCCGCATGGAGGCCGGAGGATACCTCGACGCTTTCGTTTCCCTCCAGAACCGCCCTCAGGCTCAGGACGTCTTCGATGTCTTGCCGCACGGCGGGTACCGTCGTTACCGACTCAGGCTTTGTGGCGTTTAACTGGAGGCCGCCTTGCAGAACCGCGTTGCCGCCAAAGACCAGGACGGCGACAATAAGCAATGTGACGACAAGTTTCTTGATTGTCCATCGAAAAAAAATCCGACTAAAGATCGATCTCTTTCCGGTTCTCATTGTGGTTTTGGCGTCGGCAGGTCCCATCTGGCTTTCCTCCATTTGAATGCGCATTTTTTATTCAATTTTCTTCCGCGATGAACATTCGAACAACACGCGCCTAAGGATATACGCGCCCTGCGATTTTACGGATAGCGGAACAAACGCGCCCTCGGATACTTAGGATAGCGGAGTAAGTCCGTTGGTCCGACGCCACTTAGGTAGTGCGTGCAACTCATCTCAGATATACACATTTTATACAAAATGATATGCAAAAGCAACAAAAGAAGTGGTTAGTTGACGAAAAACATCCGGGAAAGGTACAGTTCAGTGCCGACTATGGTGGCGCCGGCACATTTGCCCGGCTACACGTCACATTCGTGATCAACATCAGGCTTTCTGATTATGTAGCCTAACGGCTCAACGTCCTTCCGATGTATAGCCCGCCAGCCTCCTTGAAGGACCTTCGCCTGAACCCCCTCACGGGTGGTTCTACGGCTTCATTGGCTGCCAAGCCTGTGTTTCACGACTTCATGTTCCTACCGTAGCCTGGTCAAACATGCCCGCCTGCCACCTAATGAGTCGGTACTGAACTGTAACTTTTAGACTTAACAGACTACTGACCTCAGGCAGAGGGATAGCATCCGGCAGGCACGGCGCCAAATACAAGGAGGGAAGCTTCAGCGGTATGCAGAATAAAGAGTTTAACAGCGGCGCCGGCAGCGTCAAATTGTCCAGAACAGCGATGGTGGCGGCTATCTATGCTGCGCTGACCATTGCCTTGGCGCCGATCAGTTTTGGACCGCTACAATTTCGCGTGGCCGAAGCGATGACGGTTTTGCCCTGGCTTTACCCGGAGGCTATCCCCGGCCTGTTTATCGGCTGTCTGATTGCGAATCTAGTAGGCGGCTACGGCTTAGCGGATATCGTGTTTGGAAGCTTAGCCACCCTGGCGGCGGCCTTTATAAGCCGCAGAATGAAGCAGATCTGGCTGGTTCCCTTACCGCCGGTCATCCTCAACGCTTTCATTATCGGCGCTGTTCTTAGCAAGACCCTTGGCTTGCCTTTCTGGCTGACTGCAGGAGAGATTTTTCTGGGACAGACAGGCGCCTGCTATGGACTAGGGATGCCGCTGCTATTGTTTTTGAAGCGTAAAAAAATCAATCTGTAATACAAGCTTTAATCTTTTGCTGAACATATTTTAATCCAATCTTAATTGCGAAAAACAGGGAAATGCTATATGATAAATGAAGGACAAACCTGAATTCACGGAGCTTTCCGGGCCTAATCCTATGTGGCGAAGGAGTTTATGAATGAAGAAGGAGATTATCAGAAAATCGCCGTTTCCCTTTTATCTGGCGGGACTATGCTGGCTGATCTACAGCTTGCTGCTCCCTTTCTACCGGATGACGGACATCCTCATTGCCGCGGCCCTTTCCGCTGCGGTATTCTTTGTGAGCAGTAAGGTTTTTACGCCCGTCAGGGAAGTTGTGGAGGTGGAAGAAAGCTTCACGCCATCCGGAAGCCGCCAGGCTGACGAAATGATCAGCCGTGGACAAACGCTGCTGAAAGAAATCCGGGAAGCGAATCAGAAAATAGGCCAGGCGGAACTGTCCGATCAGATTAGCAGATTAGAGGATATCTGCAGGCAAATATTCCGGGAGGTCCAGCGGCGACCGCAAAAGGCGCCCATGATCCGCCGTTCTTTGGATTATTACCTGCCGGTTGTACACAAATTGCTGCAATCCTATTTTTCTATGGAGGAACAGAAAATCCAGGGAGAAAACATTCAGGCTGCCATGGCGAAAATAGAAAATATAATGGATACGGTGCTGAAAGCGTTTAGCACCCAGTTGGACGGCCTATATAAAGACGAAGTCCTGGATATTTCTACAGATATCACCGTTTTGCAGGGAATGCTTGCGCAGGAAGGTTTGTTATCCGAAGGGCTGCAGGCAGAAGGAAGCGATTGAGCGAATCAATACCGGGATATTTACTATAAAGTAGGGAGGAAGATCATAATGGCGAATGAAGAGAGTATTAGTTTATCCCTGGAAGGCGAGGTTCTGCCGCCGGTTACGTCAGCATTGACTCTGGATCCGGCAGGAGATTCGGTCAGAGAAATTGCGGTTACCTCGGAAGTGCTGGACATGAGCAGCCTGACGCCTGCCGAACAGCAGCAGGTAATGGAATTTGCCGGCAAGATTGACGTGACAAACGCCAACCAGATACTGCAATACGGCGCCGGCGCCCAAAGAAAGATAGCCGGTTTTTCTGAATCCGCGCTCAGCAACGTCAGGACGAAAGACCTGGGGGAGACGGGGGATATGATCTCCAATCTGGTAATGGAGCTCAGAGGCTTCGAAATCGACGAGAAGGATAAAAGCTTCTTTGGCATTTTTAGAAAAGGCGCCAACAGGCTGCAATTGCTGAAAACCAAGTTTGATAAAGCAGAAGCAAACGTTGACAAAATCGTCCAGACGCTGGAACGGCATCAGATTCAACTGATGAAAGACGTGGCGATGCTGGACGAGATGTATAATACCAATCTGGTCTATCTGAAGGAACTGGCGATGTATATCCTGGCAGGGAAAAAGGCGCTGCAGGAAGCCAGAGAAGTTACCTTGCAGGAATTTATCACAAAGGCGAAAACAAGCGGGCTTCCGGAAGACGCCCAAAACGCGAATGACTTCGCGAATCTCTGCGACCGCTTTGAGAAAAAAATCCATGATCTGGAGCTGACCCGCGTAGTGTCCATTCAGATGGCGCCCCAGATCCGCCTGGTACAAAACAACGATACCCTGATGGCGGAGAAGATCCAATCCAGCCTGGTGAATACCATCCCGCTCTGGAAAAGCCAAATGGTCCTGGCTATGGGTCTGGTGCATAGCCAAAGAGCTATGGAAGCCCAGCGGGAAGTGACGGATATGACCAATGAGCTGCTCAGAAAAAACGCCGATATGTTGAAAACAGGCACGATCGAAACCGCAAAGGAGTCGGAGCGGGGAATCGTGGATATCGAAACGCTGCAGCATACGAACCTGAGGTTGATCGAGACCCTGGACGAAGTGTTGAAGATCCAAAGCGACGGGCGGAACAGACGGCAGCAGGCGGAAGTGGAGTTAGGCAAAATCGAAGGCCAGTTAAAACAAAAACTACTGGAAATCAATCAATGAGGTGATAGACGTTGCGTCTGATTCAAAGAAGCGGTTTTGCATTCTGTATCATGATCCTGATGATCCTGGCCGGTACCTTGATCGGCAGCCATAACTCCCTCTCGGCGATGCGCAATACGGCTTCGGCCATATTTAGCTTGGGCGCGCGGGGGGATGGGATAGGGATTCAAGGAGATCTGCGGGAGAGAGGAAATGCAGCGTATAATATGGTGGTCATCGCCCGCAAGTATCTGCCTGAAGAGAATACCCTGATCCAAAACGTTTTGGCGGCGAAAGAGGTTTTGGATACCGCTTCTTCTGTCAGGGAGAAAGCGGCTGCGAACCGGGAGTTAGGAACGGCGGTCAGAGACCTCTATGATGTGTTAGACGAAATGAACCTCAGGCCGCCGGACGCCGGATACCCCCAGAGCTTATATACGGACTTCCGCTCCAGAGGGGATACCATCAGCCATGATCCCTATAATCAAGCCGCCGCCGGCTTCAATCAAATCCTTTCCGGCTTTCCCGCCGGCATATTGGGCGGGTTGACAGGCATTCGGCGCCTGGAATTATTTGAGTAGGAGGCTGCGAACATGATCGGGAGAACAAAAACCCATGAAATCCATAGGGATCAGAAACCGGCTGTCATCGCGGCGGTTTTGCTATTGCTTTCCCTTTTCCTGTCCTGCGGTTACCTGTACGGCGCCGAAGGCATACCGGCGTATCATCCTGATTATGGATATGTAGCGGATTTTGCGGACGTCCTCCAGGAAGATACGATCCGCTATATCAATCAGGCAAATCAAACGCTGAGTGATCTGAGCGGCGCGGAGATCATCGTCGTGACGGTGGACTTTCTCAACGGCGCAGATATCGAGGACTACGCCTATCAGCTCTTTAATACATGGCAAATCGGTTCCGCGGAATCCAACAACGGTTTGCTTCTTCTGCTGGTGATTGGGGAAGAAAACTATTACGCCATGCAGGGAATAGGGCTGGAGCAACAGTTCAGCAGCGGCCTTCTGGATGATTACCTCTATGAGTATCTGGAAGAAGATTTTGCCGCCGGCAACTATAATGCGGGCGTCTGGAAGTTTTTTGACGCCAGCCTTGCGCGCCTGGAGCGGATCTACAATATACAGGTGACGGGTAACAGCGGGTCGGCTGGGAATCTAGGCCAGTCCGGAACGATAGCCGGTACCGGGAATAGCCAACGATCTTCCTTCCCGTTCTCCGCTCTTTTTGTCCTGGTTTTGGTATTGATTGTTATGGTGGGGCTGTTCAGTAGATTGCCCCGCCGTCCCCGGGGATACCGGCCTATGGTTTTCGGCAGGCGGTATCGTTACTCATTTGGCGGTTTCCGCATACGTGCGCCGCGCAGACATTATCATCCGCCTGTAGGGATTCCGGCGCCTAAACCGGTGCGGAGTTTCGGTGCGAGACCGATCACAGGTTCGCAGGCAAAACCCAGGACAGGCGGCGGGATCAGCCGCGGCGGAGGTGCGGGACGAAGGCCGAGCAGCGGCGGCGGTTTTGGCGGCTTCAGTAGCGGTAGCGGAGGAAGCAGTTTTGGCGGGGGAAGCAGATCATCCGGTGGCTTTAGCGGCGGAGGTAGATCATCCGGTGGCTTCAGCGGCGGAGGCAGATCCGGGGGAGGCGGCGCGAGCCGGGGCGGCGGCGCCGGACGGCGATAACGCGGCGTTGAAAGAGCTGTACATTCAACTGCACGAAAGCAGGGGAAAAGCGAAAAACCATGATTGTACAATCAAAGAGAGATATTCAGGGGATCCTGGAAGCCGGCAAGGTCGCCGCTGAAATTATGCACAAGATGGCAGATCGTCTCAGACCGGGGATTTCTACAGGACAATTAGACAAAATCGGAGAAGAAATGATGATACGGCATGGCGCGAAATCCGCGCCAATGTTGTTGTATTCGTTTCCCGGCGCAACCTGTATCAGCGTTCTGCCGGAAGTGGCCCACGGTATACCGGGATCCCGGCAGATTCAAGCCGGAGATTTGGTTAATATCGATGTTTCCATAGAGCTTCACGGGTATTTTGCGGATACAGGCATGAGCATTGCCGTTGAAATAGAGGACGAGAAAGTACACGAGTTGTGCCGGATCTGTCTCGAAGCAAGAGAAGCGGCTATCGCAGCCGCAAAACCGGGCGGCAAGGTCAACCGGATTGGCAATGCGGTAGAGCAAGTCGCCAAATCCTATGATTTGACCGTGATTAAGAATCTTTGCGGACATGGGCTGGGCCGCAGCCTGCATGAGGCTCCGGAGAATATTCTCAATTATTATAGCCGGCAAGAGAGAAACAGGCTCAGCCAGGGACAGGTGATCGCATTGGAACCCTTTGTATCCGAAGGACCGGACATGGTAACCAATTGCGGTTATAACGAATGGGCGCTGGTGGTGCCGGAGGGCTTTCGTGTAGCGCAGTTTGAACACACGATCATCGTGCTGGAAGACGGAAATCTAGTGGCAACAGAATGGTAAGGCTTTCGCGCTTGAGTGGGTGCATCTATCAGAGGGCTTCTGTTTTTCAGGAAATGCCTTGCGTTTTCCGGAAAAATAAAAGTCCTCTCAAGCGAGAGGACTTTTCTGCTATCGGATCAAGGTTGGCATATTGATCTACTGATTCTTTTGATAGCAGTCCCGGCAGTAGACTGGACGAATTCCTGTTGGTTTGAACGGAACTTGGGTTTCCACGCCACACTCGGAGCAGTTGACAGTGTAATACTGACGTTCGCCCCTGCTCTCCGCTGCAGCTTGTTTGCGGGCCCGGCGGCAATCAGGACAACGTGCGGGTTCGTTCTGAAAACCTTTCTCCGCATAAAACTCCTGTTCTGTCGCACTGAAAATGAATTCTACGCCGCAGTCTTTACATACCAGTGTCTTGTCTTCCATTGTCATTCCTCCTGACAGATAATGAGTTGAGACGTTTTCCTTAGGAGTCAACCAAAATCTAAGCTCAGGAGCCAATAGATCTTTCGCCAACCGCAAGAAAACGAAGTCAGGCACAGTATATACCATTTATTTGATAAATGCAAATTTTATTTTAAGACTGCATAATAATCATTAAAAAGACATGAAAATGATCGGTAATGCCGGATGCAAAGGGGTTTCGCATGCGTTTACGGAGAAACTGGCAAGGAGAAGCGGCGTTGCCCGATATGCCGGGGGTGCTGGAGACGGGCGCTTCATCCTATCAACCGGATTGGGCTGAAGTATTTGGCAGGAAAGCTGCTATTCACGTAGAAATTGGCGTAGGAAAAGGCGACTTTATCCTGAGCGCTGCGATGAAATATCCGCATATTGACTTTATAGGGATAGAAAAGTCATGGACCGTGCTCTATATCGCCGCAAAGAAGAATCAGGCAAAGCCGCTGAGGAATCTTCGCTTTTTGCCAATCGATGCGGCTACAGCCGGACTTTTCTTTCCCTCTGGGCAGATTGAGCGGATTTACTTGAATTTTAGCGACCCTTGGCCGAAAACCAGGCACGAGTCCAGACGCTTGACAGCAAAAGAAAAGCTATCCTTGTATAATAAGCTGCTGAAACCCGGCGGACAAGTGCATTTGAAGACGGACCAGAAAGGCTTTTTTCGCTATTCTTTGGGTATGTTTATTCGGGAAGGCTGGTCAGTGGGTAAATTATGCAAGGATCTCTATCGTTCCGGATTCGAAGAGAATATTCCGACGGAATTCGAGCAACGCTTTCTATTGATGGGACAGCCGATCTATCGCCTGGAAGCATGGCGTGCGGCTACGGAGACAGGGCAAGACGTATGAAAGCACTGGCACGAGTCGGGTCTGTGATAGAACGAGTTGGGTCTGTGAGAAGGGAGAAATACGCTTGAGGATGGATCTGCCGGAGAACCTGGCAGCGCGACTGGAAAGCCAGCTTGGCAAAGAGGAGTTCGACGCATTTTTATCCTGCCTGGAGCAGGAACCATGGCATGGGCTGCGATGCAACACAGGCAAAATCACGATATCGGAATTGGTCAAGCTTCTCCCTTTTCCCATGCATCCCGTTCCCTGGTCGCCGGCAGGGTTCCGGTTTCCGGCGGAAGAACGGCCGGGGAAACTGCCTTTTTATCAAGCGGGCCTTTATTACTTGCAGGAACCAAGCGCCATGGCGCCGGCGGAGATGCTGGACGCGCAACCGGGGGAGCGTGTTTTGGATCTTTGCGCGGCGCCGGGGGGGAAAACAACCCAGCTTGCGACGGCGCTTTCCGGCGAGGGGCTTTTGGTTGCGAACGATCCGAATCCCAAGCGGATAAAATCCCTGATCTGGAATCTGGAACACTGGGGAACGACCAACGCCGTCGTACTCAATGAAGAACCGCGCCGGCTGGCGGCGACCTTTTCGGGCTATTTTGATAAAATCCTCATCGACGCCCCTTGCTCAGGTGAAGGAATGCTGCGTAAGGAGCCCGGCGCCATACAAAGTTGGCGCCGATACAACGGGCAAGCCTGCCGTACAATCCAGGATGAGATACTGGATCAGGCTGCGCTGATGCTACGGGATGGCGGGCGAATGGTATATTCTACCTGCACCTTTAATCCTCTGGAGAATGAGGACGCCGTCGCCGCGTTTCTGACAAGACAGCCTGATTTTTCCCTTGTATCCTTGCCTTATTATAATGGATGGAAACCGGGCGTCACGCTGAAGGAATGCCGCCAGCTCTGGCCCCATTTGGTCGAGGGGGAAGGACAATTCCTTGCTTCCTTTGAGAAAGGTCGCCATAGCACAGATAGCCGTCCGAACGATTTGTCTTCGCAGACGCCCGGGGGGGAACTGGAGCCGTTTCTGGAGTTTATCCGGACGCATCTGGTCAGCCCGCCTAAAGCGAATTATGGTATCTATCATGGTCATGTGTATCAAAGGCCTGCCGGATTGCCGGATTTAGCGGGACTTAAAGTAAGCCGTCCGGGATGGTATCAGGGTGTAATCCGTAACGGCCGTTTTGTACCTGCTCAGCCTCTTGCCATGGGGCTGATGGCGAATCAATTTGCGCGAAGGCTGGATCTCGATCCACTGGGAGAGTTGCCGGCGCGCTATCTGCGGGGAGAAACGCTGATGCTGGAAGGCGAGCCCGGCTGGACGCTGGTCACGATGGGAGGCTTTCCGCTGGGCTTTGGCAGACAGACGGGTTCTTATTTGAAGAACGATTACGCAAGCGGTTGGAGAAAGGTTTAGCGGAGTTATGACAGAATCTATTGACAAGCAATGGGCGGAAATCGACGAAGGGCGAAAGCAGCCTGTGCTGACGGATTACCCGCCGCCGGACAGCGCCGGTCAGCGGGAGCCTGTCATACCGCGGTATATCATCAAAGGGATGCGGAAAGCGATCACCGAGTTCGATATGCTGGCGCCGGGGGACAGGATCCTGCTGGGACTTTCGGGCGGCAAAGACAGCACGCTTCTCCTATACGCTTTTGCTTATTTGGCCCGGCGCCTTCCCTGGACGGTGGAGATGGAAGCCATGCATATCGACCTTGGCTTCCGGCCGCCTGAGGATGGCGGATACAAACCCCTTGCGGACGCCGCCGCCGCCGCCGGCCTGGCCCTGCATGTGCAGCGGATGGATATGGCGGACGACACTTTGCAAAATCCGGAGCAGAACCCCTGCTCGCGCTGCGCCTACTGGCGCAGGGCCCTGATGCATCATTACGCAAAGCGGCAGGGTTTTAATAAGGTAGCTTTTGCCCATCATTACGATGACGCGGTGGAAACCTGGCTGATGGGCTTACTGTACTCCGGGCAATTGGGCACGTTTATGCCCAAGACCTATCTGGACCGGACCGGCGTTACGGTGATCCGTCCCTTTGTCTATATAAGGGAGAAGGATATCGTAGCCGCGTCGTCGGAGTTGGGGTTGCATGCGGTGCTCAGCCCCTGTCCCCTGGACGGCTATACCATGAGGACCAGGGTTAAGGAACTGATCGGGACGCTGAGCCGGGAGAACCCGCAGGTGTTTTCCCATCTGGCTTCCGGTATGCGGGAAGGCAAACGGCAGTATCTTTGGCCTGCGCCTATGGAGCGCAAAGCGCTGCGGCAGAAAAGCCTGGCATTTTGGAAGCGAGAGGAATGA
>WRMS01000071.1 GCA_009777025.1 Clostridiales bacterium | reverse complement strand
TTCCGCATGCGGGGGGACAAACCCAGCTCTTATTGTACATTCCGCACTTTCCGGCGGCGCACATATCCCGTACTTCCGTTCGCAAGACGAGGGTTTTTGTATCCAGCAGCGCCGCGTGAGAGAAGCCAAACTGCAGCGCCTGTTCCACTAATCCATCCATATTCCGGCAAACCTCCCGTTACTACTTAATCCTGGAAATTATTCCTAATGCGACGCAATAGGAATCCCTTTTTTAAAGAATCCTTTGCGGGATTCCTATATCTCCTGGCTAGACCTCCTGCCAGTCTCCATCTTCCCAAGCCTCTACCGGCTCTGCGTCAATCATTTTGACTTTAAAACGCTTCACGCCCTGGCGTTTCAGAATAGCCTTCAGCTCTTCTTCTTGACAAACGGCGCCCATAGGGCATAAAAAGTCGCCGTTCATGATCGCACTTACAATATAATGGTGTGTCATCGGCTGCATCCTCCTTCGTTCCAGGCATTTTATTCAGTCAAAACAGCCCATTCTTCCGGCAATAAATATCCGCGCATCCATGACCTGCAAGTCTTTGCTGACGACCGGCGGGAAGCCCATTTGGCTGAGGATATCCTTATCCAAATCGATGCCAGGGGCAATTTCCGTTAGCATGACCCCTTCCGCACTGAGCTTGAATACGCCGCGTTCCGTAATATAGACGATTTCCTGTCCCTTCTCCACAGCCATTGGCCCGCTGAAGGTGATCTGGTTTACCTTGTCGACAAATTTCGCTTCTCTTCCTTCCTGGCTGATCTGCATCTTGCCGTTGTCCACTGCAGCCTTAAACCCGCCGCCTTTGAAGAAGGTACAAAACACGACTTTCCTGGCAGACTGGCTGATATCGATGAAGCCGCCCTGGGCGCGCCCCGCTTTCAACTCCCCGAACCGGCTGACATTCACGTTACCCATACTGTCCACCTCCGCAGAACCGAGGAAGGCGATATCGAGGCCGCCGGCGTGATAAAAGTCGAACATGCTGGGGTGGGCGATAAACGACGTGGGGTTCTTTGTCGCGCCGAAGTCGCTCCGCGGTGTCGGTGTCCCGCCAAAAGCGCCCAACTCCAGAGTAAAGGTGACCCGCTCGGTCATATTCTCCACCGCCGCCACAGAACAGACCCCAACGCCAACGCCGAGCCCTACGTTGACAACCGCCCCGGGATAGAGCTCATAAGCAGCCCTGCGGCAGATAATCTCCGCCGGATCTAGTATCGCCGGCGGCGGGTCGATGGCGCCCTCGGGCGCTTTCAGCTCTCCGCTCAGGAAGGGGTTATAGTAGGTTCTGTTCGTCTGCATGTGGTACTTCTCCGCTTCCTCCACAATTACCACCGCGTCCACCAATTCCCCGGGAATCACCACATCCTTGGCTTTTAGCGACCCAGCTGCAACGACGTTTTTTACTTGGGCGAGAACCTTGCCGCCGCAAGCTTTCACCGCCAGCGCAACTTCCAGGATTTCCAATTTCAGGGCTTCGCCTTCTATGCTCAGGTTCCCGTTTTCGTCTGCTGTCGTACCCCTCACACAAGCGGCATGGATAGGAAAGGTCTTGTAGAAGATCCATTCCTCTCCGCCGACCCGCATGATCTCGCTCATATCAGCCTTTGAGACATCGTTGAGCCTGCCGCCTTCAATCCGGGGATCCACATACGTACCCATGCCGACTTTGGACAGCAGCCCCGGTTGCTTCGCCGCTATACAACGATACAACTGTTGCATAATGCCCTGAGGCAGGCCATACGCCTCGATAGCATCCTCGTTGATCATCTCCAGCAGGGGCGGACAGGGACCGGGATGGGAACCGATAAAGCGCTTCAGAAAGCCGGGATGGGCAAAGCGGGCGTCACTGGGATGGCCGCAGCCGGAGACTTTGGTCAAGCCTTTTGGCGAGCCGGTCGCCAGGAACCGGTCTTCGATACCTTTGATCAGATAATCAGGATTGCCGACGCCCCCCGCCATCGAAGTGACGATGGCGTCTCCGTCTTTGACGAGGGCAACCGCTTCTTCCACTGTCATTACTTTAGACATATACATTTCTCTCCCTTCAGCTTCAGGATAAAGGGATCGCCGTCAATGCCGCGCCAAGCGCGCCCGCATATTCGGCGTCCGTCGGAATGATAAAGCGGATACCAGCCTGCCTTTCCAGTGCGGCGACAAAAGCCGCGTTTTTCGCCAATCCGCCGACCAGAAGGATCTTATCCCCTATGGGCAGGGTCGGTTCCTTAATGACGGAACAAGCTCGGATTGCCGCCGATTCGATAACGGCTTCGGCGACTTCCTTGGGCGAAGCGCCGTGATTCAGGCAGCTTAAGGCGTCCATCTCACCGAAAACAACGCAGCCGTCGCTGACGGTGATCCCGGCAGGATCCGCCGGTGGCAGGGCGCCCAGCTCCTCCAGGCTCATCTCCAGCCTGTCCGCCATATTGCGCAGGAACGTCCCGATCCCCGCGGCGCATTTCTGGTTGATCGTGGATTCCCGGATTCTGCCGTCCTTCTCCATCGACGCGATCAGCGTCTCGTCGGCGCCCGCGTCCACGACGGCGTCTGCGTCCGGATGCAGGAAACGGGCGGCCCTGGCGGCTGTCACCAGCTCGGTATACTGTTCCCCGGCAATGGCTGCGTCATATCTTCCTTTCCCAGTGGCGATCGTTTTTTCCACATTCCCGGCTTCTATCTTCGCCTCCTGCAATGCCGACGCCATGACGCTCTCAATCGCGGAGGCACGCCCGGCGCCGCCGGTCCTTCCTATGCCGCGACCGATGATCTTGCCGTCTTGCAGGATGACTACTTTAATATTCTCCAAGCCTACGTCTATACCGGCTGTAATCATTTCCTCCTCACCTCCTATACCTAATCCTCTAGTTTCCGCAGCCCCTGGCCTTCCATCCAGCCGTCCAGCTGATCCAGGAATCGCTTTTCGTCCAGGTCGGTGCGGTCCCCGGGCTGACTCCCTTCGAAAAACAGGACGCTCTTACCGATGAGCCTGAGCTTCATCGCCTGTTCTTTCCGGAGCATATTGCAGCCTACACCGCCCCGCCACAGGCCAAACATAGCGCCGTCCACCTGGTAGAGCTCGGCGAATTCGTTCAGGGCATTGGGTCTGAGGTATTCGTCCTGCTTGAAGTGATGGGGCGCTCTGGCGTCCAGCCCGGTCATATAGCGGATCTCGTCCTCCCTGGTCTCCAGGGCGATATCTTTGGAAAACCCGGGATACGCCCTTTCCACCAGGCTTCCGTCCGGTTTGCGCTCCATCGGCGTACCGTTAGAGTATTGGGAGCCGATACAGACCGCGCCGTATTGTTCCATATAGCGATAGTATTTCAGATAGTGCCAGGAGGGGGGATGGGCTTCCATCCAGCGGTAGCGCTCGGTGCCCAGGCCCGCGATCTGGTTGTCCACCCGCCACTTTACCTCGTCCCTGAACATTTTCCAGAAATTCACCGTCTCCTCCGGGTCCAGTTTGGTGAGGCCGCCCAGTGTGTAGAAGGAGTAGATATCCTTGACCGTCAGGGGCGCCGGCTTAAATGTCATATAGTAAGACACATCCTGCCGATATTGCGCGATGGTGCTTTCGGCGCGGATCATTTCGATCATTTTGTCATCGTCGAACTTCTGGTCGAAGACCCGCTCCATCTCATTGATCATTTTCAAGGAGCAATAATTCCGATGCTCCAGCATTGCCTTCTCCCGCTCCTCGTCGTATTCGCCGATGTAGCAGGTGTAGTCGTTCGCCCAGCGGGGGATAGGCTCGAAAGCCCGGCACTGTTCGCCCCGTTTGGTATGGGAGTCGCAGATGCAGGGAAAGGGGACGGTGAACTTCCGCTTAGGGAAGGGGCTCCCGTCCTCCTGATACCCCAGAAACTGCGTCCCCCACAGCGTGCCGTGGTAACCGCAGATCTCGCGGCCCCAGCCCCGTATCTCACAGGCAAGCCTGGACTTTCTGGCGAACGGGTCGTTCTTGGCGGCGATCATCGAACCGGCTGGGTTATCTTCGATGACCGTTATCGCCGGGAAACATACCTGCCAGTCCACGACAAAGCTGGTATTGCCCTGGCCAACTACTTTCTCTTTGCTCTCTATGGATTTCTGCCATTTCGCCCGGAGTTCCTTGGCTTTATCCCAGGAATCCAGCGGCCTGGTTTCCCATAATTGCCCTTTTTTCATACTGTATTCCCCCTTTATATGCTTAGTGGCGTATGCCAGCCTGCCAGGCGGGTAAGGCCGGGGCGGAGCATATTCATAAACGCTTCCAGCCGTAAGCCCGTCTCATCCACAGGGATACTGCCGTCCCGCTCAAAGAAATGGAAGGGGACGTTTCGTTCCCGCAATATCTTCCAGACTGCGTAGTTGTCCGTTCCATGCGGCGCGCAGTAAATCTGTTTGACCACCAGCACGCCGTCTACTGTAAAGTCTTCGAATAGCTCAAATATATGCTGCGGCCGGCGAAGCCAGTTGCAGTCTTTGATCGGGTTATGGGGCCGGCCCAGATAGCGCAGGGCGATGGCCAATAGGCGGTCCTTCTGAGGAATGACCTCGTTCCAGCAATAGGAAGTCCCGTTGTCCAGCTCGTCGACCACCACATTGCCGCCCAGGGATTCCACCAGCTCCTCCAACCGGGTATCATGGGTCTCGCTGCCCACCAGCATCAGCCGGATACGGTCTTCGTAAGGCGCCCGATCTTCCAGCTCCTCGATGTATTGCGCAAGAAGGGGGTTCATTTCCGCCTTATCCATGATCTGGCTGGCCAGCATCACCTGCATCGCTTCAGCGCCGAGGATGGCCGGCCTGTCCGCCCGCCGGAGTTCATAGATCTTGCGCAGCAGACGCCGGTTGGTATTGTATACTTCGATGGCATTGTCCAGCGCTTCGTCGGTAATCCCCTTGCCCGTCCACTGCTCGATCCTGCCTTTCAGCACCTCCAGTTCCGAATGAAGCGCGATCTTTGCCGAAGAGGCCTCGGTATAATCGGGGAAGAACATATAATGGCTGAATAGTTCGGGCTTATTGTTCGTGATGACTTCATAGGCATGAAACATCCACTGGCAGTAGCCTTCAGAAGTGATGAGCCCGTCAAGGTAATCGTATCTGCCTTTGAGGAACTGATTAATCATATCCTTCGCGGGATAACAGGACGCATAAATCCACTTATCCGATAGAATGTCCGGCTCATGCTCCGCCAGGATCCGCACCGGCAGGACGCCCGCGGCATACGCCAGCTCTTCCGGAAAATACGTATCGAAATAGCCCAGTACCTTGCCTCCGGTCCGCGCCTTCCATTCTTCGGCGTAGCGATGGCGGCCGGCGGCGCATTCTCTGAAACTAGCCATTTGCTTCCCTCCTTCTTGAAAATCCGCTAGGCCAACAACGCTGCACCGATAGCGCCGGCCAGTTGGGGGTCATATTCGCTTCTGAGGGCGGTGACCCCCAGCTCTCTTTCAATCCTGGCGGTTATGCCCGGGTTTTTGGCCAGGCCGCCGGTGAAAGCCAGTTCTTTATAGACCGTGATGTCGCCCACATCCAAGGGCTGAAGCTTGCCAATGGTTCCCAGTATCCTCCAGGCTACCGCGAACAAATGGGAAGCGTAGATTTCGTTCGGGCTCATCGCTTCGGCTCTGAAATCGGTACGGAACTGTCCGATCGTCTCTGTATCCGCAAAGGCAAAACAAGTTGTGCTCACCGGTTCGGGATCCATCTTGACGTCGAGAGACTTTTCTCCTATCTCTTCAATGGAGATTTGCAGGATATCGCAAAGGATCTCAATGTTGCGGCCCATGCCTGTGGCGCACTTGTCATTCAACATGAAATCCATGACTCTGTCCCAGCTATGCAGCCGTATCGCCTTCGTCGTTTGCCCTCCCAAATCCACCACCGTCGTCACTTCCGGGCCATACATATAGCGCGCGCCTTTCGCATGGCATTGGATTTCGTCGAGGGAGCGCCGCGCATAGGCGACATTCTGATGTCCCCATCCCGTACTGACAATTTCAGTGATATCCTCCGTCTTCATGCCGGACTGGCCCAATGCCCTCTCCATCACTATATCGGCTGTCTTACGAAAATCCACGCCGGTACGTATATTTGCGCAGCCGAACAATTGCCCGTCGCACAAGATGGCCGCCTGCGCGCTTGTAGTGCCTATGTCTACGCCTGCTGTGATCTTTTCTGCTTTTTTCCAGTCTATCATGCCCGAAAGCCAATCGAACTCCGGCCATTTGCGATAGTCTTGTGTCATCCGCCTTACCTCCTCTTTCTGTTCTTGTTTGCGTATAAGTTTTCCGGGACTATGTTCCGCATCCCGGACTGCTATGTGTTTCGTTCTCTCTACATACTACCTTACGCTTGGTCAAAAATCAAACCGTATCGACGAAAAATATGGGAAAATCTATACCTTTGTATTGACTTTTTCTATTCTTGAATTTATATTTAGATCAATGATAATGACAATCATTATTGTTAGCATTAACTAACCACCAGGGAAAATCTTGATACGAGGAGGAATGCTTATGATTTCGTAGACGTCCCGCATTCCTACAATGTACGCATTGAAAACAAGCTGTCTGAATAGATAAGGAATTGCTTAGCTTTCACAGAGAAATAGAGTTGATTTACGTGATAGACATCATGAAAAGGATGTGAATTTATGAAAAAATATATCGCAGGGATATTAACAGGAATTATTCTCATTTGGTCGACGCTGGCGTTTGCCGCGACAAACGAAACAATCAGCGTTATCTTTGATTATGCAAAGCTTGTTGTCAACGGAGAAATGACCGATACCAGTACCATGCTGTATGATGGGCGGATCTACATCCAGCTGAGAGGGGTGTCTGAGGTTTTCGATGCTGAACTGGAATGGGATAATGAGAGTAAAACCGCGTATTTGACAACCGCTGATTATGTTGAAGAAGAAACGGCGCCTGAAGCGACAGCACAGGATAGTGAGACGTATGCGAATCTCTATGAGTCCGTACAGGGGGAGACCAACGCAAACGCCGCGTATTTGGCCTTTGCCGAACAAGCGCGCAATGACGGATTTCTCGTCGTCGCCCGTCTGTTCCAGGCTACAGCGGACGCCGAAGCGAAACACGCCGAAGACGAATGGGCCATCCTGCAAACCCTGGGCGCGACACAGCGGCCTGTAGCAAGTAAGCCGGTGGTTGGGTCGACAGAGGAGAATCTGCAGGCGGCTTTTAATGGCGAAACCTACGAATATGAAGTTATGTATCCCGGGTTTGTGGCAACCGCGGAAGCCGAAGGCATGAACGCCGGCGATACCAATGCCAGACGCATCTTCAACCTGGCAAGGCAAGCCGAAGAAATACACGCGGGTAACTATTTAGATGTATTTACGAATCTGGCGAACACAGATTATATCGACAGCAAATATGGCGTCATCTACCGCTGCCCGGTCTGCGGCGAAGTGGTTATCGAGCGCCCCGGTCGCTGCCCCATCTGCAATGCGGACGGCGCGAATTTCATCGAGTATAGCGATCCCTTATCCGCGAACTAGTGGTTTAACAGACCACTAGTCCACAGAAATAACCAAACACACCACAAACGACAACAGGGCTGTCCGGATATGACGCTAGCATCCGGACAGCCCTTACGATTGTTCTGCTTTCCTCGCAGGCTGTTCGTTATCGTTGGCGCCTACCCCGTCGGCTGCAGGCGCTAACGATGGCGCCGCTTCTCCTTCTCACCGGTTGATCGCGGATTCCAGCGTATCCAATTCGCGCAACAGCACAGACGGGATCCTGCCTTCGAACTGTTCATAAAAGCTGCGGACGCTGTTTACTTCTTCGCGCCAGAGTTGGGAGTCGACTTTGAGCAACTCCCGCATGGTGTCCAGGCTTACATCAGGCAGCCCCTCAATGTTAATGTCTTCCGGGCGGGGCAGGAAGCCGATCGGGGTTTCCACCGCATCCGCCTTGCCTTCACAGCGTTCGAGTATCCACAGCAATACGCGCAAGTTGTCGCCGTAACCGGGCCAGATGAACCGCCTCTCTTCATCCAGCCTGAACCAGTTGACATTGAAGATTTTCGGCGGATTCGTAATTTTCGTTTCCATTTCGAGCCAGTGGGAGAAGTAGTCGCCCATGTTGTACCCGCAGAAAGGCAGCATAGCCATCGGGTCGCGGCGTACCACGCCAACGGCGCCGGTCGCCGCCGCCGTCGTTTCCGAAGCCATGATCGACCCTACAAAGACGCCGTTTTGCCAGTTTCTTGACTGATAGACCAATGGCGCCGTCTTTGCGCGGCGACCGCCGAAAATGATAGCGGAAATCGGTACGCCCATTGGGTTCTCGAATTCCCTGGATATACAGGGGCAATGGATCGCTCTGGCGGTAAAGCGGGAATTGGGATGGGCGCCGGGTTCGCCGGAAGCAGGATCCCAGCTCTCTCCTTTCCAGTTCAAGGCATTCTTTGGCGGTTCGTTATCCAGTCCTTCCCACCATACCGTATTGTCGTCCAGGTTCAGCGCCACATTCGTAAAGATCGTATCCCTTTGGACTGTGCCAAGCGCGTTGGGATTGGTTTTCTCGTTTGTACCGGGCGCTACGCCAAAGAAACCCGCTTCCGGATTAATTGCCCATAATCTGCCGTCCGGACCCACCCTGAGCCAGGCGATATCGTCGCCGACGCACCAAACTTTATAGCCTTTTTCACGATACAGTGCCGGTGGGATCAACATAGCCAGATTGGTTTTTCCGCAGGCGGAAGGGAAAGCCGCCGCGATGTACTTGACCTCGCCTTTCGGGTCTTCTATACCCAGGATCAGCATATGCTCCGCCATCCAGCCTTCTTGCCGTCCCAGATGGGAAGCGATGCGCAGGGCAAAACATTTCTTCCCGAGAAGCACATTGCCGCCATAGCCGGAGTTGATGGACCAGATGGTGTTATCCTCCGGGAAATGGCAGATATAGCGATCCTCATTGCTGAGTTCCGCTTTGGAATGCAGCCCCCGCACAAAATCCGCGCTGTCCCCCAAGGCGTCGAGAACCGGTTTCCCGATCCTGGTCATAATATCCATATTCAAAACGACATAGCGGGAATCGGTCAGTTCCATGCCGATTTTAGCAAAAGGCGAACCGACGATGCCCATGGAGTAGGGAATCACATACATCGTTCTGCCCCGCATGGATCCCTGAAAAAGCTTCCCCAGCTTTTCGTAGCAGGCAGCCGGATCCATCCAGTTATTCGTAGGACCGGCGTCTTCCTTCCTCTTCGTACAGATAAAGGTTTTCTCCTCGACCCTCGCCACATCATTCAGCGCGGATCGATGCAGGTAGCAGTTCGGCAGTTTCTCGGGGTTCAGGCGTTCCAGTTCATGGGTCTCCTCCACAGCCTGGCGCGTGATTTCTTCTATTTGTTCTCTGCTTCCATCGATCCAGACAATCTGATCCGGTTGGGTAAGCGCCTCCATTTCATCAATCCAATTCATCAGTACTTTATTCATCGCTATTCCTTTCCCTTATCAAATAATCTTGTTTTATCTCTTGTCTTCCCCTGTCCCAAACTGAGCCATCGTCGCTTCCAGTTGCTGCTTCATCAGGACAATGGCTTGCTTTCTCATTTCTATTGGGAACATATTCCCCAGCAAATCCCGGTTGTGTTGGCCGGCAATGAAAGCCGGTTCCTTTCCGAAATGCACAAAAGCTTCCTCCACCACTTCGGCGCCTGTCTGAAAGCCCGGCGTCCCTGCGGGTACTTCCGAAAAGTTCTGCCCGATGGTATTTCCGGGCAAAACCGCCATAACGTCGATGCCCAGATCCGACAGTTCCCCCCACAAGGCTTCGGCCAGAGTAAAATTGTACGCCTTCGTCGCAGAGTAAGTCTGTATATAAGGGGAGCCTACGATGCCGCCCACGGAGGAAAGCAAGATGATCCCGCCCTTTTTTCGTTCATTCATCCCTTTGGAAAACCACAGGGAGAGGGCAAGCTGGCTCCTGACATTTACATTCAGTCGGTACAGTTCAAAATCGATGTCCCGATCCGGAAACAGGCTCATGCTGGCCAGTCCGGCATTATACACCAGAAACCCAATCTCAAGCCCATCTGTCGCAGCTTTCACCTGATCCAGGACGTCCAATTCTCCCAGGTCGATCACCAGCGCCTTTGTTTGGACGCCAAAATCCGACTCCAGTTGTCTACATTTGTTCTCTATTTTGTCCCCATGGCGCCCTGTGACTACTACATGCATGCCTTCTTTCGCCAAGCGGTCGCAGAAAGCGCCGCCCATCCCCTCGGAACCGCCGGCAACAAAGGCCCATTCTCCATATTTCTCTCTAAATCCCATATTGTATATCCCTCCAGCTCTATTTCTATTTCTATTTTTATCTTTATTTGGCATTTGCCGATTTTGGACTATCCCCTAATCCTCGAAAAATCATCATCTTTTAAAACTGAAAACAAAGGTCCTCAGCCTTCTATGACTGCCAATAGCTTTCTATCCTTATTCTAATGCGCTGAACTGTATTGATCAAGCAAAAGATGAAAGCGGCAAAAGATGAAAACGGTTTGCCGTGTAATCAAGCAGATTTATGTTTTCTCCTTAATTCTTCCGTAATTATGATGTATAATAATTTTGGCTCTCAACGGGCTGGGAATGCAAGGGATGACCAATCAAGGCAGAAAAACCGATTGACGGAAGAACAACAGCCGCTCATCGGGAAAAAGAGGTGTCCCGTGTACAGTAAACTTATACAAAATGATATACGGAAAAGCAAGCTGATCACGACAACAATTACCGCTTTTATCCTTGTTGCCGCAATGCTCACATCCCTTGCCGCGGCGTTGATTGTCAATCTTCTCGGCGCAATTGATACTATGCTCGTTGAAGCAAAATCGCCCCACTTCATGCAAATGCACACAGGTGATTTGGATATGGAGCGCTTGCAGAATTTTGTGAACACGCAAAGTACGGTGAACGCTTTTCAAGTGCTTGAATATTTGAACATAGACGGTGCGGAAATCATAATCGGAGAAGACACGCTTGCGTGGAGCGTACAAGACAACGGGTTTTCAAAGCAGAGCCAATCGTTTGATTTTCTTTTAGACTTGAACAATGAGATCGTTTATCCTGCTGACAGTGAGGTTTATGTTCCAATCTATTACATGAGAGAGGGAACTGCGGAGATTGGAGATACGATAACGATACGCGGCGTTTCTTTTACAGTCGCGGGATTCTTGAGAGATTCGCAAATGAACGCCTCCATTGTTTCGTCCAAGCGATTCCTTGTCAGTGAAAACGATTTTGAGAAAATGCGGGCTCTGGGCATAATGGAACACCTAATTGAATTTCGTTTTGATGACATATCTCAAATCTCTGTTTTTGAAACCGAGTATTTGAACGCCGGACTTCCGGCAAACGGGCCGCCGGCAATAACCTCTTCGATCATTCGTTTGGCTAATGCGATGACAGACGGGATTATGATAGCCGTGCTCGTGTTGATAAGCCTGCTCGTTATCGTTGTAGCTTTCCTGTGTATTCGTTTTACCCTGCTTGCAAAAATAGAGGAAGACTACAGAGAAATAGGCGTACTAAAAGCTGTCGGACTTAGGGTGTCGCAAA
>WRMS01000070.1 GCA_009777025.1 Clostridiales bacterium | reverse complement strand
TTAAGCCCGTAGCGCTCAGGATGGTGTGGCAGGTCGCGCAGGCTACGGATCTACCGATCATTGGCATGGGGGGGATTGTTTCCGCGGAAGACGCCATCGAGTTTCTTCTCGCCGGCGCGACCGCGGTTGCCGTAGGCGCCGGCAATCTGGTCAACCCCTACTGTATACCGGAGATTATAGACGGTATCCATCTTTGGCTTGAGCAGGAAGGCTACGCTTCCGTAGGCGCAATCCGCGGTCTTGCCCTACCGTAACATATCGTTACCATTCAGTGCCGGCGCCACCATAATCGGCACTGAACTGTAACAACAACGTAACTGCCCCACCAAAATGAACCTGGTTGTGCCTTGCCAAACAAGCAAAAAAGAAGTAAACTGTGGTTGCGTTGAACGAATCTTCGTTCAGCAGCTGAGTTCGAATTGGGTCAACCCAATTCATGACAGAAAGAAGGATATTATGACTGAGAAAGAGATTCGCATCGTCACAGACAGCACCGCAGACCTCCCAATGGGATATGCGAAAGACAACCGGATCGCGGTCATACCCCTTCATGTCAACTTTCCAAAAGGCGATTCCTACAGGGATGGCGTAGACCTTTCCGCTAAAGATTTTTACCCTATGCTCCTGGCTGCAGGAGATGCGATTCCCAAAACTTCAACGCCGACTAAAGAAGATTTTCTGAACACCTATAGCAAAGTTATGAACGAAAGCCCCGATTGCCAGATTCTATCCATCCACATATCCGGCGGTTTAAGCAGCACGGTCAGCGTTGCGGAAACAGCCGCGAGAGAACTCGCTGCGGATATCTATCCCTTTGACAGCCGCAATATCAGCTTCGGAATGGGCCTTCAGGTTCTGGAAGCTGTACGCATGTGCAAAGAAGGCGCGAATCTCAAGAAGATCCTCGATCACCTTCAATTGGTATCCACCCATACAGAAACAATGTTTTGCCTGAACACATTGGAATACTTACATAAAGGCGGCCGTATCGGCAAAGCGACAGCCTTTATCGGCTCCATCCTTAACATTAAACCGATCATTCACGTCAAAGACGGCGTTTATGAAGCCTTTGATAAAGTCAGAAGTCAGAGGCAGGCTATACAAAAAATGGTGGATCACGGACACAGTTTGCTGGGAGGCCGTAAACCGCTCCGCAGCGGCGTCATTCACGGCGCCTGCGAAACGATGGCGGAAATGCTGAAAACAAAAATAGAAGAAACATACGGAAGAGTCCTGGATTGCTTTGAGGAAACCGGCGCGGTCATCGGCGTCCACACCGGTCCCGGCACCCTGGGCATGACCGTCTGTCATCTGTGATGCAAATTGAAAATAACAAGAAATGCCGTTATATAAGATAGGGAACAATGTCTGAATGAGCATTCAAATCAAGCTGCGCCAGTACTGGTTCTTGGCGTGGCGTAGAGCAGACGTTTCTGAGAAAAGCTACATCTTTTCTTTTCACCCATTTAAAATTTAGCGAATTATATTAATGAAGATTCGTTCAACCATTCAAATAAAATATAATACACCAGGAGGATAGATACAGTGAAAAAACGGGTATGGATCCTGCTGTGCTTGTTGTTCATGATGCTTGCATCGTGTACGCAAGGCAGCAATGATTCCCGCAATCCATCGGAAAACACAGAGGGCTTGATTGTCGTCGGATTTTCCCAGGTAGGCGCAGAGTCCGATTGGCGACATGCCAATAGTAAATCGATGCGGGACACATTTAGCGAAGAGAACGGCTATCGTCTGGTTTTCAGAGACGCGCAGCAAAAACTGGAAAACCAAATCGCAGCCATACGGGAATTTATTGAACTTAAAGTGGATTATATCGTGTTCGCGCCTGTCAGCGAAGAGGGCTGGGACGATGTCCTCCGGGAAGCGAAAGCCGCCGGCATTCCGGTCATCATCGTCGATCGGATGATCCAAACCTCGGACGACAACCTTTTTACCTGCTGGGTTGGTTCTGACTTCCGCAAAGAAGGGGACGTCGCCGTCGCCTGGATGGAAAATGCATTCGAAGCTAGGTCAAGCATAAATATAGTACATTTACAGGGGAGCATGGGTTCGTCTGCACAGATTGGCCGTACGGAAGGTCTTCAGGCCGGCGTTGATCGAAATTCGGGCTGGGAAATCATCTATCGCGATTCGGGTGATTTCACGCAGGTAAAAGGCAAGGAAGTCATGGAATATGTCCTGAAGCAATATACGCGCATCGATGTTTTGTATTGTGAGAACGACAATATGGCCTATGGAGCAATGGAAGCGATGGACATGGCGGCGCGAACTTACGGCGTGAACGGAGAGGTCACGATCCTTTCCTTTGACGCGACGCGCACCGGGCTGGAAGCCACGCTGCAAGGCAAGATCAACTATAATGTAGAATGTAATCCTTTGCACGGTCCCCGGGTGGAGGCCGTTATTCTGCAGTTGGAAAAGGGAGAAGTTCCGGATAAACTTGCTTATGTAGAAGAAATGAGCTTTGACGCCGCAACCATCACGCAAGAGGATATCGATGCCAGGGCATATTAATACGAATATGGGGGTGATCGGGTCATTTATCGAAAAAACATAGCCCTTTGGCTTGCCCTCGTCTATGTCATTGCTGTTGCGGCAGTATTCTTCTTCAGTTTGGGAATCGGCGGTTCTGTTACGGAAGACCCTCTCTACACAGATTTAGTGGCCTTTCCCGCTTATGTAAAAAACGGCTACGAACCTGCATATGCGAACTTGCCACCCGATTGGATAGACTGGAACGTCGTGTTTCCCGCGAACCACAAACGCGCGATTCGCATGAATCGTTTACCCGCAAGCGCCTATGCGCAAAATGATTCCGACTTTTTGTCCACTAAGGAACGCAGGATTGAAGATTTCACCATATCGATCCCTTTTGAGTTGGATTGGGAAAAAATCGAAAGACTCTATGGCGACAACCCTGTCGCGCCGGGCATGTACCTGGCAGCGATAGGCGAAAACTGGGAAATCTATATCAATGGCGATCTCATTGCGAAGCATATCCATCTGGACGCAGATAACCGGATCACGTCTTTCTTCAGCCAAAGAGGGGTTAGCATCCCCTTTGATAAACGGTTCCTGAATGAAGGCGTCAATTATCTTGTCATTCACATTATCGGGGCGCGCAGCAGCGCGTTTACCGGTCTATACTATACAGGGCCTTACTATATAGGCGACTACAGCCGCATATCCAACGCCAGCGCCAGTTTTCTGACGGTAGCGCTATGTACGATCTTTATCTTTATAGGGCTTTACCATATCCTTTTGTATTATCTCAGAAAAACCGATTTGTATAACCTCTTGTTTGGCGTATTCTCCGGCATGCTGGCGGTGTACTATTTCGCGCGCAGCCCGGTTATCTACCACATTTTCGGAGATACCGCCATCACCCAGCGTATTGAATACGCCGCTTTGTATCTTCTCTTCTTCGCCTTTGCCGTATTCCTGGAAAACCTCAACTTCAGCAAAATTCAACTGGCTACGAAGATTTACGGCGTTCTCTGCCTCGGCTTGATTGTGCTGCAATGCCTTTTCACCATTTGGTTTGCCGGCGACCTGCTGACGATTTGGCAAATTCTCGGCAGCGTCTATCTACTCCATATTTTCGGATACGACCTCATTTATACCTTTGTCAAAAATATCAATGCGATGCGAAAGGATGGGGAAACGGACGGCACTCCCGCCGGTTTTGGGGAAGTATTCCCATTGAGCTTGACGCACACAGAACTCGGAAATATTTTTATCCCCATGATCATCATATTATGCACAGCCGTTTTCGATATGGTGGATATGGCATTCCTGTATACCGGCGTCCTGCTTACCCGTTACGGTTTTTCGATTCTGATGCTCTTTATGGCTTTTATCCTGGCGCGAAAATACACCAACCGTTATGAAGAGACCTCCCAAATGAATGAAACGCTGGAGAGGATTGTGAAACAACGTACACAGCAGCTTGAAGAACAGGTATTGATCGCGGAAGAGGCGTCCAAAGCAAAAAGTTCCTTCCTAAGCAATATGAGTCACGAAATCCGGACGCCCATGAACGCCATCATCGGAATGACAACCATCGGTAAATTGGCGCAGGCTTTAGACAAGAAAAATGACGCCTTTCACAAAATCGAAAACGCGTCAAAGCAATTACTCGGTATTATTAACGATATCCTGGACATTTCAAAGATCGAGGCCGATAAATTCGAGCTCTCTCACGTCAGCTTTGAATTTGAAAAAATGCTGCAAAAAGTCGCGGATGTGATCAATCTCCGCGTCGACGAGAAACGACAGAAATTCTTCATCCACATTGGAAAAGATATACCGCAAACCATGGTTGGAGACGACCAGAGGCTATCACAAGTTATTACCAATCTATTATCGAACGCGGTCAAGTTTACGCCCGAAGAGGGTACGATCGTGCTTGACTCCCGGCTCGTAACGGATGACAACGATTCCCAACAGGCTGATCAAGGCTATTGCTGCTTGCAAATCAGTGTCGAGGATACAGGGATAGGCATCAGCGACGAGCAGAAAGAGCGCCTGTTTCAGTCTTTCGAACAAGCAGACGCCAGTACCTCGCGCAGATTCGGGGGCACAGGTCTGGGCCTGTCTATCTCCAAACGTATAGTGGAACTAATGGGAGGGAAAATTTGGGTTGAATCGGAACCTGGCGCCGGTTCCAAATTTATCTTTACCGTGTTTCTTGAATGCGCTGCTTATGAGAAAAAGCAGCTTCTTGACGATAGTGTGAATTGGGGAAACATCCGCGTTCTTGCCGTAGATGACGAGCCGGAAATCCGGGAGTTCTTCCTCGCGGTATCTGAAAGTCTGGGTATAACATGCGATGTGGTCGCCAGCGGAGAGGAAGCCGCGGAATGGATTGAGAAGAATGGAAGGTATGATATTTATTTCCTCGACTGGAAACTGCCCGGTATGGATGGCGTTGAACTCGCCCGGAGAATCCAGGAGAAAACGCCGCATAACTCC
This sequence comes from Clostridiales bacterium, assembly GCA_009777025.1. Classification (GTDB taxonomy): domain Bacteria; phylum Bacillota; class Peptococcia; order DRI-13; family UBA5745; genus WRMS01. The sequence continues at coordinate 6,808 of WRMS01000070.1, read as the reverse complement.
ATTGTCACCATCTTTTCTTCAACAGACTGGCACTTTATCGAGGCTGACGCACGCAGCGCAGGCGTGACCAAGTTCCTCCCTAAACCTTTATTCCCCTCGATGATCCTGGACGTAATCAATGACAGTATGTGTGAAAACAGAGGGACAGAGCAGGTTACGCCTTCCGCTTCCGATGACGGTCCTGATTTTCATGACGATTTCAGCGGCCATGTAATCCTGCTTGCGGAAGATGTGGACATTAACCGGGAGATCGTCCTGTCGCTGCTTGAGCCAATGGGCCTGGAAATCGATTGTGCGGAGCATGGCGGGGAAGCGCTTCGCCTGTTTCGCGAATCACCTGATAAATATGCCATGATATTTATGGATGTACAAATGCCCGAAATGGACGGTTATGAAGCCACGCGCCGCATAAGGGAACTCGATGTGCCGGGCGCCAAGTCGGTCCCGATTATCGCGATGACGGCGAATGTTTTCCGCGAGGACATAGAGAAATGTATGGCTGCCGGAATGAACGGCCATATTGGAAAGCCTCTTAATTTTGACGAAGTGATCAAGCAACTGCACAACTACCTGCATTGAGCTTTGCTCATCCCCCGCGCGACGACGGCGCACAGGCTAGCTATCCCGTGGCGCCGCTTTCCGGCAATGCGTCAACGCTGCCTATGCAGGAGCATATCGGATACGCCGAGCAGAAACCCGGTATCTCCGGGCAAAGCGCCCAGCGCTTCTTTTGCCTGCCTATGCAGCTCTGCTGCACAGCGTTCCGCCTCCCGCAATCCCAGGAGGCTGACATAGGTGCTTTTGCCGCGTGCCTGATCGCTGCCCACAGGCTTTCCCAGTAGCGCCGCATCGCCGGCGACGTCCAGGATATCGTCGATGATCTGAAAGGCCAAGCCCAGGCAATCCGCATAGCGTAAAGCCGCCGCTGTCGCCGCCGCCTCTGCGCCAGCCAGCAGGCAGCCGATTTGTGCCGCCGCACGGATGAGCGCGCCTGTTTTCTTTCTGTACATTCGATCCAATTGCGCCTGCGTGGCGTGACCGCCCTCCAAGGCCAGATCCAGCGCCTGCCCGCCAATCATGCCCCCGGGACCTATGGCGCGGGCCAGGCAGAGGATGGCCTGCAGGACGGTCTCCGGCGAAAAGCAGACGTCGCCGGCGGCGTCGCCTGCGGCGCTGCCGGCTTCCGCCATAGCTTGAAAAGCCAGCCCTAAAAGGGCGTCTCCGGCAAGAAGGGCGGTTGCCTCACCAAAAGCGATATGGCAGGAAGGCTTCCCCCTGCGCAGATCGTCGTCGTCCATACAGGGCAGATCATCGTGTATCAGGGAATAGGCATGTACCATTTCCACAGCGCAAGCAAAGGGCAAAGCCGGCTGCATGTCCTCACGAACCAGCCGGTAGAATGCCATCAGTATGGCGCCGCGTATCCTTTTTCCCCCGCTCAGCAAGCTGTAGCCCATCGCTTCCGTCACCCTGGACTCGGGATAAGGGCAGTCCGGGATATACGCCTCCAATGCCTTTTCGATCCTATCCGCATATTGGGAAAGGGCTGCTTGCGCTTGGTCAGGATCTGACACAGTATTTCTCCCGGTACGCATCCATACGGCGCAATTCTTCCGGGTCCCGGCCGCTTTCCGCAAGCCATTCCCGGATATCGTCTACATTCACCAGCGCGTGTACCTGCAGGCCGAATTCGCCGGCGACCTCCGCCACGGCGCTTTGCCCCGGCGTCTGTCCATATTCCATGCGATCAACGGAGATAAACATATCCGTCACCTGCACATCGCCAAAACTTTTCAATAAAGGTAAAATCTCCCTGACGGCAGTGCCGGCTGTGATCACATCTTCGATCAGGATGATCCTGTCGCCATCCATGGGCTGATACCCGATGATCGAACCTCCCTCGCCGTGATCCTTCTCTTCCTTACGATTGAAGAAATACGGCTTATCCACCCGGTATTTCTCCCAGTAAGCTGTGGCGCATACCGCAACAAGCGGAATCCCTTTATACGCCGGGCCAAACATCGCGCTGAATCTGTCCCGCAGTACGGCGTGCACCATACCGGCGTAAAACTTACCCAAAGTAGCCAACTGACTGCCTGTTTTATAGTTTCCTGTATTAATAAAATAAGGCGTATTTCTGCCGCTCTTCGTCACAAAATCACCGAAACGCAGCACGTCGGCTTCCACCATAAAGTTGATCCTATCTTTCTTTTCTTCTGTTAACACAATTGACCCTTCCTTATTCTTTTTCGCGCTATTCGTTCAATATGCGATTCGTTCAATGTGCTATTTGCTCAATCCATATCAGATAAGGAACCGCCCCCGATAAACTCCCTGATAATGGAGTTCAATGGCACAAAGGTATCGTCAATATGGGGGAAATAGGATAGTATGGACAAAAGTCTCTGGGCGTCGGCATATTCTCTGCTATCCGGACTGATCTGTTGCAACATAGGCTCTGCGTATTTCTTAAATACCCCTGTTTCATAAAGCAGCGCCGTATTAAAAATACTGTCTGCATCCTCCTGAAAGGGAAAAATATTCTGCTCCTCCCCTTGTCTGACAAAAGGCCATTGCGCCAAGGTAGCCGCTGCAGGTCGGCCCCTGAACTGAGAGTCCCGCACCAGTCTTCTGAGTAATCTGGCGTCGCTTGTGGTTACCCGATTGTAGGAATCGATATCGATCTGCGCCATGGAACTGATGTAAATCTTAAATTTCATTGCCCGGCTGATCGCCGGCGTCAGCGCTTCGTTCAAAGCGTGGATACCCTCGATGATGACCGGATGGCCGGGTTCCACTTGCATAATGCGGCTATCATCGTTCCGTTTGCCTTCAATAAAGTCAAAGGATGGCGTCCGTACTTCCTGCCCGGCGACAAGCCTGGTCAGGTGGTCGTTGAACAAATCCACATGGATCGCCCGCAGAGATTCGAAATCATAGGATCCGTCAGGGTTCTTCGGCGTCTCCCAGCGGTTGACGAAATAATCGTCTGTGGACAGGACCTTTGGCCGCAAGCCCAGCACCCGAAGCTGTATCGACAGCCGGTAGCAAAAGGTCGTCTTGCCCGACGACGAAGGCCCGGCAATCAGGATCACCCGCAGCCTGTCCCTGTCTTCATAGATTTGATCCGCCACATTCGCCAGAAACTTCTCCTGCAACGCTTCAGAGACATGGATCAGATCCCTTTCAGCCCCGGCGCCTCCGGAGATCGCCCGATGCAGTCCGTATACGTCAGATATATCGAGTATCTTGGTCCAGTCCCTTGTTTTCCGCAGAATGCCGGCAACTCTGGGCATCTCCACCAAAGGCGCCACGCGCTCCGGCACGCTTTCTACAGGATAGCGCAGCAGGAAGCCCCGTTCACTCGGCTCCAGGCTGAAAACTTTCAGGCAGCCCGCGCTTGGCGCAAGAGCATAGAAAGAATGAAATACCTGCTCCCCCATCCTATAGATGCAGACGCATTCCTTGCCAACGCGTTCCAGTAAGCCGGCAGTATCCCCGTAGCCTGCTTTCTCCAGCATCGGTACAGCTTCTGACAGGGGATAGATCTTGGAATGAATGGGTTCGTTCTTCTCGATCAATTGATTCATATGTTCGCTGATCAATTCCAGCGTCCTGACGGAAGGATAAGCGGTGCCCTCCAGCTCACAATACCAGTGTTTCCCTATAGCATGATGCACGTTCAGCTTCCACTGGGGAAAAAGCGCCTTAACCGCCTGCGCCAAAAGAATGACCAGGCTTTGCCTGTAAATGCGCATACCCTGGTCGCTGGACATATCCAGCCACTCGATGGAGCCCGGTTTTTCTACAATCGTAAATAAGTCCACGACTTCGTTATTATACAGCGCGCCCAGGATCGGCAGGTTTCTTTCCGGACAGTATTGCTCTGACAAGGCCAGCAGGCTTTCGCCTTCGTTGGCATCCGCCTCTATTCTCTCTTTTTCGGACCAATGCCGGATCCAAAGTTTTACTGTCATGGTAGTCTACCTACCCTTTCTCCATAATAACACTATATTACATCACCCTGCGCGCCAAAACAATAGCGATATCTATTCAGGATCTGCTTAAAGCAGAGGGATAGCATCCGGCAGGCACGGCGCTATACCAAACGCTATCCCTCTGCCCTTATCACTGATCCTGAATAAATACCACTAGCGCCTTTAAGTTGCGCTGGCGTATAAAAATAAGTATAATAATCCCATACTTAATAATAATCACTGCAAGATATATAAAAATGATCACAAGACCAACTTGTTCTATCACTGACCCAACTCGTTCAATCGTTACGATCAGTATCAGCGTTTTCGTACAGCTCCCTTCCACAGAATTCTCCGTATTTTAACAGGAAAGGAATATCTCTGATGTTGTTTAAAAACATTCAAATGATCAATCCGTCTTTCGAGGTACAGGATCATATGACGGTGGCGACCAGGGGCGAGTGCATCGCCTATGTGGGTTCCTGGGAAGACCTGCCTCAAAACGAGGACTGGGGCGAAGTTTATGACGGCAGCGACAGGCTGCTGATCCCCGGCATGTATAATATACACTGCCATACGCCGATGACCCTTCTCAGGGGTTACGGCGAGAATCTCATGTTGCAGGACTGGCTGAATCAAAAGGTTTTTCCTTTCGAGGACAGGATAAAGCCCGACGATTTGTATTACGGCTACCTGTTAGGCGTCGCGGAAATGCTCCGTTTCGGTACGGTCTCGCTGACCGATATGTATTTTCTCGGTGAAAGCATGGCCAGAGCGGTGCAGGACAGCGGTGTCAAATGCAACCTCAGCCTGGCTGTCACAGGCGGCGACGACATAGCCTATGAGAAGCGTCCCATATATCAGGAAACCCTGTCGCTCCTGGAGAAGTATCATAAGGACGGCGCCGGCCGCTTGCGGATAGACCTCTCCCTCCACGCCGAATACACCTCCACGCCGACTCTGGTCAGGGCCGTCGCAGAACACTGTGAAAGTCTCGGTCTCCGGATGCATGTACATGCATCCGAAACCCTGCTTGAACATGAGGAATGCAAAGCAAGGCGCGACGGAAAAACCCCCGTCCGCTACTTTGCGGATCTGGGGGTCTTTGACAGCCCGACCACCGTCGCCCACTGCGTTTGGGTGGAGGACGAAGATCTGGATATCCTAGCGGAAAAGGGCGCAACCATTGCCGCCAATCCGGTGAGCAACCTGAAGCTAGCCAGTGGGATTTGCCCTATCCCCAAAGCCATGACCAGGGGCGTCAATATCGGTCTCGGCACCGACGGCGCCGCCAGCAACAATAACCTGAACTTGTTCGAAGAGCTGAAACTTCACGCCATCCTGCATAAGAACGCAGCCAATGACCCGACGCTGATCACGCCGCAAGAAGCCTTTGCCTGCGCCACGGTCAACGGCGCCCGCTCCCAGGGGAGAATGGACTGCGGCGCCATCGCGGCAGGAAATAAAGCGGATCTGGTAGTGATGGATACACGCGCGCCAAACATGCAGCCCGCGCATCATCCACTGTATAACCTGGTCTATGCCGCTACCGGCAGCGAAGTGCTTCTGACGATGGCGGACGGTACGATTCTATATCGGGACGGTAAATGGCCAAACCTGGACATGGAGCGTATCCTGAAGCAGGTCAATGCCTCCTGCAGTCGCATTCTGGGAGAATTGGGCCTTTGATAATCCGGAATCCATAATCCGTAATCTGTAAGCGGCGCAAATTATCGCGCTACTTGATGTTCGCGATAATGTCGTTCTTCATCCGCAAAGCCTCCGCGCGGACAGCCTCGGCGAAACCCAACTCCGGGGCTTTTTGCCATGCGCACATCAGGGAACGGGAAGCGTTTACGATGGCGCCTGCGCCATTTGCATCAAAAGCGTCGGCAACATCCGCGCCTCCGCCCCCTTGCGCGCCGAAACCCGGCACAAGGAAAAATAAACGGGGGAATTTCTGCCGCAGCTCCCTGAGTTGTGACGGATACGTGGCGCCGATCACCACACCGACGCCGTCAAAGCCATATTGCCCCGGTAAGGCTTCGCCCCATCGCGCGCACATTGCCGCCATGGTTTCATATACGGATTTCCCGTTTATCTGTATATCCTGCAGCTCCGCCGAAGAAGGGTTTGAAGTCTTCGCTAAGACAAACACCGCTTTATCAAAGGTCCGGCAAACGCGGATCAGCGGTTCGATGCTGTCTGATCCCAGATAGGCGTTGACCGTCAGCGCATCCGCTCCGAAAGGGCTGTAAGTCTCGCTTTCCACTTCCGTCACTCCCAGCCATCCGTCCGCATAGGCTTCCACCGTCGAGCCGATATCTCCCCGTTTCGCGTCGGCAATGACATACATGCCCTTTGATTTGGCGTAAGCAATCGTCGCGGCGAGCACACGCAGCCCCTGCCAGCCGAAGGCTTCATAAAAGGCTGCTTGCGGCTTAACTGCCGGGATAATATCCCGCACAGCGTCGATCAGCGCCTGATTAAAGCGCAGCAGCGCCTCCGCGGCCCCTTCAAGGGTATGCCCATAAGCGGCATACGCCGTCTCTTTCATTTCGGCAGGTATATATTCCAGCTTGGGATCGAGCCCCATCACCGTCGGATTCTCCTTCGAACGGATCAGTGAGATCAACCGGTCAAAAGACATTGCGCGCCTCCTTGCTTAGATGCGCTGCGCCCATAACCCAAGCAACGCAGCGATTCCGCTCACATAATTCTGGTCGGGTAGGATGGTGCCTCACAACACCACCCCCCCCCAGATCCGTGCGTGCGCAATTAACGCACACGGCTCCTCACAGGTAGTTTCCGTCTAGTCAGCTGTAGACGCT
>WRMS01000069.1 GCA_009777025.1 Clostridiales bacterium | reverse complement strand
TGGGTGATACATCGGATGGACGTTGAGCCGTTAGGCTACATAATCAGAAAGCCTGATGTTGATCACGAATGTGACGTGTAGCCGGGCAAATGTGCCGACGCCACCATAGTCGGCACTGAACTGTAACGAGATTTATCCCGTATCGCTGCAATCAAAACTCGGCTTTAATGCTCTCTTTCAGCACTACGTCATGGAAGCTTCCCTCAACGATACTGGTGGAGGATACCAGTGTCAGCTTCCCCTTCTTCTGCAATTCCGGTACAGAGAGTACCCCGCAATTGCACATTGTTGCTTTCAGCTTATTCAGGGACATGCTCACATTGTCCTTGATCCTGCCCGCATAGGGTACATAGGAATCCACGCCCTCTTCGAAAGGCAGGTTCTCCTCGCCCGTGATTTCGTAACGCTGCCAATTCTTTGCCCTGTTGGAACCCTCTCCCCAATACTCTTTCATATACGCGCCGCTCACCAGCACCCGGCTGGTCGGGCTTTCGTCGAAACGGGCAAAATAACGGCCCATCATCAGGAAGTCGGCGCCCATAGCCAGCGCCAGGACCATGTGATAATCCAGAACAATGCCGCCGTCAGAACAAATCGGGATATAGATCCCGGTTTCCTCAAAGTATTGCCGCCTTGCTTCCGCGATATCGATCAGGGCAGTCGCCTGACCACGGCCAATACCCTTTTGTTCCCTGGTAATGCAGATGGAACCGCCGCCGATGCCGACTTTCACAAAATCCGCGCCTGCCTCCGCCAGAAAGCGGAAGCCTTCCCGATCGACTACATTGCCGGCGCCAACTTTTACCTTGTCGCCGTAGCGTTTCCGTATCCACGTAAGGGTATCCGCCTGCCAGTCGCTGTAGCCTTCGGAGGAATCGATGCAGAGTACGTCGGCGCCTGCTTCCAGTAATGCGGGAACCCGCTTATCGTAGTCTCTCGTATTAATGCCCGCGCCCACCAGATAGCGTTTTTGGCTGTCCAAAAGCTCGTTGACATTTTCTTTATGGCTGTCGTAATCCTTGCGGAATACGATATACTTCAACCGCTGATCCTTATCCACCAAGGGGAGGGCGTTCAGTTTGTTGTTCCAAATGATATCGTTGGCTTCGCTCAGTGTGGTGGTATCCGGCGCGAAAATGAGATCTTTAAATTCGGTCATAAAACTCTTGACTTTGACTTCCGGCCCCATCCGGCTCGGACGGTAGTCCCTGCTGGTCACTAAGCCTAAAAGCTTTCCGTTGGCTGTGCCGTCCGTCGTGACCGGCATTGTGGAATGGCCGGTTTTCGCTTTCAGCGCCAACACTTCCTCCAGCGTGCTTTCCGGTGAAATGTTCGCATCGCTGGGAACAAATCCGGCTTTATAGCTTTTTACCCTCGCAATCATCTGTACCTGGTCTTCTATAGGCTGAGAGCAGTAGATAAATGACAATCCCCCTTCTTTCGCCAGCGCAATCGCCATGTTATCATCCGATACTGATTGCATTATGGCAGAAACCAGGGGGATATTCAGGCTGATTGTCGCTGTTTGCCCTTTTTCGTGTCGCACCAGCGGAGCCTTGAGATTGATATTCGCGGGGATGCAATCCCTTGTCGTATGTCCCGGTATCAGCAAATACTCGCCGAATGTCCGGGAGGGCTCAGGTAGAATAGTAGCCATAATACACCTCCTGCGTTATAAATTGGCTTTCCTCGTTTTTGATACTGCATTGTACCATACATCATTCCCCCTGAGAAGACTTTCCCTCAGAAAAACACGGAAATCCATTCCCTCACAGAGAAAAACCACCGTTGACGCCGATGACCTGTCCGGTGATAAACGATGCGCCGCTGCCTGAAAGAAATACCGCCAGGTCCGCGACCTCTTCGGGAAGGCCCAAACGTCCCAATGCCGTTTCTTCAGCCAATCCGCTGAGGACGTCTTTGCCATAGCGCTGATTCATTTTCGTATCGATCACCCCTGGCGCGATACTGTTGACCCGGATCCCGGAAGGCCCCAATTCCTTAGCTAATGCTTTCGTCATCCCGTCCATTGCCGCCTTTGCGGCAGAATAGTGAACCTCACAGGAAGCGCCTGTTTGTCCGCATATAGAGGAAATATTGACAATGGCGCCTTCTTTCCGGCGAATCATTGCCGGTATGACCGCTTGACAGCAATAGAAAGCGCCGTGAACATGCACGGCGAACATATGTTCCCATTCTGCGTCCTGTATATCTGTAAAAAGCTTCTCCTGGCTGTATCCGGCATTGTTCACCAGACGGGTGATTTCTCCCATCTCCGCATGGATTTTGGCTGCCATAAGCCTGACCTCTTCAGCGACGCTGACGTCGGCCTGATAGCTACGCGCGCCGACGCCCGCACGCCGGGCCTCTTCCACTGCGATTTCCGCTCCTTCGCGGTTGACATGGTAGTGGACAGCCACCTGATACCCCGCTTCGGCAAAGCTTCGAACCATCGCTCTACCCATACCGCCGGAAGCGCCTGTAATCAGTACGGTATGCTTTTCGGCGCTCACTCTGAAAGCTTTCCTCCCTTGCTCTTCATCCAATACGGGCGGAGCAGGGATTCCTTGGCGGTATCTGCACTTTCCCCTTGCTGTGTATCCGTCTGCGCTTGTCCGGCGCTGCTCTTCGCATCATTGCTGTTCCCGCTGCTCTTCTCCTGGCTTTTCCGGGCTTGCGCAGCGCCTTGCGTCCTGGGATTCCTTCTGTTTGCTGGTTGCTGCGGCATTGCTTGATCCTGCTGCGGCCTGCCCTTCTCCCGCGAACCATTGCCGGCTTGCGTGTTCTCACTCTTCTGCGCGCCGCCTTCACGGGATGGTTTGCCTTTGTCGTCTCTCGTTCTTAGCGGAGTTCTTTTGTCCTTTCCCTGATCCGCCAGCTTTGTTCGCGAATCCAGCTGAACCGCCGCAGGCGCCCCGTCGCCGCTTTCCGCAGCCTCTACCACCTGCTTGCCGGAATCCGGCGAACTGGCTTGTCGCCGGCCATTGTTCCTGCTATCCCGTGAATCCACCTGCTGTGTCCGCGGCGTATCTGACAGCTCATAGGGTACTTCATTTCTCTTTTTTGGCACGAAGGGTCGTCTGTCGCTTTCGTCATAGGATTCCCTGGTGAAATCCTGGTACGTCAAATCCACGCTGGGCCTCTCCTGGATCACAAATCCCGGCTCCATATCCAGGGCGTGGGCATTGAACGTAATGGGCTTATCTTCCTTCGGTTTTCCTGCTTCGGCGCTTTCCACTACGTCGCTCTTCCTGCCCCGGCGAACCAATCCGCCTCTTTTATTCTCGGCAGCGGCAGCGGTTGCGGCGTCGCGATCCTTTGGTTCCGCTTTATCCTGCCGTCTGCCGCCGCCTGAAGATCTGCGGCCTCCCCTTGTCTGATCCCCACTTTTCTTTACCTTGTCATCCTCCATAGTTACTCCTTTCCCTACCTTAACGGGACGTTGTCCGTTTCCTGTGCTGAACGAAGATTCGTTCAATCTATACTTTCCGGCGTCGCCGGAGCCTCGTCCGGAGCCTCGTCCGGGGTCTCGTCCGGGGTCTCGCCGGCTGTTTCTGACATGGATTCGGAGTCCGTTTCCGGCTCCGGTAACTCCTGCGCTTCCCCTTCGCCTTCCGGTGCAGGCGCCGCAGCGGGCAAATCTATTGCCGGCGCTTCCGTCTGTGCGAAGCGGGTAATGCGAACCAAGGTACCGCCGTCATCCTCCTGCCAGACTACATCTAAAGCGTTGCCTGTGGCGTCCGAAGCGGTAATCTCTGGTTTGCGATACAAACCGGTAAGGTAATATAGTACTTCTTCAGCCTGTCCGCCGACGCCGGGAGGAGGTTGATGGGAAGCCGCCAGTAACATGTCCTCCGTTAGCCTGTCTTCAGCAAACACCTCCATGCCGTTCACCAGGATTGCCGTAGCGCTTGGCGCCGTAACCCAGATATCACCGAAAATCGGCAGGCGCGACTCCTCCAAAACCGCCTCCCAATGGCCGAACCGTCCCGTATGAATTCTTTCCAGCGTAACCGCAGCCAGCGGCGTATTGCCGGCTTCAAACAGATAAACCGCCTTTTCTTCGTCAGATTCGCCGGCTTGGCGGCTATAGCGCCATTCGCCTTCTGTCAGGAGTTCCCTTATAAAGGCGTCTCTCTCCAGCGCCGTCTCATACTTAGCCGGTCTTGCCGCTTCATATACCAGCAGTTTCGGTAATCCGCCCTGAACCAGCGGATACTGATACTGTTCGAGAGCATAAGCCGGGACGCTCTTCTCATAAAGAACTAGATTTTGCCATAAATACCCCAGGGAACCGCCGATCACTACAATCAGGACGCCGACAATTATGCCGTATATCTGCCAAAAGTCGAACTTCTCCTTTCTCTTGCGCGTCATCGAAGCATGTCTGACGCTGGATCCGCTCAGCATACGGTTAACCTGATCTTCAGCCCGGTTTTCTTTTTCTTCCCAGCTTTCCATGCCGGCAAGACTTTCTTTCACAGCCCAGCTTCCCGAACCTGTGATTTTTTTCCATTCCAAGTCCTTATCTTCTGCTTGCCTTTGTTCTTCAGTCAATTGGATAGCCCTCCGGTTACGCTGTCGCTCAGGATTTTTTGCAACTGGTCCTCCGTAAAATAGAGACGAAGAAGAAAGTTGAAAGTTCCGGTTTCTGTGATACCAACGACTAAGCGCTCCCTAGCCGCCGGAAAGGGTCCCCAGCAAATCATCGTCACGGCGCCCATGCCCGCCGCGGCAATCAGCAGGATTACAGATAGAGTACAAATCATCAGCCTGTACCATAGCTTGGCGTACAAGGGCCTTTTGATTAAAACCGTTTCCTTGTCTGCCATAATCGTCTGTTTCCTCCTCTACGGACAACACTTTACAAATCCGGATTATTTGCTATAATGAGAAAGTCCACTGCAACACAGGGATATGGAGTCCGGGCGATTAGCTCAGCTGGGAGAGCGCTAGCTTCGCATGTTAGAGGTCAGGGGTTCGAGCCCCCTATCGTCCACTAAGTACCACGTAAATTGAATTAGGTTCTCATCTCTCAGTTATCAGCGGGGGCTCGAACGGGCGGACGAGCATGTAGCAAGCCGACCTCACGGGAGGGTTGCCCGCCCCGGCGTGATAGCGAACCGCAGGCTGCTCTGCATAGGGAGCCGGTGAGCGGAGCGAGCCCCCTATCGTCCACTGTCCATTGATCCGGCTCAGCGGATCAGCGCCGTATCCTCGGGCAGCCCCATCATGATATTCATGTTTTGGATGGCGGCGCCTCCCGCGCCTTTGCCCAGGTTATCCAGCCGGCAAGCCAGTAGGATCCGCTCGTCGTTTCCCAGCACAAAAATCTCAGCCCGGTCCGTGTCATTGCAGGCCATCAGATTGAGATAGGCCTTTCCGTCGCAGGTCTCGCCTCCTTCGAAGGGCATAACCCGAACCATGGCGCTGCCTTCATAATGAATGGCTAGCATCTCCCGCAGCCTCTCCGGCGAAACTTTCCCGCCGGCGTTTTTATTATGCAGAAGCCTTGCTTCCAGCGGCGTAAATACCGCCAAACCTCTTGGAATGTCTGCGACGATGGGCGAAAATGCCGGAGGATACGCCAGACCGGAATACCGGAACATCTCGGGCAAATGCTTATGGGCCTGGCCTAAAGCATATTCTCTGGGCGCGTCATAATCCGGATACCGCGTCTTGCGTTCCGGATCCTCATATTCGTTGATCATCGGTTTGCCGCCGCCGGTATAGCCGGTGATACTGTGGCAGGCTATAGGATACTCGGCAGGAATGACGCCGGCCTTCACCAAGGGACTCACCGGCAGCAGAAAAGCCGTCGCGTGACAGCCTGGGTTTGCCACCCGCGCCGCCGCGGCGATCTCCTCCCTGGCGTCCTTCCTCAACTCCGGCAGGCCGTAAACCCAGTCCGGATGCACCCGGTGGGCTGTGCTAGCGTCGATGAGCCTGGTACTGTCATTATCCGGCGCCACCAGGGAAGCGGCCTCCACCGCTGCCTGATCCGGTAAGCAGAGGATTACGACCCGGGCCTCGTTGATATAGCGCTTGCGTACGGCAATGTCTTTACGCTCCTCCTCGGCTATCGTCAAGACCCGCACGTTGGGATGCGCCGCCAGTCGCTGGACGATCTGAAGTCCGGTTGTACCGGCCTGTCCGTCGACAAACACAGTAAATTGCTCCGCCATTCCCGATCCCGCTCCTTCCCTCTATTGCTTTCCGCTTCCCGACATGGCTGTTTCCCGCATAGCCAGGCATTGCTTCGCGGCGCTTTCCCCCGCTATCCAGCCTGTTGAAAAAGCGGCCTGCAGATTATAGCCGCCTGTCAAACCGTCGATATCCAGCAACTCGCCGGCAAAGTATAGCCCCGCAGCCTTCCGGGAAGCCATCGTCTTGGGATCCACTTCGGATACATCCACCCCGCCCGCCGTCACGATCGCTTCCTCCATCGGCTTTGTCCCCGTAATGTCAACCGGCAAGGCCTTTAGTACCCGCCCAATCGCCTGCCTTCCCGCCCGCGTCAGCTCCGCTATCGGCAGGCTTTCTTCCAGGCCCGCAAAGCGTATCACATAAGGGATCAGCGCCCGGGGCAGCAAATCCGCCATGGCATTGGCCAATTGCTTTTTCTGATACTTGGCGAAGTCCCGCAGCAGGCGCTTATCCAGCGTTTCGGGGCTGAGCGCCGGCTTTAAATCGATCCGGATCGTGACAGGCGGCAGTAAATCCTCGCGGACATACCGGCTCAGGCTCAGAATGACGGGTCCCGTTAATCCGAAATGGGCGAACATCAGTTCTCCCTGCAATGCGGCTTCCTGGTACGCTTTACCCGAATCCGGCGACGTCGCCCATAGGGAAGCCTTCACATTGCGCAGGCTCAGGCCCGTCAGTTCCGCTACCCAAGTGTCCCCGGTTTCCAATGGGACAAGGGCTGGGCGTATCGCCGTCACCCGGTGTCCCGCAGCCTTTGCCCAGCCGTAGCCGTCTCCGGTGGAACCGGTCAAGGGATAGGACATGCCGCCTGTCGCCACCACCACCGCCCCGGCCCTGATTTCCGACTGATCCCAGGGATCCCGGAGGGTTACGCCCAGGACGCGATTTGCCGCCCTATCCGGCGCCAGAATCAGCGATTGCACACGGCAGCCTCTCAGCAGCTCGACGCCCTCCCGCAGCAGCGTCCGCTCAAGCGCTGCAGTTACGTCCGCCGCCTGATCCGAGAGGGGAAAAACCCTTCCGCCGCGCTCTTCCTTCGTCTCCAACCCCGCTTCGGTCAGAAGCTGGCGGATATCCTGATGAAAGAAACGGGAAAAAGCGCTATACAAGAATCTGCCCTGTTCTCCATACTGCAGAATGAAGTCCGCCACATCCCCCGTATTGGTTATATTGCAGCGCCCTTTACCCGTGATGCTGAGCTTTTTGCCTAAGACGCCGTTTCTTTCCGCTACGGTAACGCGGACGCCCATACGGGCTGCCCGGATTGCCGCTAAGAGGCCGGCGGGGCCGCCGCCAACAACCAGTACTTCCGCTTCCTTCTTCATACGAATAACCCACAGTTACGATGGGAAGCCATTGGCGTCAGACGCCCGTCTGCCGTAAAACCGCTGCGCATCGCGGACAGATTCCTTCTTCGTTCATTTCTTCATGGTAGTTCCAGCAGCGCAGGCACTTCCCGCCATCCGCACGGACTACCTCTACAGCAAGCCCTTCGCCTTCCGCCGGCAGAAGCGCAACCTGCGATACGATAAACAGATTCGCCAACTGGCTTTCGTACTCCGCCAGTAACTCGTATTCGCCCGGACCCGCTTTCAAGACGACTTTCGCCTCCAGCGATTGTCCGATTTGCTTTGCCGTCCTGGCTTCTTCCAGCGCCTTTGTCACCTGTTCCCGCACGTCGATCAGTTTTTCCCAGCGCCGGTACAGCGCTTCGTCCAGCCAGCCTTCTTCCGGCTTAGGCCAATACGCCAGCTGCACAAAGGGCGTCGCCGACGATTCCGGCAAATACTGCCATAGTTCCTCCGCGGTAAAGGACAAAATCGGAGACAGCATCAGCGTCAGCGCACGGAGGACTTCCCGGAGTACCTGCTGGCCGCTTCTCCTCAGGGGTGAATCGGCTTTCTCGCAGTATAGCCGGTCCTTCAGGATATCCAGATAAAACGCGCTCATTTCCACAGTGCAGAAACGATGCAGCGCGTGATACGCCGTATGGAACTCAAAAGCGTCAAAGGCGTCCGTCACCTGGAGGATCAGCCTGCCCAGACGATCCAGGGCCCAACGGTCTAGTTCCGCCAAATCCCTATAGTCTTGTCTGTGTTTCTCCGGATCATAATCATAGACATTCCCCAGCAGAAAACGCATCGTATTGCGTATTTTGCGGTAAGTCTCCGAGACCTGCTTCATGATCCCTTCCGAATTGGCGATATCGTTGCGATAATCGACGGAAGCTACCCACAGGCGGAGGATATCCGCTCCCATCTGCCGGATGATTTTATCCGGATCTACAACGTTACCCAAAGACTTGGACTGTTTCCTTCCGTTCTCATCCACCAAAAAGCCATGGGTCAGTACCGTCCTGTATGGCGCGCTGCCGTGGAGGGCTACGCTTGTGCATAGAGAGGAATTGAACCAGCCCCTATGCTGGTCGCTGCCCTCCAGATACATATCCGAAGGCCAACCCAGATCAGGGCGCTTGTCCAACACGGCCATATGGCTGGAACCGGAGTCAAACCAGACGTCCATGATGTCTTTCTCTTTGATAAACTGACTCCCGCCGCAGTGGGGACAGACAAAGCCCTCCGGCAGCAGATCGGCGGCTTCCCGGATCCACCATGCATTGGAGCCTTCACGGCCAAAAATCTCAGCCACCCGGTCGATGGTTTCCCGGTTGATCACCGCTTCGCCGCAATCACTACAATAGAATATCGGAATCGGCACGCCCCAGGAACGCTGGCGGGATATGCACCAATCCCCCCGATCCGCGATCATATTGTGGATACGGTCCCGCCCCCAGGCAGGCACCCATTCCACTTGATGGTCGATCGCGTCCAGCGCGTCTTTGCGGAAGCCGTCAATGGAGACAAACCACTGATCCGCCGCCCGGAACATCACCGGTTTTTTGCATCGCCAGCAATGGGGGTATTGATGGCGTAGAGTGCTTTTTGCCAGAAGCATTCCTTTTTCTTCCAGGATTTGCAGCACAACCGGGTTCGCGTCTTCGATAAACATACCGGCTACCGGACCCGCTTCGTCAGTGAATATGCCGCGATGGTCGACGGGACAGAATACTTCCAGACCATAGCGCTTACCAACCTCAAAGTCCTCCGCGCCATGTCCCGGCGCAGTATGGACACAGCCTGTACCGGCGTCGGTGGTCACATGCTCACCCAGGATCAGGACGGAATCCCGTTCCATATACGGGTGCCGGCACACCAAGCCTTCCAGGTCTTTTCCCGGGATTTTCTCTAATATCTGACATACGGATAGTCCACAGTCCTTGAGAAAGCCTTCCAAAAGCGCTTCCGCGACAAGAACCTTTCTTTTTCCCTCTTCCCGCTCGACCTCCGCCACCACGTAAGTCAATTCCGGATGGACGCATATCGCCAGGTTAGCCGGAATCGTCCAGGGGGTCGTCGTCCAGATCACGACGAAAACCTGCTCTGTCCCGACAACTTGTTTTCCGTCTGTGAGCGGGAATTGCACGTATATAGAAGAGGAGTTCTTCTCCTCGTACTCGATCTCCGCCTCCGCCAAGGAGGTTTCGCATACCGGACACCAATACACAGGTTTCAGCCCTTTGTAAATATACCCTTTGGCCGCCATCTCGCCAAATACCCTGATCTGCGCCTCCTCGAAATTCGGATTCAGCGTGATATAGGGATTCTCCCAATCCCCCCGGACGCCGAGCCTTTTAAACTCCTCCCGCTGCGTGTCGACGAAGCCCAAAGCAAAATCCTTGCATTTTTCACGAAATACCAGCGGATCGATTTCATGGCGTTTCAAGCCCAGCGCCTGCATCGCGCGATGCTCGATCGGCAAGCCATGGGTATCCCAGCCAGGCACATAAGGCGCGTTATAGCCGGCCATGGTCTTGTATTTCACAATCATATCCTTGAGCACTTTGTTCAGCACATGGCCCATATGGATATTCCCGTTCGCATAGGGGGGTCCGTCATGCAGGACATACTTTGGACGGCCTTCCCTGGATTTCTGGACCAGGTTGTATAAGTCGGCTTCTTCCTGCCGTTTCAGCAGGGCCGGCTCCTTCTCCGGCAAACCGCCGCGCATAGGGAAATCGGTTTTGGGCAGATTCAGCGTGTCGTTGAATTGTTTTTCTGATTCCTGTGTCATGTGTCATTCTCCCCAAATCAAAATGTCAATCGTCCGTATCCTCGGTTCCATAGATCGAGTCCAGCACCTTCAAGGCTTCTTCCATCTTTTGCGCCAGCAAGACAACTTGCTCCATACTCTTTACCTGTTCCGTGACGACAAAGGGCGAATTTTCGTCCGCATCAACAGGCGCCTGCTCCGCCGGATACGCCGCTTCCTCCTCCGCGCTGCCGGCCGGCGCTTCCGCGCCCTCTACGCTCCCTGTGCCTCCTACACTCCCTGTGCCCTCTACGCTCCCTGCACCCTCGACGTCTTCGCTATCTTCGCTATCCCCGCCATCATCTGCGGCAGATCGCAGTCCGGCAGGTTCTCCCGCATCAATTGGCGCCGTTTCCTCCGTCAGCGCATCTTCCCCGCGCATACCCGGGGAGAAGACGATGCCGGCCATATCTTCGTCTTCGTCTGATGTGACAGTATAAACGCTCGCTTCTCCTGTTCCAGACCCAGATCCAGATCCAGTTCCATCTCCTGTTTCGGCTGTGTTTTCCGCTTCCTCTATCCAACCCAGGAACTCTTGCGGACCCTTGTCTTCCTCAGACGCGGGCGCGGCGTCGTCATCCTCCGCTGCTTCCGTCATCCTTTCGCTTGGCTTATCCTGTTCTGTTGTATAATCTTTATCCTGGATGGACAAGATATCCGGTAAAATCCCCCCCTCGGTCTCCTGCTCTGTATCGCCGAGCAGGTCCCGTTCCTTGGCGCCGCTGATCAGTCGTTCCATATCCCCTTCCGTCAGCAGCGCTTCTTTATCTTTATAGCCATCCAGAAGCTCCATCTGGAACTCAAGAAAGCCTTTATGCTTTAAATACAACTGTTTTTCATACAAACGCAGACGCTCGATTCGCTGCCTCGCGTCCAAGACGTCCTTCTGCGCGTCCTGGATAATCCGCTCGCCCTTTTTCTCCGCTTCCCAGAGAACGATCTCCGCTTCTTTTTTAGCCCGCAGAATCTCCTCTTCATAGACTTTCTGCGCCAATACCATGGTTTTCTCCAACGTCGCGCTGATCTCGCGGCCTTTCGCCGCTTCCTCGGTCATTCGGGCTACGGTATCTTTCAATTCGTTATTTTCCCGATAAAAAGCCTCGTGATCACGGATTATTTCATCTAAAAAGGCGTCCACCTCATCCATCCGGTATCCGCGGAATGCCCGCCCGAAAACTTTGTTGTGGATATCTAAAGGCGTCAGCATTGGTTTGTCCTCCATTCCTATATACTCCTGCATTTCTCAACGCCGGCTTTCACCGCTTCGATCACCGCGCCCCGTAAGCCAGATTTCTCCAGCATATATACGCCGGCAATGGTAGCGCCCCCCGGCGAGCAAACTTTATCCTTCATCTCCCCGGGATGCCCGAAACCTGTCAAAACCATCTCCGCCGCGCCCCTGACCATACCCGCCGCCAACTCCTGCGCCGTCTGTCTTGGCAATCCCA
>WRMS01000068.1 GCA_009777025.1 Clostridiales bacterium | reverse complement strand
AAATCGGCAAGTCAATCAAGCTAACCCTATGGTAGACGCGAGGCTGCCGGACGGGTCCCGTGTGGGCGCCGTTTTGCCGCCGGTGGCGTTAGACGGGCCGGTGCTGGCTATCCGGAAGTTTGCGCCGAAGAGTTTCACGCTCCCGGAACTGGTGGATAAAAAGACGCTGACCGAAGAGACGGCAGTTTTGCTGGCGGAGGCTGTGGCTGCCCGCAAAGCGATCTTTATCAGCGGCGGCACCGGAAGCGGGAAAACGACTTTGCTGAATACGCTGGCGAACCTGGTACCGGCTAACGAGCGGATCATCACGGTGGAGGACGCCGCTGAATTGCGGATTGCCGGAGAAGCGAATCTGGTGAGGCTGGAGGCACGGCCGCCCAATACGGAGGGAAAAGGGGAAATCACTTTGCGGCAGTTGGTTCGGATGGCACTGCGCCTGAGGCCCGATCGGATCATCGTCGGAGAGGTCAGAGGTGAAGAAGCGCTGGATATGCTCCAGGCGATGAATACCGGGCACAGAGGCGCTATGTCCAGCGGACACGCCAACTCTGCGGAGGATATGCTGGACAGGTTGGAAACTATGGCGCTGATGGCCGGTATCGGCATGCCGGCGCAGGCTATACGGCGTCAGATCGGTTCCGCGCTGGATCTGGTGGTACACCTGGAACGCCGGCCGGACGGCGGCAGGCAGGTTACAGAGTTGATTGAAGTCCTGGATTGGCGGGAGCAGACGGCGGCGATCCGGCGGATTTACACGAGGGAGCGGGACCAATGAGGGTGATGCGGCTCTGCCTGGCGGTAGTAGCTCTGTCCGTAACCCTTCTCTATTTTGGGCATGTCGTTCTGATCGCAGGCGGGACCGTTCTTATCTATTGGATGATACTCCCCCTGATCATCGGGCACAACGAAAGCCGGAAACGAAGGAAGCTTCGCAAAGAAGCGCTGGACTGGATGGAGGTTATCACCATGAACCTGAAGGCGGGTAAAGGTCTGACCCAAGCTACCATGGAACTGGCAACCGGGTTGTCCGGCAGAGACGGCGGCGCAGGAGCCAAACGCCCGCGCGGAGCCGCAGACGGCCCGGACGAGATGACTGCGATGAGTTGGCGTCACTGTCTTGGTTTGATCCGCTTGCATTATCCCATCGGGAAGGTCTATCAGAAGCTTGCAAACAGGCTGGTTCTCCCCGAACTGCAAACCCTGGCTGCGTTGATCGAAACAGCGGTGGACACCGGCGCAAGCCTGCCGCAGGTGTTTATCCGCAGTGCAGAAGGGCTTCGTCGTCAGTTGGAGAGCCTTGAAAAGCTGGAATCTGCCCTTGCTTCCCGCCGGATGGAAGGCTGTCTGCTTGCCGCCGCGCCGGCTATCTATACCGCCTTTCTCCGGCTTGTGGCGCCGGAGTATATGGCGCCGCTGTACACAGGCAACGGATGGCTTGCGGCATTGGCGGTTTTTGGGTTTCAGTTAGGCGGCTGCTATTCATTCTTCCGCTTGATCACACGGGAAGAGACGGAAATGTCGGAACTGGAGTTAGCCGGTTTTCAGGAGGAAATCGCCTTACATCTACAGGCGGGACTCAGCTTACCGGAGGCCTGGCAGCGGGCGGCAGGCAGCCGTATCCGGAAAGAAACCGTCTCCGGGAAGGAAAATACGGCCTTCCACAGTATTTCGCTTACGTCGCGGCATCTGCACATGGGCATGCCCTTTGCGAAAGCGCTGAAACCCTTGCTTCAGGAGAAAGGAGGTGATACGGAAGCCAGTCGTATGGCGGCGTTCCTCATACAGAACTATCAGACGGGCGGTGGTTCTCTGGCTGCACTGCTGAGCCTGGAAGCAGAAGAAACCAGGCGGCGCTGCCTTCTTCGGCAGCAAAGCAAGAGCGCCAGGCAGGAGACGGTGTTGTTGTTTCCCATGCTGTTGCTTTTGCTCTCCGCCTTGCTGTTGACGGCAGCGCCGGCTTTACTGGGTATATAAGGAAATCTCCTGTGATCATGAAAGGCCAGATCGACTTAATGAATAAGGAAAGAGGTAGAGGTTATGAAATCAGTTTCTCTTCAGTCATTTTTATGGGAAGAAGATGGATTGGGTACGGTGGAGATTGTATTAATTCTTGCCGTCCTGGTAGGGATTGCCCTTATTTTCCGGCAATATATTTTCGGGTTTGTCAAAGATATTATGGATAACATCATGGGGGGTTCCGTTTCGGATATTGTGTCTAATCCGCTGGACATATAAACGTGGCTTTGCGAAGTGGAAAAGATGCTAAGAGGAGGCGAGTACGATTCGTACACGGCAACAAGACCGGTCCGAAAATCCGCCGGATTCCTTCAGACAGGACAAGGAAGGCAGCCTGACGGTAGAGGCGCTGTTGATTCTGCCCGTCGTTTTTCTGCTTATGGTTATCCTTGTCCGCTGGTGTCTGATCCTTCAGCAAGACATAGAGACGGCGGCGGAGAGGCGAAGAGAAATCCTCAGCCAAGACGGCGACCTGTCAAGCGGCGGTTCATCCGGGGAAGCAGCGCCCGAAGCATGGTTCCTGTATGGAGGGCCGCCTGCGCGGAGGATCAGGGACGCGGACATCCTGATCGAACTTGGATATGCGATAAAGGAGAAGCTGCCGGTATGGTTTCAAACAGAAGAAAAGTAATTCATTGGCACGTTCCCGCGATCCTGGGCGAAGAGGACGCCGCGGTTACCGTCTATTTCTTATTGGCCGGCACGGCGCTGTTGATTCTTTTTCTGGCGGTATTCAACTATGGCCGTTATCTTTCGGCGACAAGGCAAACGGAACTGGCTCTGGAGGCCTCGCTGACTTCGGTGCTTTCCTACTACGAGCCTAAGCTGATCCAGGAAATGGGCTTGTTCGCCCTGGATACGAGAAAGGAAGGCTTGCAGGCAGCAGGCCGGGCCTATGCGGTCAGCAATCTGGGCGAGGAAAAAGCCGTGAATGGGCAGGTATGCTTGGACTATACCCTGTATTTCCCGGAGGAAAGCCGACTGGATTTGTCAGATATCCTCGCGGAACAGGCGGTTGATATGAACAGAATCAAGGGCTGGACGGCAATCGGCGGAGATATTCTGCAGATCCTGGGCGGGATTGACTGGAAGGGCTTGTTCGCTGAACCGATGGATGGCATAGATCAAGCGGAGGTTTTGGGTTTACCGGAGATAAGGAGCGAGGCGGGAGAAATAGCCGACGTCGCCGGCGCCGCGGAGGACTTATCTGAAATAACGCAACCGGAATGGCTGAATGGATTGGAAGAATTCGCGGAAACGGATGGCAGCGGGAGGCTTAGGATCTGGCACTTTCTCTCCCCTTTCCCTCCGGAAGAAAAGTTCACAGATCGCATCATGCCCGGCGCAATCATGGCGGCAGGCTATGGAAAGAAAAACAGTCTGGACGAGCAAGCGTCTTTTTGGGCAAATACCTTCCAGAGCCCTTCGGCGGCAGTGCAAGAAGAAGCGTTTCTCACGGAAACGTTGGATCAGACAGAGGATTTCCTGACAGAATTCGTCGGTATACTGGCGGAAGCCCTCCAAAAAGGAGCTGCCAAGCTGCTGTTTACGGAATATCTGCTGAATGACTTGGATTTTGCCACGAATAAGCCGGTGCTGGATCGCTTTTTCTCCCGGGCTGAAGCGGAGTACGTCCTCTGCGGACACGCGAGTTCCTGGGATAATATCCGCTCTGTCGCGCTCCGTCTGTATCTGTTGCGTACCAGCCTGCATGCCGCGCGCTACCTCATCGACGCGAAAGCCTTGAACAAAATCACCTTGGTTATGGCGACGATTACCGGTATGACGAAGGGCGGCGAAGATGTGGAGAAACTGTTTGCCGGGGAGAGGATACTCGCCGTTCCCGGTGTGGAAAAAATTACTATGTCTTATAAGGATCATCTGCGGCTGCTATTGATGTGTCAGCCACAAACAGAGCAACGAAGCGCCCTGCAAAGACTGGTACAGGTTAATCTGTGGCATTGGAAAGGAGGCGGCGCCGGAGGATCCGGCTTATGGGATGTAGCCGGCGTCGCAGGATCCGTTCTTGGGGAGATTGCCGGCTGGGAGCAGGCGGCGGATTTTGGGCTCAACCGTTATACAGCAGAAGTGCGGGCTGTCATAGAAACGGAATTATCCCTGTGGCCTTTCGGGAGCGTCCGGATCCGCCGGGAAGGAGCGATGGGTTATGATAGGCCATTTACGTTGCTTTCTCAAGAATAAGCGGGGCAGCTTGTCGCTGGAAGCCATGCTCACTCTTCCGGTTCTGCTTCTTGCCGTTTTTCTTTGTGCCGGGTTGGTGTTTAGCATACACGGCCTATTGATTGTGGAGCAGGCTGCCTCGGACGTATGCAAAGATCTGGCGGAAAACAGCTACCTTCTGCAGCAAGCCTGGGGATTCGGTCTCAACGCAGTAGGCGACAATGAACTGGTCCAGGGCCTGTTAGAAAACCTTGCACTGTCCGATTGGGCAAGGGACAGCGGGGGATACATTCTGGCGGCGAGCTGTCTGCATAAATATCTCAAGGACTATCCGGAGATCGAAGCCTGTGTCCGATGGCGGCTGGCGCGTCTGCCTGGGAAGCCCTTGGATGAAAACATGGACTTCGCCGCGGATCCGGCGCTTGATGCGCTCTTCGATGAGGATGATGTGCTGCTGATTCTTAGCTTTGCGCCATCCGGGCTGAATCACGTTACCAAACTGCTGCCGGATTCCTGGCAAATCCTTGTGACGAAGCGGCAGAAAGCTTGGTTGATCGGGCGAAACCTGCCTCCCGGCAATGGCGCGGAACAAGCGGCGGGGCAGAAAGATAAAGGCCCCCTGGTGTATATTACCCGCTGGGGGATCAAATACCATGTGGATGCATGCAGGTATCTGCGGCAGAGCAAAATCCCCGCCTACCTGAATCAGCTATCCGATACGTATGGCGCCTGCCTGGTCTGTAAGCCGCCCCAGCGAAATCAAGAAGCAACTACGTCGCCCGCCGCTGCTATAGGCGCCGTGTCTTTTCAGGATCTGTGATAAGGGCAGAGGGATAGAGTCCGGCAAGGCGGTAGGCGCTTTTGCAGCAAAGACACCAAAAAGGCTTGTCGTTTTGGTGTTTAACCTGCGTCTAGCGCCGTGCCTGCCGGATACTGTCCCTCTGCCTGAAGCCGGTCCTAAAGAACATTATTGTTCAGTGCCGACTCAGTAGGTGGCGCCGGCATGTTTGCACAGGCTACGGTAGGAACATGAAGTCGTGAAACACAGGCTTGGCTGCGAATGAGGCTGTAGGACCACCCGGGAGGGGGTCCAGGCGAAGGTCCTTCGAGGAGGTTGGTGAGCGATACATCGGATGGACGTTGAGCCGTTAGGCTGATTGCCATGAAAGCCTGATGTTGAACACAAATGTGACGTGTAGCCGGGCAAATGTGCCGGCGCCACCATAGTCGGCGCTGCGATTCCGCAGCGTTAGTCCCTTACGGACAAAAAAATCGTGTTTTAAATTGACACATCAAGTCCGTAAGGGACTAATTCATAACAAGAACTGCTGATGGCGGATGGCTCGCATAATAAGTTTAATTAAATAATTGATTTATCATACGAAAATCTGGTAGAATAAGAATAATTGATCTGTGTCGGAGGTGGTGGAGGGGTGGCTAGTCGTTCGGACAGACCGAAGCTGGTTATTGACTTCAACGGCTCGAAACCACTGGGCGAAGTCGTCTACGTCGCCCTAAGGGAAGCCATTATTAAAAACCAGTTTAAATCCGGAGAGAGGCTGATGGAAACGGAGCTGGCGGACGAAATGATGGTCAGCCGGACACCGGTAAGGGAAGCCGTCCGCAAATTGCAGTCAGAAGGTTATGTCATCATGCTCCCGCGAAAAGGAACCTATGTGACGTCATTAACCATTCAGGACGTCAACGATGTGTTTGAGATCCGCGGAGCTTTGGAAAGCATGGCTGCGGCCAGGGCTGCAGAAAGGGCGTCCAGCGAAGAAATTGCCGAAATCAGACAATTCATCGAAAGTGAAGCGATTTTATGGGACAGCACCGACTTGGCGAGAACCATCCGCTGCGACATTCAGTTTCATTCCATGGTATATAGGGCTTCCAAGAACACGAAAGTCGAGAACCTGATCAACGACCTTCGGGAACAGACACAGCGACTGCGCTCCAGTACGTTATCCAGGCCTGGACAAGTACGGTTTGCGCTTGAAGAACACAGGAAAATATTGAGCGCCATCGAGGCGAGGGACGCGAAAAGCGCCCGCGACGCTTCGATAGCCCATGTGGAGCGTTCCAGAGAAGTCATGCTGGAACTGTTGAGCTATCAGACTTGATTTGGCGTAAGACGGATTCAGCTTTGAGATAGAACGAGTTGAGTCTGTGATAACAGATAAGAAAAGGCGTGTGGATCATGTGAAAATACAAATAAAGGCGTTGCTTTTGGCGCTGCTCATACTGACTGCGCCGGGAGGAAGCCTGATTACTGCGTGCGGCGGCGAGGCTGTACAGGCAAGGACGCCTGTTGAGGGGCCGGTCATCGACGGAGCGGAGGCATATCATGTCATTGTAGCCGGAGGCGAACCGGAAGGCGTAGCCGCTGCGTTGGCGGCAGCCAGAAACGGGATGAAGACGCTGTTGGTGGAGAAGGGCGACGCACTGGGCGGATTGATGACCCTGGGGATGCTGAATTTTCTGGATATGAATCACGGACCGAAAGGCGAGCTTCTGACCCGGGGGATATTTGAGGAGTTCTATAACGCTTTGGGCAATGCCTTCGATGTGGAGGAAGCCAAGTCCTGGTTTTTGCAGAAGTGCCAGGAGGAGTCCAACCTGACGCTGTACTTGAATACGGAAATCCTGGCGCCAGTGATGGAAGGCAGTCAGATAACCGGACTGCGCGTCAGGCGTGACAATCAAGAAGAAGAAGTATTGCGCAGCCTGGCGGTGATCGACGCCACGGTGGACGCGGATGTAGCCGCGGCGGCGGGCGTACCCTATACGGTAGGCGGAGAGGACTATGGCGCTTATGGGACGCTGCAGGGCGTCACCCTGGTGTTTGAATTGTCCGGCATTGACTGGCAGGGGATTGTCCGATACCTGAAGAACGACGGGAACAGCGGTACGGACGCCGACGCCACGGCAGCCTGGGGATATGGCGCCGAGGCGCAGAAGTATCAGCCTGTGGACGCGAATATGCGTTTTCGCGGGCCGAATATCGCAAGACAGAAAAACGGCAATGTGCTTCTCAATGCCCTGATCATCTTCGGGGTAGACGCCCTGGATCCGTCTTCCTATGCGGAAGGGATCGCCAGAGGCAGGCAGGAGATACCCCACATTGTCGCCTTTATGAGGGAAAACTTTCCCGGCTTCGAAAACGCAGCGTTTGTGGATGCAGCGCCGCGTCTGTATGTCAGAGAGACCCGGCATATCCGGGGGGAATATCGCCTGACTATCACCGACATTCTGGAGAACCGTGATCATTGGGACAAGATTGGCTATGGCAGTTATCCGGTGGATGTGCAGCCGACTGGTCCTGATAATTTCGGCAATGTGATCGGTGTGCCGGATATCTACAGCATACCCTTCCGCTGTTTGACGCCTCTTGAAGTGGACGGCCTGCTGGTGGCAAGCCGCAGCGCTTCCTATGATTCGATCCCCCATGGCAGCGCCAGAGTGATTCCTGTCGGCATGGTCGCCGGGGAAGCCTGCGGTACAGCGGCGGCGTGCGCCATTCGCGAAGGCCTGTCGTTCAGGCAGATGTCGGCGGATGAAGAAGCAATCCGCCGGCTCCAGGAACAACTGCAGAAGCAGGGCGCTTACCTGGCCGCCTATACGCCTCCCCGGATGGCGGTAATGGATCACTGGGCTTATCCCGGCGTGGCGGTAATGCGGGAGATGGGGCTGACCGAAGGCGGTTATAACAACGATTATCGCTTAGAGAATGAGTTACCGAACCGATGGGCGCTGCAGAATAAGCTCAACAAGCTGATGCGCCTTGCCCATGAGCGGAGCGCCGGCTGGGGAGAGGAGCAAATTCCCTTATGGGAGGTCAGCCTCCCCGACGACGAAATCACCCTCGGCGAGGTGTTCATCGCGACTGCCCAAGGCGCTTCCATCGGAGAGAAGGCGCGAATCAGCCAATGGAGGGCAGGCGTGCGGGAGCAAACCGGTGGGGAGCAAGCCGGCGGGATGCAGCCCGCGTCTTTCTCCGGCGAAGAAGAAGCGAAGCAATATCTGCTCGACAGGGGGATACTCCTTGAACAGGAGCTGGGTCATTTCTCCGACGCGGGAGAGATCGCGAAATACAGTCAATTATTATACCTGCTTGGCAATTTGTATACAACTTTGATGAATGAATAGTGTATATACTATTCGGGAGGCGAAGAACAAATGTATATCAGCACCAGGGGAAATCACAAGCCGGTAACGGCGTCCCAAGCGATTTGCCTGGGGATGGTGCCGGAAGGCGGCCTTTTTGTGCCTGAACAAATCCCCGGGCTATCGATGGAGGAGATCCGCGGGATGGTGGACCTGCCTTATCCGGCGCTGGCGGAAACAATCCTGCGCTATTATCTGGACGACTTCAGCCCGGAGGAGATCCGGGAAGCGACACAAGCCGCTTATGGAACGAATTTTTATCATGAGGATATAGCGCCTGTAACGGTGCTGGAAGGGTTGGGCGCTTTCCTTGAGCTCTATCACGGGCCGACGGCGGCGTTTAAGGATATGGCTTTACAGCTTACCCCCAGACTTTTGGCAAAGGCGATGCGGAAAGGCGAAAGCGCCCGGGAGCTTTTGATTTTGGTCGCGACGTCGGGAGATACGGGGAAAGCGGCCCTGGAAGGCTTTAAAGATGTAGCCGGCATGCATGTCGCCTGCTTTTTCCCCGATCAGGGCGTGAGCAGGGCCCAGGAACTGCAGATGCGTACAACGGACGGAAAGAATACGCATGTATACGGTGTGAACGGCAATTTTGACGATTGCCAGAACGGCGTGAAGGAGATCTTCAGCGATTCCGGTTTCAACCTGGCGCTGGCGCGAAAGGGTTGGCAGCTCTCTTCCGCGAATTCCATCAACTGGGGCAGGTTGTGCCCTCAGATCGTATACTATTTCTATGGTTATTTTTCGCTGGTGCAAGCAGGCCGCATAGCCATGGGTCAACCGCTGCATATTGTCGTGCCCACCGGGAACTTCGGCAACATCCTTTCCGCCTGGTATGCCAGGGAGATGGGCCTGCCCATTGGAAAGCTGATTTGCGCTTCCAATGAGAACCGGGTGCTGACCGACTTTTTCACCACCGGGCATTACGATCGCAGACGGGAATTTTTTAAGACGTCCAGCCCTTCGATGGATATCCTGATTTCCAGCAATTTGGAACGCTTCCTATTCGAGATGAACGGCCACGATGCGGAACTGCTACGTTCCTATATGCAGGCTTTGGGAGAAAAAGGGGAATTCACGGTAGAACGCAGCCTATTAAAAAAGATGACGGATCTACTCTGGGCCGGCAGTGCAAGCGAAGAGGAGGCTGCTGCGGAGATACGGCGGATCTATCTGCAATGGCATTATCTGATCGATACGCACACGGCTGTAGGCGCTGCCGTATACGACAAGTACAAGGCGGTAACAGGGGACGAAACACCGGTCGTCATGGACGCCACCGCAAGTCCCTTCAAGTTTTCTAAAAGCGTTCTGGAAGCCCTGGATGATGCGGAAATGCCGGAGGATCTCGATGAACTGCAGATCGCCGACGCCTTAGCCGTATGTACCAATACCCGGAACCATCCGGCGCTGGAAGACCTGGACAGGCGACCGCTGCTTCATGAGCGCACGATACGGATGGAGGATATGCAATCGATCGTAGAAGGAATCACGGAGGGAACTTCCGCTTCATAATGTGCGTCTAAAGGGATAAGAAGGCGGAACCATAAGGAGAGAACCATGTCCCCGCTAATCGAGATCAAGGGCTTGACAAAGAAATACCGCATCGGCCGCGAAGTCATCACGGCGCTGGACGATGTGAGCATCGAAATCGAAAACGGGGAATTCGTTTGCCTTCTGGGGCCTTCCGGAAGCGGCAAAACGACCTTTCTGCATCTGGTGGCAGGCTTGGACAAGCCGACCAGAGGCGATGTATACGTGAAGGGTTTGTGCATTAACAAGATCAGAGAAAAGGACATGGCCTTGTTTCGCCGCCGCTATATGGCTTTCGTATTTCAGTCCTATAACCTTGTTCCTACGCTCTCTGCACTGGAGAACGTAAGTATGCCGCTGATGTTCGACGGGATCGCAAAGTCCAGACGGGACAAGAGGGCTAAGGAATTGCTGACACAGATCGGGCTGGGGAGGCGTTTGAAAAATAAGCCTTCCGAGATGAGCGGCGGCCAGCAGCAGAGGGTCAGCATCGCCAGGGCCCTGATCAACGACCCGAAGATTTTGTATGCCGACGAGCCAACAGGCAACCTGGACAGCAAAACCACCAGGGAAATAATGGATATCCTGGTGGAGCGGGTCAGGGAGAAAGGCGTAACCCTGGTCATGGTCACCCACAACGCGAATCTGATCGAGCAGGCGGACAGGGTAATCTATATGCTGGACGGCAGGATACAAAGAATCGTCGACCAGCGGAACCATTCGGTACAGGAGTTCTTTCAGGAGGAAACCGGCGAAAAGGATGCCTATCATCTCAACCACAGCGTGGTGGAAGGAGCGGCGGGATGAAGAACAAGGACGAACGCACTGGGGCAAGGACAAGAAAGAACGGAGGGGTTGTGCTTGGAGGCGCCGGCATAGGGCGACCAGCGCTGTTTCTTGCGTTACTTATGGCTGCGGCGCTTATTCTGATAGCCGTTCCACCGGTTTTCGGCGCGATTATTACTGTGGAAAACTCACTGATTCCCGTATTGTCTGTGGAAGTGACACGGCAGGACCCGGCGGTCATAGGAGAGGAGTTCAGCATCGTTTATCTGGTCAAGAACATCAGCGATAAGCCCGCCTATAATGTAGACTTTTCTTTTAATGTGATGAATGCCCTGGACAACTATCCCTTCATCCTGGAAAAGCCAGTCCCCATCGAACGTCTGGATCCGGGGGCAAGCGCCGCCGTTTCCATTAAGTTTAGAATCGAACTCGACGCCAGGGAACAAACGTATCGCATCAATGGACTGTTTACCTGTACGGACGCCGGTCAGTCCGCGCCGGTCGTCTATTCCGCCATCAGCGACGTTTCGATAAGCTTTACGACAGTAAGGCCGAACCTCACGGTGACAGAATTGACCATTCTGGAAGAGAATCCGAATACCGAAGAGGGCTTCACCATCCGCTTGGGTTTCAAAAATTCGAGTCTTATTTACGATCTACGAAATATCCTGATCCAGCTTGAGGGCGGCGAGAATTTTGAGGTCATGGAAATATCCAGCAAAAAGGAAATCCCCAGGATATCGGCCAATCAAACCAGTTTCATTGAGTTTAAACTGCGAAGCAGGGAAGGGCGGAGTTCTAACACCATCCTGCTGACGACTTCGTTTAACTATTCCCTGGGCTCGGTAGACGACAAACGGGAAGAACTCTTCGTCCCGATTAAAGACGAACCGCTTACCAGCGGCGTGCGGCCGCAGGTTATCATCAAGCGCTACAGCTTATCCAAAGACCAGGTCCTTGCGGGAGACAGGATCGATCTGACCTTGGAGATTGAGAATACCAACGCGCGGCCGGTCAAAAATGTGCTGATTAACTTCGGCGTGGAGAGTACCAGTTCCGAGGGAGGCATTTCTTCCGGCAGTACGGTCTTCGCCCCCGTCGGCTCCAGCAACACCTTCCATGTCGAGGAGATCGAAGGAAAATCCACGATTACCAAAACCATCACCTTTGCGGTGGACTCCGGCGCGTTAGCCAGAACCTATATCGTACCGGTGACGATTACCTATGAAGACGAAAAAGGCCAGCTTATTGATCTTTTTATCCGGA
>WRMS01000067.1 GCA_009777025.1 Clostridiales bacterium | reverse complement strand
CGGTTATGTTAAAGACCGTATTAACGTCGGTGGCATCGCGGGCAGCCTGGGCTGGGCCATGGCAGGGACAGACGTCACAGGAAATACCAATACTGGCGAGGTCGTCGGCAATCTGGCGCCGGAAAGCCAGGTGAGTTCCATCGTCGGCGCCGGCGGCTACGGTTACACCGGGGGGAACGAATCCACTGTCCTGGTCGGGAATGACGCAAACAACAACAATATCATTTATATCGGGCCGGAAATACCAGGCGATGAGGATGATGAAGGTGACGACGAAGGCGACCCGACCGTGCCCGGCGAAGGTGAAGGCGAAGGGGAAGGCGAAGGGGAAGGGGAAAGCAGTGAAACAGGAGGCCCGGATACGACGGGGTCCGGTTCCGGCCCTTCAGCGAGACCCGGTTCTGACGCCCCTGTAAATCCAGCTACACCCAATAGTACCGGAAGTATCCGCGACAACAACGCGCCAAATGCGCCCCCGCAGACGCAACCCGCTCCGCAAGTTACGACGCCGCAACCTTTTGCAGATAACAGCACCAACGAATCGACCGTCATAGGAGACGTTGCGCCGCCTACTGCGGGCAGGGTCCGGCAACAGCCGAGTACAGCACTTCCCGACATCACCTTTGAAGAAGAGGAAGAACAGGAAGAAGAGGCGCCGGAGGACAGTCGGCTAATCGCCTCTGCGGAAGAAACGCCGGTCGAAAGCCCGCCTGTCAGGACTGAAACCGCCGAAGCAGTGCTGCCGGAGATCGCCCAAGCGGAAATCGCGCGCGAAGCATCACCAGGCGGCAGGACTGCTATGATTATCGGTGTGACCATTATAGCTGCCGTCGCTTTAGGCGTTGGCGGGTTCCTGCTGTATAAAAAAAGGAAAGTCGCCGCATAGTATTCATACAGGATACGACATTGATAAAACAACAAAGGAAAGAAGAGGATGTCATACAATGTCAACGAAAAGGGGTAGATGGAACAGCACACTGTGTGCGCTATTGGCTTTACTGCTGGCGATTGGGCCATTGATGCCGGCGCTAGCGTCCGTGGCAAACGACGGTGTGCTTCACGATGAGGCAGGCATCGCAGATGCGCGGGACGGCACAGCAAAATACGAGGCTGACGGGCCTCGCCTTTCCCCGGATGAAGCAGCGGAATCGGGCCTTATCGTAATCCTTGAAGAGGGCGAAGCCGGTGAGCCGGACGAGCTGGATGAGGTAGACGAGCCGGGCAGCCAGGAAGCCCTGGCGGCACTGATCGCAGAGGCGGAAGCGCTGGATGCGGCAGACTATACGCCGGAGAGCTGGACTGTCCTAGCCGAGACGCTGGCGGAGGCCAAAGCCGTTGTACTCGCATACGAAGAGGGTGAAGCGGCAGAAGATGAGCTTGTCGCCGCTGCGGAAGCATTGTCGGAAGCCTTGGCGGCGCTGGCAGCGCCGGAAGAGACTCTTCCTTCCTTTGTACCGGTTTCGGATATCGAACTCAACTTTAGCGAATTCCCATACAATACCAATTTTATCCTTTCTCCGTCCTTGGCGCTTGTTTTGCCCGAAAACGCCAGCAATACCTTCATCGTTTGGTCCATAGAGCCTGATGCACAAAATGACTGCGTCGCGACGGTTTATGACAACACGCCGAACCCGCAGGTTCTCTTTGCAAGGGCAGGCGGCGATTGCTTGCTCACCGCTACTATCGCAGACGGCCTGGGGGAAGGCGTCCCCTTTGTCAAAAGCTTCAGTCTGACCTCGGTCAGGCCCGCTTACCTTAATTACAGCGCCGTGACCTACACACCGGACAACGGCGCAGCTCGGATTCAGACCGCCGCCTTTACGGTTACGATCTACGCGGCGTCGAACGCACCCGTCTATGGCTTCCGTACGGGCATATCCTATCCCGGCGGCGGCCAAATGGTTTTGGATACAGACAGGATGGCCCTCGACAACGCTACCCTGGGTCCGGAGGGGAACAAGGCGCTCCTGTTCAACGAAGCCTTGGGCACAGGGATCACGCCATTTCGTGCGGATATAAGCACAGGCCGCTCCTATGACTGGATCGGCGTTGAAAGCGACGGTGAACCGCTGATCCCGGCAGGCGGTTCTTTGGACATCCGCTTAACCTTTGCCTTTGCCCCTTACAACACGGGGACGCCTATCGGTGTACAGCCCGTTTCCTTCGGGGAAGCACCCGGCGTAACGCCGATCAATGACAGGCTTATCGTCCTTTTCACCGACCCGGCTATACGGCTCGAGGATCTGCTGGCTGATGAACCGGAGGGTGCAAACGCAAGGCAGGAAGGCAGGTTGCGGATCGAAGAGCTGCGGGACGCGATTGCCTTAAACAATATCAACAGTGGCCCTAATGCCAGGATCAACATCATGAACAACTTGAATCAGATCGGCGTGATCAGCACCACCGCGCCGGTAGCGCCCAGCATCCAATGGGCGGCTACGGGATATGACAAGGACGGAAATGCATTGGATACGCTGGACGTCACGAAAGTCAAGACTGTGGAGATGACCGTTACGGTCAATGCCCATGAGCTCTATCCGATCTATGGCTTTCGCACGACGCTACGTTATCCCGATAGCGAGACTTTCAGTCTGGACAAAGAAAAGCTGCTTGCGGACAATGCCGATGTTGGCGTGTACGGCAGACAGCTCCTACTTAATGAGCAGCTTGGCGAGGGGATAGAAGCAGGCGGCGGCTATATTAGCTATGGGGATTATTTGTATGACTACATCGGCATAGACAGCGATGGCGAGATCCCTCTGGCGCCCGCAGGCGGCTCCTTTTCCATCAAGCTGTGTTTTGCCTTTGTGGACTATGTTCACTATCAAACTCAAGCCGACATCTATAGCCTTTATTTCGGCGAAATCTTCAACCAAAGCGAAGGCAGCCCCGCCAGACTTACGGATAGAGTGACTGTCTTGTTTATCAACCCTGACGTCAGGCTTACCGACCTGCTCGCAGACGACCCGGAATCCGAGGGCGCCTTGAGCGGGCGGGAGAAAATCGACGTCCTCCGAGATCAGCCTGTGAGCAACAATACCATTAGCGGTCCGAACGCACGTCTATTTGCGCTTAATGGCGCCCAAGGTTCGATCCGCACGATGGCGCCTACGTCCGCTGACCCCGCCAGCGTAACGGTGACCCATCCCAACTATGGGGAGGACGAGGGCGAATGGATCCGCGGTACGACGACCAGCCTCACCCGTAGCATCGGCGACCGCCTGGACCTGCGGTTCAATCTCAAGGCCCCCGCCGAGCAGCCGGTCTACGGCTTCTGGACGGAACTCCGCTTCGAACATGAAGCCCTCGGCATCGACCTTGACGAGTTCATGCAAGCCAACAGCCATATCCCCCGCCTTGCTTACGATGACTCGCAGTACAGCGACGGGCAAGTCATCCTATATATTTATGTAGACAGTAATGGGGAAGATGTGGTGATCCCCGCCGGCCAAACCCTGAGCCTGCACTATCCCCTGCAAATCCGGATGACTGACCCCACCGACTATCGCTTAATACAATTGTCCAACGGCGCGTATCAACCAACCACGCTCTACCTCGACCCAAGCCTGCGGGTAGCAGATTTTACGCCCGGAACGAACAGCTATAGTGAGAAAGTCAGCCAGTTACGAGCATTGACTTTCACAGCCAACCAGCGCCTCAATCTGGTCGCCGATATGCCCCATCCACTGATTAACGGCTATTATTGGCTCCGGACAGCGGAGGATCTGATCTGGTTCGCCAATGAGGTCAACAGCGGCAATAACGCCATCAACGGCCGGATTATGGAAGACGTCACAGAAGGCGTCAGCACGGATGCCGGATTCAAGCCTATCGGCTCTGCAGAATTCCCTTTCCTGGGAAGTATCATTGGCTACTACTACATGAGTGGCGGTACCATGTACACGTATTCGCGTAATGTGACTATCGATCTGGATGCGGCAAATGACGAAGGTACAGGCTTATTCGGCGTCGTGGGCGACGGCGAGACGGAAGGCATACTCATAACAGGGGTGAGCGTATCGGGCAGCATCCGTGGCGGCGGCTACAGCAACATTGGTGGACTGGCCGGCGTTGTGCGCAAAGCTTCCATCAATGGTCCTCTCCTGCTGATGTATAACGGCAATCCTGTATCCATCGCCTTTACACCCAATGCCAACAACGTAAGCGTCAGTGGCGGAGGGACCAATATCGGCGGCGCGATCGGTTTCGCAAGGAATCTCGAGCCCTATCGCGCCCTCGCCAATCTCGCTCCGGTGAGCGGCGAAGAGAATGTAGGCGGCGTCTTCGGTTCCTTGATCCAGTCCGTCAATCAACCGGTTGCCGGCGTTGGCGAATTCTTCTACAACGTGGGCGCCATTAGCGGCACGACGAATGTGGGCGGCATTGCCGGCCTTGCCAAGGACAGCAGCTTTGTCTTTTCCGCGCCCCGTGAGAGCAGTTTTAATTCAATCCGCAACTTTGCCAACTCAGGCCAGGTTACCGCCACAAACACAGGGGCAGCCGGCGGTATCATCGGGCTGGCGGAGAACGCTGCGGTTTACAGCGCCGCCAACATCGGGCAGGTGACGGCCGGCCTCGCCGGCGGCATCATCGGAACGACGGTCGGTGAAGACGGGACGATCGTCTATTCCTGGAATTACCGCATCAGCGGCGACAACACACGAAACGGGGTCGTGACTACGACAGGCGCCGCAGGTTTTGGCGTCGCAGGCGGCATCGTGGGCTATAACACTGCAGAGGGCCTTGTTCTAACCGCCAATGTCAACTTTGTCACTCTGCTTTCTGCAAACGGCGGCGCCTTGGGTGGCGTCCTCGGCGCAGGAGAAGCCCTGTCGGAAGACAGTGGCGCCAACTATTATGCTACCGGCGCGGCACAAAGCGACGCGGGGGGCGCTATGATGATGGAAGCGGCTTACCTGGTATCGCAGCAAAACATCTATGGCTACGCCTATGTCTACCAGCGGCCAAGGCCAGAGGAGCTGGAAGGGGAGGGTACAATGGACGCCCCCTATCTCCTCACTGCGCCGGATGACCTGCTTTGGTTAGCCGCCCAAGTGAACGCTAACCAATCCCCGCGTACAGCCAATCAGGCTTGGGCAACGCTGCAAAACGACATCGACCTGCGGGGCGTCGCTTATGAGTTTCCCGGCATCGGCACAGGCAACGGTGCTACAGCTTATGGCGGCGTCTTTGACGGCGCGGGATACACCATCACGGTAGAGTCGCAGACCGGGCCGCTGTTTGGCGTCGTCGAAGGCGCCGAGATCAGGAATCTTACCGTACGCGGCAGCGTCAGCGGCAGCGCCATAGGAGGCAATGCCGCCATTGTGGGGACTGCCCGGGGCGCGTTGATCGAAGACTGCGTGAACTACGCCGGCGTCACCGGCGCGAATAGCTTAAATATCGGCGGCATTGCCGCAAGTGTGAGCGCCTGGACGACGGTAGACCCGTATACCGGGATTAACGAGACAAGGTCTTCCGTTATTCGGAATTGTACGAACTACGGCAGGATAGACGGCGGTGTTGGCGCCCGATATGTAGGCGGCATTTCTGCAGGTTTAAGCGGCGGCAGTCTCATCGAAAACTGCGTCAACCATGGCGAAATCATCGGCGCTTATCTTGTCGGCGGCATCGTGGGCTCATTCGGCGCAGCGACGATCCGGGGCTGCGTCAACCACGGTCCGGTCACCTCCATTGCCCGCGCGTCCGCGGGCGGCGGCGGCGGCGCCGGCACCATGCCGCTCTATACCCAATCCGCAGGCGGTATTGCCGGCGGCTCTATAGGCAATGCAAGCGCCTTGATCGAAGACTGCATCAACAACGGCTATATCAGCGGCACAGCCAACAATCTGGGCGGTATCCTCGGTGCGACGCAGTATAATTCGGGCAATTTCGAAAGCTCTGCCATTGTTATCCGCAACAGCGTTAACAACGGTTTGATCGAGAGTACCTACAATGACCCGGATGAGACCCAAAGTATCTATGGCTATGTCAAAGACCGCATCTTCGTTGGCGGTATCGTGGGTAATATGGGCAATTCGACCAGGGGGAGCGACATTTCCGACAATACGAATACAGGCGAGATCATCGGCAATCTGGCGCCGGAAGGCCAAGTGAGCGCCATCGTCGGTAACGGCGGCTACAATTATATTGGTGGGAACGAATCCACTGTCCTGGTCGGGAACGACGCAAACAACGACAAGATCAACTATATCGGGCCGGTCACACCGGATCCGGATCCGGATGAGGGTGAGGATGAGGATGAAGATGAGGACGAACCGCTCCTGCCTCCGCCTCCGCCTCCGCCACCTCCGCCGCCGCCGCCTCCGCCCCTTGACAGCAGAGGTGATGACACGGGCAGCGGGTCGTCATCGCCGCAGACGCCGCTTTTGCCGGCTACACGGCAAACGCAGCCTCAACAGGCGGCCCCTCAGGCGCCTGCCACAACGCCTCCGCCATCAGCGCCTATCACACAACAGCCGCCGGACAGCACAGAAATGGTGGTCATAGGGGATGTTGTGCCGCCGACTACGCGCAGGGTCCAGCAACAGCCGCGTGTGGCGCTTCCCGATATCACTTTTGAAGAAGAGGAAGAACAGGAAGAAGAGGCGCCGGAGGACAGCCGGCTTATCGCCTCAGCGGAAGAAACACCCGTCGAAAACCCGCCTGTCAGGACTGAAACTGCAGAGGCAGCGCTACCGGAGATCGCCCAAGCGGAAATCGCGCGCGAAGCATCACCGGGCGGCAGGACTGCCATGATCATCGGCGGTAGCGTGATCGTTGTGACAGTGCTGGGCGTCGCGGGATTCCAACTGTATAAGAAAAGGAGAGTCGTCGCATAAATGGATACATTGAGAGACAGCATTGGCGCCGTATTGGCGGAAGTGCAGAAAATCATTATTGGAAAAGACGAGGTCGTTGAAAAAGTATTGATGGCGATGCTGGCGTCCGGGCATATTCTTCTGGAAGATGTACCCGGCGTCGGAAAGACAACCCTCGCCCTTGCTTTCGCCCGGGTGATGGATCTGGATACAAAGCGTGTGCAGTTTACATCGGATACCGTACCCTCCGATGTGGTAGGGATTTCTGTACTGGATAGGGAAACGGGTGAATTTACCTACAAACCCGGGGCGATCATGACCAATATCCTGCTTGCGGATGAGATCAACCGTACTTCCAGCAAGACGCAGTCTGCGTTGCTTGAGGCGATGGAGGAATCCAATGTAACGGTGGATGGGAAAACGTACCCCCTGCCCGCTCCTTTTACGGTGCTGGCGACCCAGAATCCCTTTGGCGCGGCGGGGACTCTGCTGTTACCCCCCTCGCAGCTGGATCGATTTATGATCCGCGTTAGCCTGGGGTATCCTAGCTTTGATAGTCAGGTGAGCATTCTCAGAGACAGGGATAGAGCAAATCCCTTGGACGCCGCACGCCGGGTGATGACTCGGCAGGAGCTGTCAGAGGAGATCGCGGCGGTGACGGATGTTCACGTAGACGGGAAGATATACGCCTATGTCACCTCGCTGACCGAGGCGACGAGGGAGCACCCGATGATCAGCATGGGGGTTAGCCCCCGGGGGGCGCTTGCCTTATGCCGCATGGCCAAAGCGAATGCCTATATATCGGGACGCAGCTATGTGGTGCCGGAAGACGTATTTGCCTTGGCGGCGGACGTCTACGCCCATCGCTTGATCCTCAACGCAAAGGCGCGATTTGACGAAGCCGGCGCCACCGATGTGATGACCGAAATCGTGGAGATGACGCCCATGCCGGTCCTGCAGGAGTTGAAGTAAATGGGCCGACGCATTGCTTGTGTCTCTTGGATAACGGCGTCGCTCGCTTTATATGTGTTTACACGAACGAATACGGCGCTCTTCTTGTTGTGCGCATCCGTATTGACGCCATGCGCCGCATTGGGGCTTGCGATGTTAGCCGCTGATAAAGCCCGCATCGCTTTGCGCGTACCCACAGGCTTGCGTAAGGGAGAATCCGCTCAATGCGCTGTTTGTATCGAGATAGACGCAATGTTCCCTTTCGTGTATCTCGCCATGACCCTTTCTGCCCGTAATACGCTGACAGGGCAGAAAAGCTTGTTCCCTCTTATTTTTCCTGCACTGCGGCGCGGCAAAAGAGAGATACGCTTCATATTTTCAAGCGCGTATTGCGGTCAGTTTATATTTTCCTGTGAAGAGTTCCGTGTCTTTGATTTCCTCGGCTTATGGGGCTTCCGAAAGCAGACGGAAATCCAAGAAAAACGGGTAGCGCCACCGGATACTTTCCCTCTGCATGTGGCGCTATCCGGCGGCGAAGCCCCGCCGGGGGGCGGTGAAGTGTTTTCCGTGCCACGAAAGGGGCAGGACAAGACGGAGCCTTTCCAGATACGCGATTATGTCGAGGGTGACGGGATCAAGCAGATCCATTGGAAACTGACGATGAAGTTCGGACGTTACATCGTCACAGATCCGTCACTGGAGATCGAACGTGCCTTGTTAATCCTTTGGGACGGCGGTCAAGTACCGGCGTATGCGCCGCCAAGCGTACCCGACGCCTTGGCGGAGTCGTTTGCCTCGTTATGTATAGCGCTGTCAGAAGAAGACATCCCCTATAGCGTCGGATGGATAGACGGGGAGACAGGAGCCGCCGAGCTTAAGGACGTCAGTTCTATGGATGATATCTATGATGTGATCCCCGGTGTAATGGGCGCGAGAGGCACACAGACGCCGACAGAGGATTTCTTACTGGCTTTGGATGGTAAGAAGTATCCGATGGTCGCCTATTTTTCCTATCTAGGGCCGGACGACCCGGAGGGGCTTGCTTCTATCGGCAGGGTTACGTCCTTTCTATGCAAGTATGATGGCGCGGGCCTGGACAGCACAGGGCGTGCTGCTTCCGACATAGGGATGGAAAACAGCCCGGGCATGGGAGCAGCAGCGGATGCAGGCAAGCGCGGTTCTCCCGCTGCGTACGCCGGTGCTTCCGGTTTTGATGGCGCCGCCTGGCAATTTACACCGCAAAACTACAAAAGCGTACTTCGTGATGTACATATATAGTGGTTTTCATCTTATTTGAATAGGGGAGTTGCGGCGTCCATGGATAATCATACTGGTTTTCACTTACGCTTTCAGGATGAAGATAGAGGGGATAGCTTTGCGCAGCGTTATATCACTGCACTATTCCTGTTTTGCGGGACTTTCTGCTGTCTGTGGTTCACCCTTGGGCTGAACGGCTTGCCCGTAAACCTCATTGTCTTATCGGCCGCCGGAGGCGCCTACTGTGCGATAGGCTGCGGGTTAAAAGGAAGATGGCGATTTTTGTATGTCGTGGCAACGGCGGCCCCCATCGTCCTCCTTGTTACTAGGGGTATTTATGTACTTGAAGGCTGGAATGCAACGTCAAACCAGATTTTCCTGACACTTGAAGGTTATCTGGGGCGCATTCTACCGCGCTACGAAGTAAGCGAAACGCTCCCGCAGATATTATGCCTGTATTTGTTTTTGCTCTTGCCCACAGTGGCATTGGGCGAGCTGTGCGGGCGGGTTGCCGGTGGCGGCAGGACCCGCTTGTTTGTCTCGATCCTGCTTGTACCCTTGTTGTGGATCGCGGCACTGTTCCTTCGCGCCCCGCTTCCCCTTGCCGGGGCTGCCGTACTGGTCGCGGCTGGCCTTGTCCTAGCCGGGCGACGCCTGCCCGTGAAAAGCATCCTGGTTGATGGGCGCAAGTTTTTTCCGCGCCTCCTGGCGCTTACGGCAGCGCTGATCCTGATCGCCCTTATACCGGCACTTTTGCTCCGGGATATAGCAGACGCTACAAGTGCCAGAAGGGCAGCGGCGCAGATGATCCATGGCATACGCTACGAATGGAACGGCAGGATTCTCCCGGAAGGGGATTTTCGCCGCCAGCCGGATACAGCAGAGGGCGATGCCCGCATGTACTGGGCTGTGCTGGAATCAGAAAAAGCGCATTACTTCCGGGGCTTCGTGGGGGAATCCTACACCGGCAGCGGATGGGCGCAGCTCAGCGCCGAGCAGCGGGCGGAGTACGCTACATTGTTTGCCTGGCTTCATGGAAGGGGTTTCTACGGGCAGAACCAATATGCGTCGCTTGCGGATGCCTTAGGTTTACCGGAGGATGTCTTGGAGATACAAGTGGATAACGCGGAGGCGCATACAGGGTACTTGTATACGCCCTATGAGCTGACCCGCAATGCCCACGACAGCGGACGCATAGGAGATGAAAGCCTGCCCGCCGGCGGCCTGCGCGGGGAAGCGGCGTATACCCTCGCCTTATCCGGCGGTTCTGCCTTGGATGATGAGGGGCTTTACCGCATGCTTGCGTCGGCGTACCGGAGCGGGAATCCGGCAGCGATGGAGTACCTGACGGCAGAAAACGCCTATCGGAGCTTTGTCTATGATAACTATTTGGATCTCCCGGATACGGCGCGAGCAGCTATCGCTCGCTTTCTGGCCGGCCTGGAACTGCCCGCCGGAGAACTGTCTTTCCCGGACGCCAAGCTGGTCGTGAACGCTTATCTGAGTACGCTTGGGTATACGAATGCGTTGGAGACGCCTTGGCCCGGCGTATCTTCCGGTGATTTTCTGACGTATTTTCTGGAGGGAAACAGGGAAGGCAGCAGTATCTATTTTGCTACCGCCGCTACGCTCATGTTCCGCTATCTGGGTATACCAGCCAGATATGTGGAAGGTTTCCGCTTTACCCGAGCCGAGCTGGAAGCTGCCTCCGCTAACGGACCCGTTAGCCTGGGCGGTGCAAATGCGGGCGCGTGGGCAGAAGTGTATCGTGATGGCGTAGGCTTTGTGCCTTTTGTGCTGAACCCGCCGGACCTGCATCTGCCCGATCAGGAATGGCAGAGCATGGAGCAGGAATACATCCCGCCTGAAGGCGCATCCTCAGGGACGCTAGCAGACTGGCAGAACTATTTCCTACGTATCCTGGGCGCTCTCCTCATCCTATTGCTTGCTGCCGCACTTGCCCTGGTCATTCGCAGGGCCTTGATCCGCCGCAGACTGAGAAAGCGCCTGTCCGTATCTGACAATGCGATTGCCGTCAGCCGCATAACCGCTTATCTTGTGGGCGCGCTTTCGTATGCCGGCGTCCACTATCAGCGAGGCTCT
The DNA here is from genome assembly GCA_009777025.1 of Clostridiales bacterium. GTDB lineage: Bacteria > Bacillota > Peptococcia > DRI-13 > UBA5745 > WRMS01. The sequence goes on along the minus strand of WRMS01000067.1, from coordinate 827 downwards.
TTGTTTACTCTACGCCCGGCTTTGGACAGCGGCTTCGACAGGCAACTGGGCGAGGAATACGAGGCGGTGATCCGTATACAACAAGCAGCCTTATTTAGCGGCAGGGAGACAGCCGATGGGGATAGAGCGCAAGTGGAGGCCTTTTTAGGCGGCTTTCTTGATCGATTGAAGGAACGGGCAAGTACTGTCGAGCGGCTGCGCCTGACATGGGTCGCTTGTGTTTTGTAGTAAACAATGAAACGGAGGAGAGTTTCTATGTGGAGGAAGAATCTGAACAAAATGCTGGCATGGATCGTCTGCCTTGCTATGGTGCTTTCGACATGCCTTGGGGCGCTTCCGCAAGCCTATGCAGAAGGCGTCAGCGGCTCCGGCAGCATAGAAAACGCAGGCGCTTCTGATCCCGATGGCGCCGGTGATTTCGGCGACGGTGACCTGGATGAGGAAGTGGAAGAAGCCCTGGACGGAATGGCAGAAAGCGAGCCGATAGACGAAGCGGAGGGCGAGGGCTTGGTCCGTGCACCGGCAAGTATCATCTCTGTCAGGGGAGACGGCGAGAAAACGCCGGAGCTTCAGGAACTTGAGGCACAGCTGGAAGCGGTAGGCTACAGCGTAAAGGAAGGCAAGCTCACGAACACCTCCGCCGATATGGCTTACCGGATATCCGACGATCCGGAGGATTGGGGCGGCAACAACTGGCTTCCTTGCGATGAGGACGAGACAGAAGACATAACCTTTGCACCGGGCTTTTTGCAGATCCGTCTCAGCGGGAAGCTGAGGACGGTGTAGCCGAGGACGGGGAAGAAGGAGAAGAAGGGGAAGGCGCAGGC
>WRMS01000066.1 GCA_009777025.1 Clostridiales bacterium | reverse complement strand
CGAGCAGTTCTCCCTCCTCGCCGGGCGGCAGCGTGCGCAGGGAAGGGGGCGCCATGCCGTCGCGGATGCGGAGGATCACCGGTCCCCCCCCCGGGCGCCGCCGCCGCTCCAGTTCTTCCAGGCTCAGATCGCCCGGCGTCGCGGGCCGGAGGGTCGCCGCCCAGCCCGGCAGAGGCATGTTCGGCATAGCGCCGCCGCCTGTTTCGTCTTCCGTTTCAACAATGCCTACCTCCCAGCCGGCGCACAGCGGGCGCAGACGGTCCGCCAATTTGGCGGCGCGCCTGCGCAGTTCGGCGGGATTTGCCGCCAGCATGGCGAGAACCGGTATGCGTCTCCTGGCTTCTTCCGGGTAAAGGCAAATACTCAGGCTTGCTTCCAGGGCGGCAAGGGTCAATTTGTCCGGGCGGAGCATACGGGCGGTAGGGTGCTTTTTCATCGCTGCGATATAAGGGGCGCGGCCCGCCAGGATGCCTGCCTGTGCGGAACCAAGGAGCTTATCCCCTGAGAAGCATAGCACATCCACACCCGAAGCAATGCCGCTCCGGGCGCTTACGTTTGTTCCCAGCTTGAGAAAGTCCGCTTCGACCATAAAGCAAGCGCCCATGTCATACAGCACCGGCAGCCCCTTTTCTTTGCCCAGGGCAGCCAGGGCGGACGCCGATACAGACTCGGTGAAACCAACGATTTCATAGTTGCTGGTATGGACTTTCAGAAGCGCTTCCGCGCCTTTCTCCTCGATGGCGGCCGTATAATCGGAAAGCCTTGTCCGATTGGTGGTTCCCACCTCCACAAGTTCCGCGCCGCTTTGCTCCATGATCTCCGGTACCCGAAAGGATCCGCCGATCTCTACCATCTCACCGCGGGACAACGCAACGCGCTTCCCCTTAGCCAACGCGCCCAGCATGAGAAATACCGCGGCGGCATTGTTGTTGACGACCATGGCGGCTTCCGCGCCGGTCAATCGGCGGAGCAGGCGCTCCACATACACGCCGCGATCGCCGCGCTCACCTGTCTCTGTATCGTACTCGAGATTGCTGTATCCGTTGCAAATGTCTGCGATAGCGACGGCGACAGCTTCGCCCAACGGCGCCCGGCCCAGATTGGTATGGAGGACGACGCCGGTGGCGTTGATCAGCCTGCGCAGCTGCGGCGTGGCCAGCCCTTCTGCCTTAAGGCGGATGCTTTCCGCGCATTCGTCGAGGCCGGGAAGCGGCGTCGCGGCGTCGGAAAGCATGCTGTTTCGCAATTCGTCAAGGAATTCCTGCGCCGCGTATTTAGCCCGCTCACGGAAGAGCCCCTGCAAGCGGGGATGCTTCAGCAGGCTGTTCATATTGGGGAGACCGGCTAGGCGATGGAGATTACGCATAGAAGAACCCATCCTCTCTTGGTTCAACGAAAGCCCGGGTCACAGTTATTGTATCCCGGGCTTATCCGATGACGGTATGGATTTGCTGATGTTGGAGCGTTGATGTTGGGGTGTTGATGTTGAGAGCGCCAGCTACTAAATGCCCTTAACCTGATCGTCGCTCCAGCCTTCGCCGTCCGGCGCCGTCTGCTCCCTGCCTTTGACGCCGTCGAAAAAGAACTGCAGGGTATCGATGAGGGACAGCACAAAGAACTCGGCAAAGGCGACCAGCGCGGCTACGGCAAAGATCCACTTGGGCATATGCAGCACGTCCGTCGTTGTGGAGGTTCGCATAAACAAGATGATTTTGTTATAGCCGCCGTAAACGAGAAAGGCAATGACAATGGTTTCTGCGACTGAGATCGCACAGCGCCAGAAAGAGCGAATACGATAGGGGAACACTCTGACAAACAGATCTACCCAAACATGACCGTTCTTGAGCTGCAAAGCCGGAATGCCCAGCATGCACACCAGGACCATGAGGTAAGTCGTCAGTTCATTGCTTCCGCTGATGGAGCCGATGCGCATCTTTCGTAATATAACGTCGATGGCGACAATAAACACCATTGCGAAGCAGGCGATCAGCGCCACATAGTTAACGGCAGTGACGACGCGGCCAAAGCCGGCGCGAATTCTCTGAAGCTGCATGAAGAATGCCTTTCGTTCTACTAGTTGTAGATTTGATTATACTTGTTCACCAGCTCGACGACTTGGTTGTAGACGGCTTGGGCGGACCCGCCGGTTTCGCTGATCCACTGCTGCGCGACCGCGTCATAGGCTGCTTCCAGATCGGCGGCAAGGGCGGTGTTGGGGGCATAGATAGTTCCGCCGTTATCCAAAGCATTGCTGCGGCCGCTGGCTTCATACGCTTCCCAGATGCCGACCAGATTTAGCAGGTAGTCGCCGGATACGGATTGGATGGCGTCGGCGTAACCGTTCCGCGTAATCTCGGCCCATACGCCGTCATTCGCCATCAGGCAGTAGGCGGAGGAGCCGATATTGGTATCCAGGTAGTAGTTTAGGATGCCGGGTTCGTACAATCTGAACGAAGCAATGCCGTGCCAGTCTGTGATCAGATAGTCAATCACGCCTGTGGATACATTCGGATACACTTCGCCTATGGGGCAGCCATAGATGTCGGCGCCGACCTGGGTGATGAACATCTGAGCCGGACCGTTGTTGCCGCGGATGTTGCCGCGGATATCGGTGATGCTGGTGATTTCAGCGCTTCCTTTGTAAGAGAGCGGACTGGGATTATTTGCCCAGACAAAGAGAAGCTCTCCGCTGTTTGCGTACTCCGCCTGCACATTCGTATCGTTCTTATACAGATCCCACATGACGTAGGAGCCAACCGTTGCGTTCTTGATCCCTAAGGCGGGATTCTGTATAGCGAGGGTTAAGGGCATGTAGCCCCTGAAGTAACAGGGCAGCGTCCAGTTAAAGTCGATGGAGCCGGAAATCATTTCGTCGAGGGTAGCCATAGTGCCTCCTGTACTGAAAGCGTTGGATACGCCTACTTCGATGTAGACGTCCCCTACTGTAGCCACCAGGACGGCGTCGGACCAAGCATACAGGAATTCGCCGGCTGCACTGGCTGCCGGGTCATGGCAGTTGAGTATGTAGCGGTATTGTGCGGCGGCAGGGTCGTAGGCGGAAGCCTGCTGTCTCAGACCGGCGATAAAGGCATAGGCGTCTTCCGCTCTCTTGGCAGCGTCGGCGGCCAGCTCAGGTACGCCGGCAGGCGCGGGTTCGGGTGTTGGCGCCGGTGTTGGTGCAGGATCGGGCGCCGGGGCCGGCGCAGGTTCAGGGGCAGGCGTAGAGGCAGCGGGCGGATCCTGCGCCGCGGGCTGGCTGCCGCCGCATCCGGTAAAAATGGCTGTGAATAACAGTAAAATCATCATGAGCGCTAAAGATTTTTTCATTCTTTTCTCCTCCTCGTTATTTGCCGGGTTTATCATGAAAATCACATCTATCGGTCTTATCGCCTTTGCATCGGATCAGGAGTCGGTTTCGATCCCTTTCAGGCGCCATACCGCATCACACCGGGCAGCCATGTGGAAAGAACGGGGAAAGCCATAACGATGGCAATCGCAACAACGATACCGATAATAAAAGGCGCGGTCCCTTTAAAAATAGTCGTCAGGGGCGTATCTTTGGCGATACCCGCCATGACATAACAGCACATGCCCACAGGGGGCGTCAGTAAGCCCAATTGCATCAACATGACCATCAGGACGCCGAACCAGATACGATCATAACCCAGTACCTCGACTACGGGCAGAAAAATCGGCGTCAGTAGAATAATCAGCGGAAGGGAGTCGACGAAGCATCCCAATATCGCGTAAATACCAAGACAAGACAGCAAAATCCAGAATCGCCCGACAGGGGCGGTTGCGCAAAAAGAAGACACTGCCTGGGGCAGGCCGGTGGAAGAGAAGAAGTTCGCCAGAATGTTTGCGCCGATCATGATGAGAAAGATCATTGCTGTCGTCTCGATCGTGTCTTTCAGTGAAGAAACGACGTTCTTCAAGGTAAACTGTCCGCGGAGGATCATGAAGATAAATGCCCCGGCGGCGCCGATAGCGGCGCCTTCCGAAGCGCTGCACCAGCCAAAAAGAATGCCGCCCAGTACCAGTGCAAAGAGAATCAGGACAGGCACGACGCCCAAAGCCGCTTTCAGCTTCTCCCTGAGGCTGTAACGGGGACCCCTTGGCCCTGCCTCCGGGTCGATGGCGCAGATGACGATGACCACAAGCGAGTAACAGATACAAAGGATGATGCCGGGTATGATCCCGGCCATGAACATCCGGCCTACGCCGACGCCGGCGTTGATGCCATAGAGCATGAAGCCGACGCTGGGGGGAATGAGTATACCTAACGTACCTCCGGCGGATATGGAGCCGCAGGTAAGCGTCCTTTTATAATGATATTTGTCCATCTCCGGAAGACAAATTTTGCCCATGCTGGCAGTAGTCGCCGTGGAGGAACCACATATGGCCGCAAAGAAAGCACAGGCGATCTCGGTTGCGATAGCCAGGCCCCCCTTCATCCGGCTGATTAGCTTATAGCAGGCGCTGTACAAATCCTGGCTGATGCCGCCGTAGGCGCAGACCACGCCCATAAGGGTAAAGAGAGGGATGACGCTTAACGATTCGCTGTTGACGGTAGAAAAGGGCGTATTGGTTACATAACTCAGGGCGGTTGGAAATCCCCGTACGACCCAGCCGCCCACAAAGCCGACAAGGCCCATGGCGATGCCAATATGCATGCCCATAAACAGCAGCACAACCAATACGATCAATCCCACAAGACCAAGCGCCAATGCCGACATCGATCGCAACCTCCAAATAAATGTTCATGAATAAGCCCGCTGTCTGCAGGCTCATTCATGAAAAGTATTATAACATTTCATTCATCGCTTTACCAGACGTTTTTAAAATGCGCTCAACGATATGTATTCAACGTAATTGTACTCAATAGTACGTTGTACGCAGCTTTTTGAACTCATCCCGTATCCATTCCATACGCTGCAGATAAATGGGCGTCGAATCAAGGTTTCCTTCCATAGGCGGGAAGGCATATCCGCCGCCGGGCGCAAAGGTGTCCAGGGTTTCTTTGACCATGGCTCGAACCTCGTCTTCCGTTACGTCCAGATGGGGCAGGAAAGGCCGGGAATCAAAGCCGCCGCCGATCAGAAATCTTCTCCCATATTTTGCTTTGATCGCCACAAGGTTGTTGCATGTCTGGGCAGGCTCCCAAGCGTTGAATCCCATATCCACGATATCATCGACTAAGGGCTCAAAGCGACCGCAATTATGATGGATAGCCAGATAACCCCGGTCTTTGAAGAATCCGATATAGCGCCGCCATACGGGAGCGAATACCTCATGGAAACACTCCAGAGAGACGAAGGGGCCGCGCTCGTGGGCGATATCGTCGCCCATGGCGATATACTCCGGTTCATAATACTTGAGATAAGGCTCCGCATAACTCAGATAAAAGTCGCAAAGGTATTCCATCATTGCCCGGACCTCTTCCGGTTCCTCATAACAAGCGATCAGGCCGTTGGTAAAGCCCATGGTCGACATCAAGGTCTGGAAAAATCCCTGCGCCGCAGTCCCCCCGCCCCTTGGCAGGTCCGGGTTGCGGTTTGCCAGATCCTTCCTGGCCATGGCTTCCCAGTCTACGCCGGAGAAATCCGGAGCTTTGATCACATCCGGCCATCGGCGTATATCATCCAGTATGAATTTGTCCATTTTTGGCATCGCCGCATCTACCGCACTGCCTTCTTTGGCCCATTCGACGCCGAAAATGTCTTTCCCGACGCCGTCGACCCGGTCACCGTTGTTAATGGACGGGCGAACGGACCAAAATATGTTGTAAATCGGTACATACTCCGGCACCTCGCCGCTTAAAGCCCGCAGGAAATTTTCTCCTTCTGACAACATAGAAGAACCCCCTCTCTTTCTCACAGACCCAACTCGTTCAATGTCCATATAAACGCTATTCTTTGTTCATCATAACACAGTAGCTTTTTTAAGGGAAGCGCTTCCCTCAGCCTTAGGTAGGTTCTGATTAGAAAGAGCGAATCTGTTATAAACACGCCTTGTTAAAAAACCGTTGTCACCGCAAGAGCAGTATGATACAATGCAAGTACTGTTGTGATGAAAAGCAACTGTATATTGGCAAGCATTTTTTAGTGGTGATTCCAAGATACAAGGAGGCATTTCCGAACATGAGAATGGCTGTATTATTTGTGCAAATAGCATGCTGCATAGGCTTAATTTCCACAGTTCTGCTGCAATCCGGCAGTACGGCGGGTTTAGGGAGTATATCCGGCGGCGCGGAGTCCTTATTTGGCGGAAACAAAAAAGGTATGGACGAATTGTTAAGCAAGTTCTCTATAGCTTGCGCGATTGGGTTTCTTGTGCTGACGCTGGTTTTGTGCATCATTTGATCGACGGAATTCCTTCCTCCTTAATGAATCCCTTTATGAAATTAGCCAAACGACGAAGGAGGAAAAAATGGTAAAAATAGGAATTAATGGTTTTGGGCGTATCGGACGCCTGGCATTCCGTTCGGGTCTCGAAAAGGGCGGAATCGAATTTACAGGGATTAACGATTTACTCGCGCCGGACTATATGGCGTATATGCTGAAGTACGATACGATTCACGGCAGATTTCCCGGCGAGGTATCCCATACAGAGGATAGTATCATCGTCAACGGCGCAAAGATTCGCGTTTTCTCCGAGAAGGATCCCACCGCTCTTCCCTGGGCGGAGGTTGGCGCTGATTATGTGATCGAATCCACAGGCTTGTTTACCACTACGGACAAAGCGGCGCAGCATTTAAAGGGCGGCGCAAAGAAAGTCATTATTTCGGCGCCTTCTTCAGACGCGCCGATGTTCGTCATGGGTGTGAACCATAAAAAATATGACAAATCCATGCAAGTGGTATCCAACGCTTCTTGTACGACAAACTGCCTCGCCCCCTTGGCGAAAGTGGTCAACGACCGCTTCGGGATCGAGTCAGGCTTGATGACGACGGTTCACGCCACGACGGCGACACAGAAGACGGTCGACGGCGTTTCTTCGAAGGACTGGCGCGGCGGAAGGGCGGCTTCCTATAATGTTATCCCTTCCTCCACCGGCGCGGCGAAAGCCGTAGGGAAGGTCATTCCGGAGCTGGACGGAAAGCTTACCGGCATGGCGTTCCGGGTGGCCAATCTGGATGTTTCCGTGGTGGATCTTACGGTGAATTTAAAGAAAGCGACTTCCTATGATGAAATATGCGCCGCGATGAAAGCGGCCTCGGAAGGCGAACTCAAAGGGATCCTGGGCTATACGGACGAACCTGTGGTTTCGACCGACTTTCTGCACGATCCGAGGGCGTCGATTTTTGACGCGGAAGCGGGCATCATGCTCACCGATAAGTTTGTCAAGCTCATTTCCTGGTACGATAACGAGTGGGGCTATTCCTGCATGCTCATCGACCTGATCCGCCATATGGCGACGGTCGACAATTCTTAAGACGGGCTGCACCGGAAGCCCATTGTTGTACCAATCTGGAATGATTGCCAGGATTTATTTCGAATTATAAAACAGTCTTATCGCAGGGAAAAAGCGATGGCGCCGCGAAAGAAGCGTTCGTTTATTTCCCTGTTTTTTTTCTTGCATTCCTTGACCTTCTCTGATATAATGAAAAAAGTCAAAGATGGTCAGGCAATACTAAGGTGGTGATGCTGGTGGTAAAAAGCTTAGCCGGACAAATTGAAAAGTATTTAAAAGAATTACTGGAATTTCAAGATTTTATCGAGCTGCAGCGCAGTGAACTGGCAGGAATCTTCAGTTGTGTGCCTTCTCAGATTAACTATGTGCTGAGTACGCGGTTTACGCCGAATCAGGGCTATATCGTTGAAAGCAGACGCGGCGGCGGCGGATATCTACGGATCGTCAAGCTGTCGTGGGAGGATTTGTCGGCGGACAGGATGGAAGCCTTTCCCGTCCTGGAGGAAGAAGGCATTGGCCAGGGAGAGGCGGAAGGCATCTTGCAGCGTTTACAGGAAGAACACATTATAACGGATCGGGAATTTCTGCTGTTGCGGGCAATGCTGGACAGGCAAGCGTTGGGAGGCAGCCGCCACGAACAGGATCGTTTACGGGCGCGGCTGCTGCTGACGGCTGTGAATACCGTATTCCGGCTGGATGCACAGTAACGGCGCAAAACCTTGCCGTGACGCGATAGGTTTGAACGAGTCTTCGTTCAGCACACGATTCGGACCCATGCTGAATGTTTGATGAGTCCATGCAGACCCTAGGAGTTCTTATCCTATGCCTGATGTCACGAGTAGTAGAACGAGTTGGGTCTGTGATGAAAACAAAAAGATCGGCGTATGGTATGGGGCGGCGCCCCGTCAAGGCCGGAAAGGAAGGATGACTATGTTTCAAGGATTTACAGAAAGAGCACGCTGGCTGGCGACGCAGGGCGCTGCAGAAGAAGCCCGGCGCTTAGGCCAGAGCGGGGTAGGCACAGACCATCTCTTATTAGCCCTCTGCAGGGAAAAAGGGTCTGTGGCAGCCCACGCGCTCCAGGAATGCAAAATAGATTACGGCTCGCTGCGGCGGGTTATCGGCGAGATGTCTCCGCAAGAGAAGGCCGGCGGAGGATACCTCTATATGACGCCCCGCTTGAAGATGCTGGTAGAACGGGCCCGGAACGAGGCCATGAAGCTGAATATGCCCTATGTGGGTACAGAGCATCTGCTGTTGGCCCTCGCCGCGGAAGAAGAGGGAATCGCCTACCAGGCGCTTACGGATCTCGGCGTCAGCCCGGAGAATCTGCGAAAAGCGGTTCTCATGGTGCTGGGAGGGCATAACGGCTACGAGGCGCTGGCAGCTAAGAGCAGCGGCAAAGACAGCAATACGCCGCATTTAGACGAGTACGGCCGGGATATGACGGAGCTGTACCGACAGGGCAAGATCGATCCTGTGATCGGCAGAGAGAAGGAAATCCAGCGGGTGATCCAGATTATCTGCCGCAGGACGAAAAATAATCCCGTACTGCTGGGAGAGCCGGGCGTAGGCAAGACAGCCATCGCGGAGGGCCTTGCCGGCAGCATTGTGAAAGGCGACGTCCCGGAAGCGATTAAGAAAAAAAGAGTCATCGCCCTGGATATGGCCTCCCTGGTAGCAGGCTCCAAATATAGAGGCGATTTTGAGGAACGTCTGAAGAAAGTCATGGATGAAATCCGTTCCTCGGGCAATGTGATTTTGTTCATTGATGAAATGCACACGTTAATCGGCGCAGGCGCCGCCGAAGGCGCCATCGATGCGGCAAGCATCCTGAAACCTGCTCTGGCTAGGGGCGAGTTACAGGCTATCGGCGCCACGACACTGGATGAATTTCGCAAGTATGTGGAAAGGGACCCGGCTCTGGAACGGCGCTTCCAGCCCGTGATGGTAGAAGAACCGACCAAGGAGGAGTCGCTGGATATTCTACAAGGCTTACGGCCTCTGTATGAAACCTTCCATAACGTCTCCATTCACGACGACGCGTTGAAAGCGGCAGTGGAAATGTCGGATCGGTATATTACCGATCGCTTCCTTCCGGACAAGGCGATCGACCTGATCGACGAAGCCGCGTCCAAAGTCAGGCTGTCCTGCAACACGATGCCGCCGGAGATCAAGGATAGGGAAAAGAAGCTGGAAAGTTTGAAAACGCAGAAAGAAGCTGCCATTGTCGAGCAGGACTATGTCAGGGCGGGCCAGTTGCGTCAACAGGAAGTCGAGCTGCAGAAGGAAGTGGAAACCTGGCAGTCGAATTGGGACAAGTATCGTGAGCAACAGGGCAATCAGGTGCTCAGGGAGGATATCGCCAATGTGGTTTCTCTCTGGACCGGCATCCCTGTGAACAAAATCGCCCAGGAAGACGCCCAGCGCCTGATGGATCTGGAGAAGGTGCTTCATGAACGGGTAATCGGGCAGAACGAGGCGGTAAACGCGATCTCTAAAGCGATTCGCCGTTCCGGCGCCGGACTTCGGGATCCCCGCAGACCGATCGGATCCTTCATTTTTGCCGGGCCCACAGGCGTCGGCAAGACAGAATTAGCCAGAGCTATTGCGCAAGCGATGTTTGGGGATGAAAACGCCATGATTCGGCTGGATATGTCGGAATACATGGAGAAACACACGGTTTCCCGGATGTTGGGCGCACCCCCCGGCTATATCGGCCACGACGAGGGCGGGCAGTTGACAGAGGCGGTACGCCGCAGGCCGTATACCGTCATTCTCCTGGACGAGATAGAAAAGGCGCATCCGGATGTATTCAATACGCTGCTTCAAGTTCTGGAGGACGGCAGGCTGACAGACGCCAAAGGTCGGACGGTGAACTGCCGCAACGCTATCTTGATCATGACTTCGAACGTTGGCGCGGCTACGCTGCGGGCAGAAAAGAACTTGGGCTTTGTGACGGCGAGGGATACGGAAGGCGAGTATCAGCGTATGAAATCGCAGGTACTGGGCGAAGTCAGGAAAGCGTTTAAACCCGAGTTCCTCAATCGCCTGGATGAAGTCATTGTATTTCACCGCTTGGAGGATGACGAGCTGGCTTCCATCGTGGATCTGATGCTGGATCAATTGGCCGGCCGGCTGGAAGAGCAGGAAATCAAGGTGCATTTCGGGCCTGCGATCCGGCGGTATTTACTGAACGAAGGAAGGGATCCCATGTATGGCGCGCGGCCTCTGCGCCGGGCTATCCAGCGTATCGTTGAAGACGCGCTTTCGGAGAAATGCCTGATGGGTGAAATCGAACCGAACTGCGTCTATCTCGTGGATTGGGAAGACGACACAGAAGGCGGCAAGCTCGTGCTGCAGATTGAAGAAAAGCTGCAGCCCATACTGGAAATACTAACGGATGAGCCGGAGGCAGACGGCGTACAGGAAAAACAAACGGCTGCGGCGGGGACGCTGAAGTCAGAGCAAACAGATGAAATCTAAAGTAAAATATCAATGCAGCGACTGCGGGTATGAGTCCATCGGCTGGATGGGCCGCTGCAGTCGCTGCGGCGCTTGGGACAGCCTGAAGGAAATAAGCGATGCTTCGCCGGTAAAGGAAGCTGCTGTCCACCAGAGAAGGCGGGCGGCGGCAGCGCCAAAGCAGGACGGTCCTCAATCGATGGCGGAAGTAAGCCATACGGAGGTGAACCGGCTGGATCTTGGTATGGCGGAACTCAACCGGGCACTGGGAGGCGGACTGGTACCCGGTTCCCTGGTGCTTTTAGCGGGAGACCCGGGTATCGGTAAGTCTACGCTGCTGTTGCAAGCCGCTTCCCAGGCAGCTGCCTCGGGTGAAGAAGTCTGGTATATTACCGGGGAAGAGTCGGCGGAGCAGGTAAAGCTCAGGGCTGTCCGGACGGGCTGCGAAGCGTCCGCGAATTTGTGGCTTTGGGCCCAGACCAATCTGGAAGATATTCTCATACAGGCGCAGGGTCGGCAGCCGGGGCTGGTGATCGTGGATTCCATCCAGACGATGTATGCGCCGGACCTGGAGTCCGCTCCGGGCAGCACTTCGCAAATCCGGGAATGCGCCGCCCGCCTGGGCGCCGTAGCAAAAGCGAACCATCTGCCGATGATTCTGGTAGGGCATGTGACGAAGGACGGCGGTATAGCCGGTCCCATGATTCTGGAGCATATGGTGGACACGGTGCTATACTTTGAAGGCGAACGGCATTATCCTTACCGCGTACTACGGACGGTGAAGAACCGTTACGGCTCCACATTCGAAATCGGCGTATTTGAAATGGGCGGGGAAGGCCTTACCGAGGTGCCGAATCCCTCTCTGGCCTTTTTATCCGACAGGCCGGTTTCTGCGCCCGGATCCGCGGTGGCTGCCTGTATGGAAGGCAGCAGGCCTCTTTTGGCGGAGATTCAAGCGCTGGTCAGCCACTCCAATCTGGCTCAGCCCAGGCGGGTAGTAACCGGCGTGGACTATAATCGGGTCAATATGCTTCTGGCCGTACTGGAGAAGCGTACGGGCCTCAAGCTGGGCGACCAGGACGCCTATGTCAATATTGCCGGCGGTATACGCTTGCAGGAGCCGGCGATGGATCTGGCAATCGCGGCGGCGCTGGCGTCTAGCTTCAGGAACAAAGCGATAAAAGATAAAGCGGCAGTGATGGGCGAGGTTGGGCTCGCAGGAGAAATCCGTCCCGTCGCCTATCCGGATAAACGGGCGCAGGAAGCGGAAAAACTGGGCATGCTTATGCTTTTTGCCCCTATGGGGACAAAGGCAAAAGCGAAAAACAGCAACATAGAAATACGGGAGGCTGCCACCTTAGTCGAGATGCTGGATCTGGTATTCTCCTAATGCAGGCTACCGCCCATAGAACGAATCTCCACGCTATACCTTGCTCTATTGCGTGATAGATGAGTCCATGCATGACCTAGCGACTCTTTATCAGCAGCAATAGAGTCGTTTAGTCAGGTGCGACCCAAGGCGACGCGGCATCCCCGCTGCCTCAGGCAGGTCAAG
>WRMS01000065.1 GCA_009777025.1 Clostridiales bacterium | reverse complement strand
TCGCTGCCGGCCAGTCCAGTTCGGCGCTGGATTTCACGCCTGGGACTGCCGATGTGATCGCTTTGTGATAAAACTCTGCCGTATGCAACAAAGCTTTAGTAGGAATACAACCCACATTCAAGCAGGTCCCCCCCAGGGATTCCTTTTCAATCAGCTGCACTTCCGCGCCAAGCTGAGCGCCCCGAATCGCCGCAACGTATCCGCCGGGACCTCCGCCGACTATGATGATTTTCTTGCCCACTTTACCAGCTCTCCTTACGAAAGATTCTCACATAACACGAATGCATTATACACCTTTTTTTCCCGCCGGGGAATCCGTGCTAAGTGAGTTCTTTTTTATACATTCCCCATTTCGCTCTGTATGGTATGATAAAGTAGTCCTGTGCTGAACGAAGAATCGTTCAACCGGGTCCTTCTAAAGGCGGTGCAAGTTGATGAAAAAGACAGATAGTGTAAAGGCTTATCAAATGGCTTACGCGCGATTCAGGCGCTTAACGCCCCTCTCTATAGACTGCGGTCTGCTTTGCGGCAAACGCTGTTGTCAAGGCGGAGATAACGAGGGCATGATCCTGTTTCCGGAGGAGGAGACCCCGCCCGCTATGCATATCCTAACCGGCAATGACATCAACGGCTACCCTCTGCGTGTCGCGGTTTGCCCGGGTCGCTGCCGGCGCAGGACCAGGCCTTTAGCCTGCCGTCTCTTTCCCCTGGCGCCATACCTGGACAGCGAAGGCAAGCTTTCCGCCATTCCCGACCCCCGGGCAAAGTTTATGTGTCCGCTTCTGGCAAAAGACGTTCTGCCCATGATTCCCTCCCGGTTTTATCGCGCGGTGGAGCTTGCCTTTGCCGGGCTGCTCCCGATCGAGGGTTTTCGGCCCATGCTGGAGGCGTATTCCCGCATGCTGGACGAATACAGGCGCTTTACCGGGTGATACACCGGGTGAAACCGATTTGCTTCCTTTCCCATTTCATGCTAAAATCTGAGTTGTGTTAATGGCATCCTACACAGTTGCGTAGGTTAACGGACAGGATGGTGAGAATCCGATGTTCCCTTTCAGGCGAAACAGGCAATGCGGAAAGGCAAGCAGAAGGAGCGTCAGAATCCAGTCCGCTCTTATCCTGTTGTCAGTCCTGTTGTGTTTATGCGGCTGTTCGCAGAAACAGGCGGCGACAATAGAGAATATCGCGGATATCACAGAGAAAATAGAAAGCATTTTGGATTTTGACACAAGAGGTATGTACGATGTACCCCAGGACTATATGCTCGAATTACTGCAAGCCGACAGCGCGCTGTTTACGGATTTCGTAATGAAAATTCCCACAGGAACCAATCAAAATGAATATGGCGTGTTTATTGCGGCCGAAGGATATGAAAAAGAAGCCGAGGAGACGATATCGGCTTATCTGCAAGCCCGCAAGGAAGCATGGGACAATCAGTATCTGGCGGAAGAAGGCTTTAAAGTCGACCGGGGACAATCCGAAAGAGAAGGCCGATACGTGTATTTTGTTATCGGCATTGACAATTTCGAAGACGTCTCCGCATTATTTAAGGAGTTGGCAGGACGATGACCTGTGTGTATAAATGGATTATTCCTGCACTGTGTTTCCTCCTGCTGCTTTTCGTAAGCCCGGCGGGAGCGCTTGCAGCGGCAGCGGAAGCGGTTGCAACGGGAGCGACTGCGGCGGAAGCGACTGCGGCGGAAGCGACTGCGGCGGGAGCGGCTGCGACAGCGGATGCGGTTGCGGCTGCGGAGGAGGGTACGGGTTTATCCTTTTCCGCCGGCATAGGCGAAGTGAACGACGGCGTGGATTTCATAGGCCTGCTTGACAATTTGATTCTTATGGGCAAGTACAAACACGTTTCCAGCGTGACCTTCCTGCGTCCGAGGCCCACGGCCTCAAGCTGGACCCAGCCGCCAACGGCATATGAGGAGAAGGCCGAAGCAATACTGTGGCGCGTGATGGGCGAGGAAGAAGAGGACGGCGCGCTGACGCTGCTCAGTGAATATGTAATCGACAGCCGCAGGTTCCACAGTACGGATAGATGGCTGGATTACAATTACCTGAAGTCGGAAATACGGGCTTGGCTCAACGGTCCTTTTCTGCAAAACGCCTTTTCCGCCGTCGAGTACCGTGCGCTGCTGGAAACAAATGTTGTGCAGAAAATGTGGGATCCGGAAAAAAACGATTGGGTTTCCGGTTCTTTTACCGCCCTATGGGGGCGCGCCAACCCGTCGGAGCATACCACTGTTTTTCCCAAAATCGCCCGTCACGATAAGGTTTATCTGCCTTGGCGCGAATATGCTTCCACCGTATTTCACTGGGACGCCGGCAACCTATCTTCCGAAGCATACCGCATTTCCGGTGAAGCGGCACAGGTCCGCCTGCGTAACCAAATGACGGAAACCGATACGGGCAATGATATTCGCGCATTGTCCCGCTCGCCTATGCCGGAATCCTCCAATCATATCCTGCCGGCCAGCGATACCGTCTATAGCGACGGCAACTACACCGTATCCAGCTACGGTATCAGGCCCATTATCAAGCTGGATCCGGCGCGTGTGCTCTATGCGGAAAAACAAGAGGAACACTTTTGCTTCACTTTACTGGATGAAGAGATTGCGTTGCTGCCGATTGCCGCGAATGGCAAAGCAGTCGCCCCCGGTGATCGCCTATCCTTACTGGACAAAAAGAACTTGATCATCGAGACGCTTGCGCCCGGACGTCAAACCCTGGCTTATAAAGTCGTCCGGGATAAGGATGGCGCGCGGGAAATTGTCGCCCACGGCGCCGGAGCAGCGGATAAAGTAACCATCCCCCTGCTGAAGCAGGGAGACTACGCGCTGTATATATGGGCGCAAAACGACGAAGCCCCTGTCGCCGGAGGCTCCTATCCCTTGTTTTGCCGCCTGTCTATCTATACGGAACCATTGAAACGGAGCAAACCGGAAACGGGAACCGCGTCCATAACGCAAAGTATGGGCGCGGCGCTTCTTGGACGGAAAGATGACCGGTCATGATGAAACTCAGCAAAAAACAACTCCTGCTGCTCGCTTGTTCGGCCTTTGTGCTTATCGTCGGCATCACCCTCCTGTTATCCGCACTGGGCGTCTTTCGCCGTGACGACGCGGATCGCTTGGCGTCGAATGCCGACGCTGCTTCGCCAGCGCCCGGTACGGCTGACAGCCTGTTGGGCGCAAAGGCCGGCGCGCCTTCACACTCAGTAGAAACGGAAGCGCTCGTATACAGTCCCCTCAATGGATTGCCCATTGCTGCGGAGGACGCACGCTTGCGCCCGGTGGCGGTGGTGATCAATAATATCTATGTAAGCTTGCCCCAGAGCGGCATTTCTGAAGCTGCGATCCTCTACGAGGTGTTGGCGGAGGGGGATATTACGCGCATTGTCGCGGTATTCCCTAAACCGCTGGCAGAGAAAATCGGTTCCGTACGTTCGGTTCGGGATTATTTTGTTGACTTTATATTGGATTATGACAGCATTCTGGTACACCATGGCGGCAGTGCAACAGGCGGTTCACGCATAAACAGTTTGAAAGTGGACCATCTGGACGGCATGAAGCTGGAGGGTACAGCTTTCTGGCGCGACCCGGAACGCTTCCGCCAACGAGGAATGTATGAACACTCTTCCTTCACCAGCGCGGAGCGAATAGAGGAAGCCATCGTAAAACAGAATATCCGCCGCGAATGGAACGAAGGCGCGGAATACGGTTTTCTCTTCAACCGGGATCCTTTACCTTTCGCGGAGATCGCCAAAGAGAATGGCGGCGACTACCGGGAAAGCACAGAAATCGCCATCCCCTTCTCCAGGAATTATACCCGGCGCTTTCGTTACCATCCGGATCAGCAGCGTTACGCCGCATTCAACCGCGACGGCCCGCATATAGACGCAGGGCTCGGCAGCGGGGAAGGCGCGCAACTATACGTATCCAATATCATCGTGCAGTTTGTCAATATGCATATCATCCCGGGCGATCCGGATGGGCGCCGCGAGGTGGCGACAACCGGCTCCGGCGCGGGCCTCTTGTTTTCGGAAGGAGGCTGTACCACGATCAAGTGGGAGCGGGAATCCCATGCTTCACCGACGCGCTGGTTCTTTGAGAATGGTCAGCCCATTCAACTCAAGCCTGGCGCAACATGGATCTGTGTGCTGCAAAAAGAAGCAAACGTAGTAATGGACGACAGCGCGCAGTAGTCGTATACGCCCTATAGGCTGTAAGAAACAATAGGTTCTTTTGAGGGTCACTTCATGTTTTTGATGAACCGGAGGAAGGCCTGCACCTGTCTTTCCAAAAACGGGGCGCTGGTGGTTAATACCAGCCGGTCTTCCGCATCCGTCTGCTGCGCCGCATTGGGGATCGTCAAGCGCGGCTGGTTCATTACTCTCATGTTCAGAAGACTGATGAGTGTAACAAGGTGATCTTGTGCAATTCCCGTTCCGGACATGCCCGGCGTAATGCCGCTTATCGCCGCCGCCTTGCCGCCGAGCACCTGCGGTTCGCTGTCGCTTATGGGCCTGGACAGCCAATCAATGAGATTCTTGAGAACGCCGGGGAAAAAATGATTGTACTCCGGCGTGAAAAACCATATCCCGTCCGAGGATTGAATCGTAGCGCGTACGCGCTTGACCGCTTCCGGGGCGGGGTATTCCTTATCCTGATTGAGTAGCGGGACGTCCGAGTAATCCAGCAGCGCAAACTCAGCCTGATCCCCGATCAGCTGTTTTGTGTGCAAGGCCAGTTGACGATTGTAGGAATCCTGTCTCAGCGAACCTACGATCGCTGTGATCTTTATAGCAGCCATTTGGCAGCGCCTCCTTTTTTTGTTTGTTCCTGCTTTATCAAGATGCGCTGGGCAGCCATTCATGCAGGACGGCGTCCAGCTTATGCATTTCTATCGGTTTGGCGAGAAAGCCTTGAAATCCATTCTCAGTAAACATTTTTTCGTTGCCCGCAAGGGCGTTGGCCGTCAGCGCGATAATCGGGATGGCGCTCGCATAGGGCGAACCAATCTCTCTGATTGCGCGGGTTGTGGCAACCCCGTCCATACCAGGCATCATATGATCCATAAAGATCAAGTCGTATACCGGCGTATGGTTTTCGATCCGCTGTAAGGCTTCCAGCCCGTTATCCACACAATCAATTTGCATGCCATAGGGTTCCAGGCAAACCGCGGCAACTTCGAGATTGATTTCGACGTCGTCGACCACGAGAACCCGGATGTGGGGCATAGGCGTATATTCGATACTCGTTTCGTCATAATCCGGTATGAATGTGAAGTGTCCCAGCGCGGAGGCAATCTCCGCGCCAATCGGCTCGCTGTCGGCAATATCCTGCCGTATATAAATAGAGAACACACTGCCCTTTCCATATTCGCTTTGCACCGCTATCTTACCGCCCATGTGCTCGGCGAAGCCTTTGCATATAGCAAGCCCGAGTCCCGTCCCCTCTATGCCCCGCGTACTCTGTTGATTCACCTGGGCATATTCGGTAAAGAGATTTTCCAAATCCTCAGGTTGAATGCCTATCCCTGTGTCGGCAACATCGAAAGCGAGCAGAAGCCCCTCCGGTTCCTGTCGCCAGGATACGCGCATCTCAACGCTTCCTTCGTGGGTATACTTAAAGGCGTTGCTGAGCAGATTGCCCAGCATCTGTTTGATGCGGAGCGCATCGCCGATCAGGCAGCGCGGTATGCTTTCCTCGACGGAAACGATAAACCGGATCGGCTTTGACCCGATTCTCACCATATTCAGCGTCGTGGTATCGTAGATCAACTCCGCGATATCGTAGGTCTCGTTAAGGAGTTCGAATTTGCCGGATTCGATTTTCGACATATCGAGGATATCATTGATGATCCCCATAAGCAAATTGCCGGATGTATGAATTTTGTGCAGGTTTTCGACAGCGGCCTGCGGCAACTCCCGGCGCAATTCCGCCTCTGTCAGGCCGATGATGGCGTTGAGCGGCGTGCGAATCTCATGGCTCATATTTGCCAGGAAATCACTTTTCACCTGGGCGGCAAGGCTGGCCTCGTTTTTTGCCTCCGTCAGCGCTTGCAACGTTTGCACATAGGTTTTGCAAAAGAAATAAATCAGGACATTCAAGAGGACAGAAGCCATATAGTACAAAACATTGTATATCGTCGAAAAAACCGGGCCAAGCAGGTTCACCCGAAAAACGAACAGCATAAGCGCAAACATCGTGCTGGACAGCACAATATAAGCCGCAAGGCTTTTCGGCTTGAGATAGGTGAGCGAGACCATGGCCAGGCCGCAATTGTAAGTAAAAAGTAAGAAGTCGCTTTCAAAATAGACTGCGCCGAAGGTCATGGCGCAAATGATCACGGCCGGCGACAGAAACGCCGTAACCGCTATGCTCAAACGGCTTCTCTCGATCGTGACATACGCGATGAGTATCGCAAGGGATATACAGGATCGAACGAGCATGCCATGCATACCAAAGAACAACCCGGTATACGTCGATATGACCACGGCGTACGCACACAGGATCATAAAAATATAGGGCGCGGATTCGTTCTTTCCGGAATCCGCAAATAAACGTTTAAGAATCGCGGAATCCCGTACCTTTCGTTATGGCTGCACAAACTCGGCTTTGCCGAGACCGCAGGCCGGGCAAACGAAATCATCCGGGAGGTCTTTCCACTTTGTCCCCGGGGCAATACCGTGTTCCGGATCTCCTGCGCTTTCGTCATAGACGTAGCCGCATATACACTCGTAAGTCATTTTTTTGTTCTCCTTTCAAGATGAATGCTAGAAATCTTCAAGTCGTCTTCGTTTGATAAATTCTCTGCGTTTTTCTCCCGCTTCCCACTCCGCCCGCTGCTCCTCATTCTCCAAGGTCAGGGCAGGAACCGGCATAGGCTTTCCGTTTTCGTCAATGGCGACCATCACCACATAGGCCCGGTTGATCATGGTGCGCTCCCCGCTCAGGTTCTCGGCATAGGTATCCACTTTCACTTCGATGGACGTCCTGCCTACATAGGTCACATAGCCGATCAATACCACCGTTTCATTCGCGTAAGCCGGCGCTTTAAAATGCAGGTTATCGATGGATACCGTGGTTACTTCCTGCCCGGAATGCCGTTTTGCCGCCACGGCGGCGACGACGTCGATCCACTCGACCATGCGCCCGCCATGGAGGCGTCCATAGCCGTTGATATCCCCCGACATCACGATTTGAATCTGCTCGGTGCGGGAGTCGGATACCCGTTTTGCTTGCATTTCCGCCACTAATCAGGCGCCGCTCAGTTTGCTGTTATTCGGGAAGGGATTCACATAGGTCCGCGCAGCCAATTCATTGTCCAGGGAAAGAAGCAGGCCTTGATCATTCCCGATCATGTTAATCCTGCTTAATATATCCGAAGCCTGGGATTCTTCCTCCACCTGTTCATTGACATACCACATAATGAACTGATAACAGGCATGATCATTTTCCTTCATGGCAAGGCTGGCAAGGGCGTTGAGGAGCCCCGTAACTTTTGCCTCATGGGCAACGGTCGCCTCAAAGATTTCCTTGATGCCGGCAAACGAAGCGGGCGGGGCTTTGATAGCGGAAAGGGCCGGATCCGCTCCCCGGTCAAGGATGTATTGGTAAATATTGATCCCATGCGCCATTTCTTCTTTTGCCTGTATGAATAACCAATTCGCGGCGCCCTTTAAGGCTGCCCGCTCCATACAAGCCGACATGGATTGATATAGGTAGGCGGAATAGTATTCCGCATTGATCTGTTCGCTTAACGCCTTGGCTATTTTTTCACTGATCATATAGTTGCCTCCTTATAATCTACATTGGGGCTAGTACCCAATTGCGTTTCGCTGCGCTGAGAAACTGCGCTCAACGCAAATAGCAGGCCTTCTACAAGTTAAGATAATAGTATAGGCCTGCCGGTGTGCCTACACCCAAAAGGGCTATAATGCAATCGCTAAATACCTCCCAAAGTGAGCGTCGCTTTACACGCTGTAGAAGAAATGCCGACCATCGTTTCCTGCGAGTCCTTTTTTAAGCGCAGCGACTGCTTTGTCGTAGTATTCGTGAAGTTCGTAGAGATTTTCGAAGCTTGCGCTTATCCCGGCAAACAGGCCATGTTGCCTGAACGGGTTGTTTTGCATATCGAAAAACATGGTTTCATCAAATTGACTGTGCTTTGAACTGATGAGCATAATGATATAGTCGCCGTAGACGGCAAACTTAAATATCGGGTATGTGCGCATGAGCAATCCGTAAAAGTATTCCAGGCTCTCCTGCTGATTCTCCTTTGGCGGCACACCCACGACAGCGATATAGAGATAGTCGTCAAAGCCCTCATAGATGATTTGTACATGAGGGGTGTAGATCAGGGGATCCCGGATGACGCCGTCGAGCAAATTGTTGATGATGGTTTGATGGGAAGCTCTGCCAAACGCGATGAAGTATTCGTCTTCGCTGATAATGCTGGAAATTTTGTCTGCCAGTTCCATGATCGCTTCCGGCGCCTCGTCCCCAAGAGGCGTCTTGCATCCGACCATAATGATATTGGAGACCTTGATCTGTTCCCGGCTAAAAATATTCCCCAGTATCCGGTCATAAGCAAGTTTATCGCTTTTTAAAATGACCACTTTATCCGTATTCGCGACTTCTTCGGTAAAGCATTCGTTGGCAAAGAACGCCTGGGTTTCCATGCTGAAAGTCTTTGAGGCAATCAGCTCATTCCAAAGAGGATCGTCTGTAGATACATCGGTGAATGCTTGAAGCGCATAGGTCGTGTCGAACATTGCGATAGGATTCTGCAATATCTCGTAGGCGGCGTCAAGTAGGTACTGAATCCCTTTATCTTCCTCCAGAGCTTTAATACGCGCTACTATGCTCATAGAACACCTCCCGGACAGTCATCAACGATACGGATAACGCGGCGGATGTAGATACAGATGTTGCCTCCTTTTCATATAAAGTTGTGGATGTGTTACTATTTTATTGCTTCCCTGCTTTCTTGTCAAATGCTGTGGGTAAATTATACAAAATATTTTTTATAATTATATTAAACATTTACATATATAAGGATATATCAGGGCAGATAGCTGCAGGTTACTGGGCCAATCATCGCGTTTTCCGGCGAATCACCCGTTAATGCGGGCTGATTGCCGGACCCTGCATAGACATACGCCGCGTCAGCCTCTACCGTCGTGGGAGCGTCGCCGATCTCAATAACGCCGGAGTAAAGGACATAGTTCTTCCAGCGCAGGGTTCCCTCCACGAAAAACTGGTATTCGCCGGGAGGGACCCGATTGCCGTTGATATCCATCAAGTTCCATACACAAGTGACTTCCCCTGTTTTCGGCGTCGCCCCGGAGACGGCGTCTACATAATACGATGGCATGGAGACAACGCCGGACTTCTCCACCCACAGGAAGAGGGAATCCGGTCTGGTTTTAAACCCGCCGTCCGCAGTCCAGCGTGTAACATACACGGTTTGCACATAGGCGCCGTTCATGTCTTCGATCCACACGGCAACCTGATTGCTTGCCGAACCGGATTGTCCAACATAATCAAAGGAGATGACGACTTCGCCGGAGAAGGGGTCTGCCGAAACCGATTCATCGGAATCCCCACTGCTTTGATCGTCTGCAGCGGGCGCAACGGACGGTTCTGTCGCCAGTCCTGCTGCGGATCCTTCTGATGAGGCTCCTTCTGATGAGGTTCCGTCTGTTGAGGTTCCTTCTGTTGATCCCGCCTGCGTTGTTTCGCTTTGCCGGTTCCCTTCTGAACAAGCACATAGCATGATAAACAAACAGATAAGGACTATGGTGATGATTCTCTTGCTTTGTTGCATACTATCCCTCCTTCTATTCCATCATACTACAACAAATTATATAATAGTAGAACAAAGTATGACAGCATTCGTACATACGAATACTGCAGAAACGGCTCTGCCTACTGCTTTACGGCTCTTTTTCCATAATAAAGTATCACGGATCAGGGCTGAATGCAATAGCCGCCGGCCGATCTAAGATGAGCTGCGCCCAAAGCTTCAAGTACCTTTCAGGTTGCGCACAGCTTCACGTCATGCAAAGCTGGTATTTTTTTCTCCTTGAATAATGGGGAATGCATATTTGTGAACATTGACCAGATATGCTTATCGTTGCCCGAGGAATGTTGTGAAGTGAAAAAATAAACTTGACTTTAGAGCTGCTGGATACTTTACGCTAGATGCATATCGTACGCCAACGTGAACCAGATGAAAGAAAGGACAAGATTCATGAGAAAAAGCTTATTCGTCGTATTCATCCTTCTATTCTTAATTCCCGCATTTTCCGCAGTGTACGCAGCAGAGGATGCTGACAGAAGTGACAAGATCAGCGTATACCTCGACGGTTACCTGCTCGACAGGGGCGTCGATCCGGTCATTCGGGACGGCTATACGCTCGTACCCATCCGCCCGATCGCCGAAGCTATGGGCGCAGACGTGAAATGGGACGAGGCAAGCAAAACAGCTACCTTGGTGCGCGCGTCCAAGGAAATCAAATTGACCATAGGCCAGCTTGCCGCCTATGTAAACGGAGTTGAAATCAGCCTTAATATGGGTCCGGCCCTGATCGACGGCCGCACCATGCTTCCCCTTCGCTTTGTTGCGGAACAGTTTTCCCAGATTGTGGAGTATAACGCTGAGAAAAGGGAAATCTACATCGATGAGGATAGGTCCATCGACGCAGACGGTGTTTTCGAAAAATTGATGTTAGGCTGCGGCGCCATCTTGGCGAAAAGAAATAACCTTGATCCCTATCAAATAGGGATGGCGCATCGCGCGTGGGGATACTCCACCGAATATGAAAACGCTTCGTCCATGGCAGGATCCGCTTCGCAGCCGACAGGTTCCCCGAGAAGCAAAACACGTGCAAGACAGCTGTTGTCCGGCTCGTGGAGCTGCGACTCCCGGGAGGAGCTCATCGAGACAATCAAGCGCATGACCCTCGAAGGGCATAATGACAATTTTCTCTTTGACTATTCCATCGTCAGATCTTTGTCGGAGCAGCAGTACAGCGAATTGCTCTCGAAAGCTACGGGCATGGACGCCTATATGTGGCCTTTAGTCAAGCGGCTCGGCGAGAAATGGGGGAATTTCGGCATTGCCGCGTGGGACTGGTTTCGTATGACCCATTTGGCTGGCTGGGGCTACAACGCGGGTTATCTGGAGTTCTCCGAGGCATATAATCTGGCAGCGCCGTCCATCTTCCTGCTCCGCCAGTCCTTTTCCTCCTGGGACGAAGCCGTGGAAAACTACATGGACGGTTACGCTTACTGGGCCCGGATCGACCTCAGCAATAGTTCTTCGGAATACCACGCACGGCTGCAAGTCTATGAGAGTCTAAAGGCAAACCAGCTTACTGACGGCCTTCTGTTTGACCCCAGTGTATGGGATTGAACAAACCTTTATTTAGCACAGGATTCGGACCCAGGCAGTTGGATCAAGTGTTTACAAAAAAACGAAAAAGAACCGGAGGAATAAAATGAGTTTTTCACTAAAATGGACTGCGCAGGCAACACAGAAAATGCATAGCTCGCAGCATTGCAAGCGATCTTTGCTAATCTCCTTTGCCGTGTTTCTGGTATTGATTGCACTACCTATATCAGGCGCCTATGCGGATACCTATACCGATACAGAAGGGCACTGGGCCAGTGAAGCTATCGAACGATGGAGTGATCTCGGCATCCTAAAGGGTAGCGGGGATGGTTTATTTCGCCCGGATGATCTTGTTACGCATGGGGAACTTGCGGTTATCCTCAACCGGGTGATGCGATATCCGCCAGCAAAATGGCAATACTTCAATGATACCAATGGGATATGGTATGAAGCCGACGCAAACGCGTTGATGGAGCAGAGAGTGTATGGCTTTATCGGCAGGGACTCCCTTGGAGGGCGCAGTATCAGCCGGGAAAGCGCCCTAAGTATGATATTTGATTCTTTTTCCGTGTACCTGCCGGATGAGCAGATAACGAAAAGCTTCATCGACAGCGATCAGATTCAGGCGTCATGCAAGCATGCCGCCAAGAATATGTTAAATATGGGTTTTATCAGTGGCTTTGAAGACGGTTCGCTTCGCCCGAAGGAGCGGCTTACCCGCGCTCAGGTGGTGACGATCCTCAACAATATTATTGAAGTCTACATTACCGAACCGGGGATCTACGATGCCCCCTTAGGCAAGCGGGTCTGCATCGTCGTACCGGGCGTAACCCTGCGAGGACAGGACCTCGATTATCTAGTCGTAACACCGGGCGCCAGAGAAGGCCTGACGGTCATTGAAGATTGTATCGTCCGTAACGGAACCTTTTGGAACAAATTTGGCGGGGAAGAGGTATCGATTATCCGATACCATTTGCCTGACGCAAATATCACAGAAAGGATTATCGTCATGGCGGACGAACGCTTTTCCGGCGGTTTGGGGGTAAAAGAGGAACCACAACTGTATTGTAGCCAGGCGCAATTTGAAAGCCTGA
>WRMS01000064.1 GCA_009777025.1 Clostridiales bacterium | reverse complement strand
CGCGCGGTTTTTCTCCAGATAGGGGAGGGCATACTGACGTAGAAAGTCAAAGTGTTCCGCTTCCCTGGCGAAATACGAGTGATTGGTGGTGATCTTGTTCAAAAAATTCGTCATTTCGTTGCCGGAAGAGTCGTTCTTCAGAAGCTGCATATAGTCTTTGAAGCTGAGCAGCCCCCGCTCTTTGATGGTATAGGACAGCCTGCCCTCCACCAACTGCCGCTTCTTCGAGAGATTGATGCCATACTTATTATATACAAAATCCACCAGGGTCTTAAATTCTTCATCGCTGATCTTGATCAAATGGACAGAATGCGTAGTATCCATAGCCGGCCTTAACTTTCCTGAATGAATAATTCAGCCAGGTCTGTCTGGAAGAATTTCATACAATCGATGTTGAGAATAATCTTTTCGCTTAAGGTGGAGATGGAGTCCAGATAGCTGTCCCCCATACGCCTTTCGTTCGTAGGCGGCGGCGCGGTATTCATTTTCTCCAGGGTGACGACTTCCGCTACCCTGTCCACGATCAAGCCGATGTGCATATCGTTGATCATGACGATGACGATACAGGTCTTGTCGTCATAGGGGCGTTCCGGCAGGCCAAACTTCAGCCGTACATCCGTGATGGGTACGACTTTGCCCCGCAGGTTCACCACGCCTTTGATATAGTAGGGTACGCTGGGAATGTGGGTGATATGCTGTATACCGATGATTTCAATGACATGATTCAAAGGCAGGCTGTAAATCACGTCTTCTATATAAAACGTAAGATATCGGCCGGTCAGGTCGTCCTGCACGGCGCTTACGATGGACTCGTCCATTGGGTCACTACCTTTCTTGTATATTTAGGTTTTGCTGATCAGGTTGCTCACGTCCAGAATCAGGCAGATACTGCCGTCTCCCAGAATGCAGCAGCCGGACAACCCTTTCTCTTTCATGTTGTATTTCGTAAAGAAAGTGGGAAAAGGTTTCACGACAACCTGATACTCGCCCAAGAGTTCGTCGGCGAACAGGCAGGCGATGGCGTTTCCGCTCTCCACCTGGATCATGATGCCTTCCGTAAAGCTGTTTTTCTCTGTATCGATGCCGAAATGCGAATGGAGACGAATGATCGGGTAACAGTCTCCCCGGATCATGATCATTTCCGAACCGTCCGTATCGTAAAGGATTTGTTTCGGATCGGTGATTTTGAAGGATTGCTTGATGGAAGTAATCGGCAGGGTGAAGATCGTATCGCCGACGGATATATTCATGCCGTCCACGATGGCAAGGGTTAGGGGGATCTTGATGGTGAAGGTGGTGCCTTCATTTTTGACACTGTTAATCGAAAGCGTGCCGCCGACTTTTTCCAGGTTCTTTTTGACCACATCCATGCCGACGCCCCGCCCGGAGTACTCGGTGACCTCTACATTGGTGGAGAAACCGGCGTTCATGATGAGCATGAAGATCTCTTTGTCTGTGTATTCGGATTCCGGTTTGACCAGGAGGCAGTTGGTCCTGGCTTTGGCCATGATTTTTTCCGTATCCAAGCCGCAGCCGTCGTCCGCTACGTCGATCAGGATCTCGCCGCCTGCGTTTCGGGCGTTGATGCTGATTTGGCCGGTCTCCGGCTTACCCAAAGCCAGGCGCTCTTCCGGCGACTCTATGGCGTGATCGATGGCATTGCGAATCATGTGCATAAAGGGATCCGCAATGGTATCGTTGATGGTTTTATCCACCTCGGTGTCCCCGCCGTAGGTGATCAGTTCCACTTTCTTGTTTAAATTTTTCGCCATGTCCCGTACGATACGGTTCATTTTCGTGAAGGTGCCGGTCAGGGGGACCATGCGGATGGACATCACCACATCCTGGAGTTCGTCGGTGAGCTTGCGCAGTTCCCGCGTGGATTTGAGAAAGTTATCCAGTTTCAAATCCCGGAGATCCGGATTGCTGGATACCATGGATTCGGCGGTAACGATTTCCCCCACCAGATCCATCAGTTTATCCAGCTTTGCCTGGCTGACGCTGATCAAGCTTTGCTGTTTGGCAGCCTGTGTGGTTCCGCCTGTTCTGGCGGCCGCGCCTGCCGCGCCTGCGCCTGCTGCGTCAGGGGCGCCTGCCGCGGCGGTCGCTCCCGGCGCCGACGAAGCGGCGGCCTGTGCCGACGGGCCCTGCATAGCGTCCCCGGCATACTCCTCATCGGCAATCGGCTCGTCTTCCAGCACTTCGTAGGACTTAATATTGAGTGAGCTTTCAATGATTGCCAATACGTCGTCGAAGCTGTCGGTGGGCTTGCATATGACCTGAAATCCGTTTCGGATAATTTCTTCGCAGAGGGAAGCATCGGTTTCCGGATTGGCGGGAACCGATTCCAAATTGTCGCAGATATTCGCCAATTGGGTAAGGAGCATAAAAGCGCGCATGTTTTCCATTTGGCAATCATCTTCAAAGTACAGGCGAATCCTGCGGGAATCCATGAAGTTGCGGTCAGCGGTATCCACCGGCGAGGGAGCGGCGCCGGATCCTCCGGCGGAGGTGCTGTTAACGGCTGTACTCCCTGCTGCGTCTCCTTTCATCACCGCCGCCAGATCATGGAGACGTTTGACCATTTCGGACGGGTCGCCTTCGGTATAAGCAGGATCGGTTACCTGCTCCACTTCGTGTTTCAGGAAGTCTGAGCTTTGAAATACCAGGTCAAAAAGGGAACTGAAGACCTGGGATAGTTTAGCGGGGTCTTCGCGGAGTATAAAGAAAACATCTTCCACAGCGTGGCCCAGCCCGGAGATGGCGCCGAAGCCCATCATGGCGGCGGAACCTTTGATCGTATGCATGATCCGGAAGATGCTGTCGATGTTGTCGTTGCTGATATTTTGGACTCGCTCCGCATCCAGCAGTATCTCGTCCAATTGTTCCAGCATGGTGTTGGACTCATAGACAAATGTCTCCAACAGCGCTTCCATGCCGGGGTCAATAACTGTCATAGTTTCACCTCAACTTACTTTATTCAATATTTGTCGTTTATTTATATGAATCCGCCGCGGGATCCATCATCATCATAAATTATTCTCTACACAAGTTATGTAAATTATATCCGTTTTTGAGGGAAATGTTAATAGTCAGTGTTGAATTTTTGACAAAAAGACCGATAAATATGATATAGTATAAAATGAAAACCCGGAAAGAGTGATGGTTTTGGCTGATATTCTTAAAATAACCACTCCATTAATCAATAAAAATCAGGAAGTTACCCCTAAACCAGCCATTGAACCGACGTCGCCGTTTCAGCTTCATGATCTGAGTAAAGTATTAAAGCCTCACAATCAGAGAGACATTATGCCCCAGAATACTTTGCTGAATGAGGCGGACAGCCCGGAGATCCTGCTCGACCTGCTGAAAGATCCCGGGGTGACGGTGACCTATCTGAAGAATATCTTCATGCTGGAGGAGATTTTTAAACTTCTGCCGCAGAATAATTTGACGCTGACCAAGGAAATTGAAAACCTGTACCATGATTTGCTGCTGCCGCATCACGAGATCGCCGGCGAACTCATCCTGCAGGAGCAGGAATCGACTGTGTTTCGCGGGGAGTTTTTTGATTTTCTCCGGCAAATCGTCAATGGGAATCAATCCCGTTCGGATATGCAGTATTCGGTCGTCAACCTGATGCGCTCCATCAACAACCTGATGATTAAAGACGACGTCATGGACGCGGTAGCAAACAGCCTGAGCTTTCTGGCAAAAAATCTCCAACCCAACAGAAACCTGGCGCAGAAACTGGAGATACTGGTGTTTCGCTTCCGCCAAGAGGCTGCGGCGGGAGAGTTCGACGCCTTAAAAAGCGAGGCGCTTGCCGTCCTGAAAGAAGTGGAAGAAAGCGTACTCTTCGACCCGAAACTGCAAAAAATGGCGTCCATCACCATGTATAACCTATCCCGCTACAATGACAACATGGCGTTCTTTCATGAAGCCGCGGGAAGCCTGTGGCAGAAACTGGCGGGAGAGGAGCGCATCCTTTTCGCCCGGTATGTGAATTCGCTGATGCGCTTCTTTGAGGAGCACAGCGCCGGGCGCAAAGAAGCAACCGGAGAGGAGGCGCTTTCCCCGAAAGAGGCAGGCGCCATGGTACAGGACGACAGGCGCGTCGGAGCGGCGCCCAGCCCGGACGCCCAAAGCCCGGCCGCGACGGAAGAAGCGGCGGCGCGGGAGGCCGGCGCGGGGAGGGAAGCAAGCCCGGAGGCGCAAGCAAGCGCCGCAGCGGGGACCCAGACCGGCGCAGCCCAAGCCGGCGCCGGAGCCGGAGCGAGTCAGGCGCCAAACCTGGCCATCCCTGCCCAGGCTTCGGTTATGGCTGCGGCGGAAGACGCCGCCGCCCTGGCGGTCAAGAAGTCTTCCTCCAAGGTCATGGACGCCCTGATTGAGTTGATCCGCAAACAATCCCTCGCGGAAGAAGAGGGGAAAGGAGAAGCCGGTCAGGTGGACAAGATCCTCCACAGCCTGCTGTCTTCTCCCTGCAACTTTACGCCCCTGCTGCATTTTGTGGCGCCCGCTTACCTGGACGATGTGAAAGCCTTCGCCGAAATCTGGGTCAACCCTTACGACGACGAAAACGGCGCCCAGGGCGTGGAAGCCGGCAGGCGAATCCACATCCTGATGGTCGTGGATGTGGATATGCTGGGACGATTCGAAGCGGAGCTCAAGATATGGGACAGGGTCATCGACTTGTCGTTGCATTGCCCTGCCGGTCTGGAGGGCCGATTCGGCGATGTGCTGGCTGAACTGCCCCTGCGGATACGACGGTTGGATACGCCATACCGGATGGGCCGGTTGGAAGTCACGACTTTGGAGCATCAACGTTCTCTCATGGAAGTCTTTAAAACGCTGCCCTATAAGCGTATGGGCGTGGATATTAGAGTATAGCGCATTACGCGGCGCGCGTACGGAAGAAAGGCCGGAAAGATGCCGAAGAAAAAGAAAGCGGTAGCGCTGAAGTATAATCTGGAGCAGGATCTGGCGCCGGTCGTGATCGCTTCCGGCTACGGCGAGGTAGCCGAGCGGATCATTAATGTCGCCGAGGAGCGCGGAATCCCGGTATACAGGGACGATAGCGCGGCTTCCATGCTTTGTATGCTGGAAGTGGGCGCAGCCATACCCGAGGATTTATATCAGGTGGTGGCGACGATTTATATCCAAATTATGGAAACAGCGAACCGGATTAAGGAAGGATCGATCAGCGGCGGCGAGCGAGTGAGAACGCCGGCACAGGCTAACGCAGAGCAAAGGGAGCGTTTCTTTGGCCCCGGGGAAAGGATTCCCGCCCTGCTACAGGATAACGAAAGCGAAGGCGAAGAGGTAGAAGAAAGCGAACAGACAGAAGAAAGCGAACAGATAGGAGAAAGCGAAGAAGGCGCCGGTTACGAAGAGGAAGACGAAAGCGACGGATTTACGGATTTTAGCGAAGCGGCAAAAAAAGCTGAGGCAGGAGAATCCCAATGATGAAGAAGGTATTTCGACCGGCCGGATTCGGCAGTTTGATCCGGGACTACAGCCGCCCTGTACGGCGGCTGATCAGACGTCCGGCGGCGGAGCATAAGCCGGCGCCCGGGGGAACAGAGGAAGAACTGTTGTTCGCTATGGATATCGGTACGCGCAGCGTCATCGGTATAGCCGGGAGAATGCGGGAGGATATCCTGGAGGTCGAAGCGGTCGCCGTCGAAGAACACCAAAAACGCGCGGTGATCGACGGCCAGATTCAGGATATACGGGAGACGGCAAAGATCGCTTTGAAAGTGAAGCAGCAAATGGAAGAAAAGCTCGGCAGGAGTTTGACGCAAGTCTATATCGCCGCTGCCGGGCGCGTACTGAAGACCGGGGAAGCCGAACAGGAAGCGGACTTGCTCCCGGATCAGGAGATCGACGCTTCCTTTGTGGCGAAGCTGGAGTATAACGCGATACAAAAGGTATATGAAGGACTCAAGGAGGAAGATGGGCGGGACGGGAACGACAGCTTTTATTGCGTCGGGCATTCGGTGCTCCATTATCAATTGGATCACTACGAGTTTTCTACCTTAATCGGACATAAGGGAGAGAAAGCTTCCGTCCGGATTATCGCCACCTTTCTCCCCAGGGCGGTGGTGGACAGCCTGAACAATACGATGGCCAGGATCGGCCTGACCGTGGCCGGCCTTACGCTGGAACCCATCGCAGCCATCAATGCCGTGATCCCGCCGGATCTGCGCAGGATGAACCTGGCCCTGGTGGATATTGGCGCGGGTACGGCGGATATCGCCGTTTGCGAAAGCGGCAGCGTATCGGCTTATACCATGGCGACCGTGGCGGGTGATGAGATTACGGAAGCGATCATGGAGGAATGCCTGACGGATTTCGCCACTGCAGAGGAATTGAAGAGGAAGCTGGGCGACCCGAAGCCTATGGCGTTTACCAATATCTTGGGCTATGCGTCCGAGATCCAGGGGGACGTGCTGTACCAGCGGATCCTGCCCGCTGTAACGCATATGGTCAAAGTAGTGGGGGAGAAGATTTCCGGGATCAACGGAAAGCCTCCGATGGCGGTTTTTCTGGTAGGCGGCGGAAGCAGGCTGCCCGACTTATGCGCAATGGTCGCCAAGGAGCTGGGGATAGAGGAAAACCGGATTGCCGTGGGCGGTTCCGCGAACATGATGAAGCAGGCTTCCGCCAGGGAAGACATTTTCGGACCGGAGTTTGCCACGCCGCTGGGGATCGCTGTCACCGCCGGCAGACAGGATAAAGACGATACCTTTCATGTCCTGGTCAACGGGGAACGGATCGCGATGCCGGGGGCCTGGGAGATGCGCGTACAGGACGCCCTGCTGCTTGCGGGCTATAAATACAGTCAGATCATGGGCCGTACGGGCAGAACCCTGATCTACGAGCTCGACGGAGAGCGACGCTTCAAGCGGGGCAGTTTGCCGGGGGTCGCGCTGGTTACCCATAACGGCAACCCCTGCGCGCTGGGCGACCTGATCGTTCCGGGGGATCAAGTGGTGTTTCAGCCCCCGGCAGCGGGAGAGGATGCGGTTCTCAGCCTGGAAGAAGCCGGTGGCGCACAGGCGCCGCTGATGATCCGGGTCAATGGCGTGCCCTATCCCGCAGGGCGCTGTACGCTGGTCAACGGCAGGATAGCGGAGCCGGAGAGCCTGATCCGCTCCATGGACGTTCTGCGGCAGATCGCGGTGACTTCGATAGACGAACTCTGCCGGGATCTGCAGATCAATCTGGATTTATACGAAATCTACGTGAATGACCAAAAAGTCGACGGGAGCGCCAGCCTCGAGGACGGCGACCTGGTGGAAACCAGAGTACGACCGGACAATACCGGCTATGAACCGGATCCGCAGTGGTTCGCGACGGAGGAAGACGAAGGGGAGACTTCCGGCGATATGCTCCGGGTATACGACGGCGAAAGCGGCGAGGATACCTTCCCCGACGAATATGACGAAGGGGAGAGCGGGCTGAATAGCATTGTCCCGCCGGTTACCTACGGGAAACCCTTACAGGTATACCTGAACGGAAAGGCGTTACTCCTTCCGGCGAAGGAAGAAGGGGAAGCGCATTATTTTGTGGATGTGTTCACATATGTAGATATCGATACGAAAAATCCCCGGGGCGCTTTGGTACAGACGGTCAACGGCAAGGAAGCCTCCTACGTTCTGGAACTGGCGGATGGAGATGAAGTCTTTATCCATTGGGACACGGAACTGCCGTAATGGCTTACCCGCCATCAACAGCAACCAGCAAAAAATAAATTACCGGGATAGACCGCACGGGATGGAAAACCGTACATACAAGGAGGAAATGGTGAATGGACGCCTATATCGCACGCCAACCCATTATGAATCAGGAAGAAAAAGTCGTGGCGTATGAGATTTTATATCATCAGGACAGCAGCACCCTATACAATCAGAGGGATTACAGAATGGCTAACGCCATTGCGCAGTTTTTTAACCAGATCGACAGTACGAAATTTCTGGAAGGCAAAGATGCTTTCCTTACGTTTACGCCGAACCTGCTGATGCAGAATATTCCCAGGATCTTTGTCGAAGACAAACTGATCATCCAGATCGAAGATAACGTTCTGGTCCATCCTGTGGCGCAGATGATCATCCAGCGCTACAAGAAGCAGGGCTATCGTCTTGCTTTGGTGGACTTTGAATTCAACAACCGCTATTTTAATATTCTTAGCTCCATTAATATTCTGAAAATCGACTTTTCAAACCCGGACAGCGAAAGTATCACCACTTGCTTCAGTATCGCCAAGCGCTTCAACAAGATGGTCGCCGCTTACAATGTCAATTCACCGGAAGCCAAGCAGAGGGCGATCGAGTTGGGCTGCGACTTCTTCCAAGGGGATAGCATCGCGAATATGGTCGCCTCCAAAGTCAAGCGCATGGACTATCTGGAAAGCAACTTCTTCCGGTTGATGGTGAGCATTACCAGTGAAGAACCGGATATGGACGAGATCGCTTCGATTATCGAGCTGGACGTCACGCTGACCTATTCCCTGCTGAAGATGGTCAATTCCGCCTACTTCGCCCTTGCCGACCGGGTGAAAGACGTCAAACACGCCTTAACCATCCTGGGCCTGGGCCAACTGAAGCAATGGGTCTACCTGCTGAGCTTCAATTCCGACAGCGGGGGCATGTCCGACGAGCTCATCAAGGTGTCTTTCCAGCGGGCCAACTTCTGTATGGAGCTGGGCAGCCTGGTGAAGGATTTCCCCCTCAGCCGCTCAGAAAGCTACCTTATGGGAATGTTCTCCACATTGGGTACTTTGCTGGAAGTGGACCTGGTTGACGCCCTCTGCCAACTGCCGGTATCCGATGAGATGAAGGAAGGCTTGATTAACAGCGCGGGTGTGGCGGGCGACCTGTACAACCTGGTGGTTTGCTACGAAAAAGGGGAGTGGAGCAAACTGAACCGCTACGCCGAACAGTTGGAGATTCCCGTATCGTTGATTGCCCAGAAGTATTTCGAGGTCATTGAATATGTCAATGAGATGTGGAACGAACTGATGAAGCCGTTCAGCAACGAGGAAGAGGAAGGCGAAGACGTCTTCAGCGGAACAGGCGGCAGAAGTATCAGCAAAACCGTGGAAAGCAAAATGCAGCACATGGATTGATGCGACAGTAACGGAGAGAATGGTATTCACGAACATATGTTCTTTATTATACGAAAAAAGGCCGGGCGCGTCATGCTTGCGTCAGCCTTACTGCTTTGCTTGACAGCAGGCTGTATCCCTGCAGGCGCAAACCATGATGACGTTGTACCGGCGTATACACATTTTACCTCTTATCGGGACATACCCGGCGTGACCGGGGAGGATATCCAAGCGATCGAAGCGCTACAGGCGAACTACGACACGTTTGTGATCGGCAGCGACTATAGCACGGAAGCTTTTTATAATACGGAGGGTGAGATACAAGGCTTCCTCACCTTGTTTTGCGACTGGATGAGCCTTTTGTTTGCCATTCGATTCCAGCCGGCAATCGTCGAATGGGGCGATTTGATGGCGGGGCTCGAAAGCGGCGACATTGATTTCTCCGGGGTGGTGACCGCCACGCCGGAACGTTTGCAAAGCGGCTTTATCATGACCGGCGCCATCGCCGAACACATGATTAAGACAATGCGGATCAAAAACAGCGTCCCTTTGTTTGAAATCGCGGCGCATCGCCCCCTGCGCTACGTCTTCCTGGAAGGGACCGTCACCATCGATGATGTGACCAAACTGACAAACGAAGAATTTGAGGCCTTCCGGGCCGTAGATTATCCGGAGATTTATCGGATGCTCAAGAGCGGCGAGGTAGACGCGTTCATCGAAGAGGGCGTGAATGAAGCGGCATTTGACCGTTATGGCGACGTGGTGGCTTCCGAGTATTTGCCCCTGATTTTCAACCCCGTCTCATTGACCACGCGGAACCCGGAACTGGCGCCGATTATTTCTATTGTCCAAAAAGCCCTGGACGCCGGCGCGATCCGCTTTCTCACAGATTTATATAATGCCGGGGAGACCCAGTATTATAACAATAAACTGCACACCCAACTCAGCGATGAGGAAATCGACTTCATCAACCGAAAAGGGCGCATACCCTTCGTCGCGGAAAATGACAATTATCCGATCAGTTTCTACAATAACCGCGAAGGGGAGTGGCAGGGCGTTGTGTTTGATGTGATCGACGAAATCGAGAAAATCACTTCTTTGTCTTTTGAAATCATCAATGACGAGACCACCGCCTGGCCGGAGCTGGCCAGGATGCTGGAAAGCGGAGAAGCGCATATGATTTCCGAGCTGATCCACACGCCCGACCGGGAAGGGCGCTTCCTGTGGTCGGGCAAAGCCATCTTTCTGGACTATTACGCGCTGATCTCCAAGGCGGACCATCCTGAGATCAAGCTGAACGAAATTAAGTTCAACTCAGTGGGATTGATCGAAGAAACCGCCCACGCGGAAGTGTTTCAACGATGGTTCCCCAACCATACCAATACGGTGATGTTTAGCGGCGGCGATCCCTCTTATGACGCTTTGGAAGAGGGGGAAATCGACCTCCTGATGGGAAGCCTGAGTCAGTTGCTTAACCTGACGAATTACCGGGAACTGGTCGGCTTTAAGGCGAACATCGTGTTCAGCCAGCCCCTGGTATCCACCTTCGGCTTTCATAAGGGCGAGAAAGTGCTCTGCGGTATTATCGATAAGGCGCTGTACCTGATCGACACCGAGGGGATAGCGGAGCAGTGGAGCCGGCGCACCTACGACTACAGGGTCAAGCTGGTCCAGGCTCAGCGGCCTTGGTTGCTGGGCGCTTCCGCCCTGCTGCTCATCGTGCTCCTCCTGGTACTCCAGATGATGCTCCGGCACCGCCGCGAAGGGAAGCGCCTGGAGTTCCTGGTGAAGGAGCGGACCGTCGAACTGGAGTTTGCCAGCCGGGCCAAATCCAACTTCCTGGCGAATATGAGCCACGAGATACGCACGCCGATGAATGCCATCATCGGGATGACCGCCATTGCCAAATCAACGGATAGCCCTGAGCGGATTATGCACGCCATCACCAGGATCGAGGACGCGTCGAATCACCTGCTGGGCGTGATCAACGACATCCTGGATATGTCCAAGATCGAAGCCAATCGGTTTGAGCTCTCCCCGGTAGAGTTTTCTTTCGAGAAGATGCTGAAGCGGGTGGTGAATGTGATCAATTTCCGTGTAGAAGAAAAAAAGCAAAGGCTGAAAGTCTTTGTAGACTGCCAAATTCCCCCTTATCTGCTGGGCGACGACCAGCGTCTTGCACAAGTCGTCACCAACCTGCTGAGCAATGCGGTGAAGTTTACGGCGGAAGAAGGGTTCATCAGCCTGCATACCTATATGCTGGGGGAAGAAGAGGGTCTCGTAGAGATTAAGATCGCGATCCGGGATACGGGGATCGGTATCAGCGAAGAGCAGCAACCTCTGCTGTTCAAATCCTTCTCCCAGGCGGAAAGCGATACCACGCGCAAATTCGGCGGAACAGGCCTGGGGCTGTCCATATCGAAAACCATTGTCGAACTGATGGGGGGCCGGATATGGGTGGAATCGAAGGCGGGGGAAGGCTCGGTCTTTGCGTTTACCTTTAAGATGCTCTGCGGTAAAGAAGCAGAGCCAAGGGAAGACGGCGGCAGGGGTACGCCGGCGCCTATCAAGAAAGATCTGCGGATCCTGGTGGTGGACGACGACGCCTATATCCTGAAAGATTTCCAGGGAATCATTGAATTGCAGGGCGATGGCGCCCTCTGTGATACGGCGGATGACGCCCAGGCAGCCCTCAGGCTTGTGGAGGAGAAGGGGGAGTATGATGTGTACTTTATCGACTGGCGTTTGCCGGACATGGACGGCATCACGCTGGCGAAGGTACTCAAGGAGAGAAACGCAAGGGTGAGGGCGTCTCAGTACATCCTGATCTCCGCCGCGGAAAGCTGCATGGTGGCAGGCGAGGCGAAAGAAGCGGGCTTTGACGAATTCCTGCAGAAGCCCCTGTTTCCTTCTTCCATCATGGCTGTGATCCGGGGATACAAGGAATCGGACGACAAGGAAAGCGAACCCGCAGACCAAGACCTCAAAGGAATCTACAAGGATCGGCACATCCTGCTGGTGGAAGATGTGGCGATTAACAGCGAGATCGTCAAAGCCCTGCTGGAGCCGACGGAAGTGATCATCGACGAAGCGGTCAACGGCAAAGAAGCGGTCCGCTTATTCCATGAAGCCCCAGATAAATACGAGATGATTTTTATGGATCTGCAGATGCCGGAAATGGACGGCTATGAAGCGACCAGAAGGATCCGGGCCGAGGCCTATACGAATGCTGCGCTCATCCCCATTATCGCGATGACGGCGAATGTATTTAAGGAAGACGTGGACCGCTGCCTGGCTGCCGGTATGAACGACCATATCGGAAAGCCGATCAATATCACAGAAGTATTCAACATCATGAGAAAGTATATGTCCGAATAGATAACCCTAGACAATTATTTTGTAAAATATTTATGAAAAAGGCTGTCTTTTTGATGAATAATTGATATAATAAGATGAAAGAATGTAGAAGGATAGTAGAAATCGGAAACCGATTTTTTATTATAGATAATCTGAATTGCTTAGTTTGTGTCACCATACAACGTAAAAATGAAAAACCGCGATCGAAGCGGAAGCGCTTTACAGCTCTTCGCCGGGTCGCGGCGTATTGCTATACCTACCTTTATCCAGAAACTGCGCTGCATCTATAATCCAAAGCGGTGCAGCCGGTAATCTGTCCGGCCATGCACTGGGTATAAGTTCGCAGTTGGCA
>WRMS01000063.1 GCA_009777025.1 Clostridiales bacterium | reverse complement strand
AGCTTAAGGGACTGCAAAGTGCATGGTCAAAGGCGTATCCTACGCTGAGTATTCCATGTCGTGACGCATACGTCAGTTGCGAGGGATATACGAACCTGTGATGCACAAAGAGCGGCAAGACGCCGGCTTGTGAAATCAGAGTGGCAAGTATCCTGCAGAGTGTACGGGATTTCCCCCGTAAAGCAAGGTGGTACCGCGGATAGTACGATTTTATTATTCGTCCTTGGCAGAGCATGATGCTCCGCCAGGGATTTTTTTTATGGACGGCCACCGGCAAAACGCAGTCGCGATCACGCACTGCACGTCGCCCCACCGTCTATCTAAGAAAGCAAAGGATGTCTTCATAATGCTGCAGAGGAGAAACAGACATAGGCATGTCAGTCCGCATACGGTTTTCCGATGGCGCCGGATAATCGTTCGATGGCTTGCGGGCTCTCAGCCCGACTGATATCTATGTTAGGAGGATATAGCAATGCTATCTACAGTCAAACTGTCTTATCTGGGAAGCGGCCTGTTGTTCCTGGCTGCGAGTATGATCCTGTTACTCCAGCCTTTCTCCGCAAATCTAAGCGGCGCCGGGCAATTTATGCTGGGCGGCATACTGATTGCGCTCAGTATCTGGATTTTCAAGCCATTCAAGCTTTCGTATTCCGCCGGAGGGATATTTCTCGCCTTTTTTGCCCTGGCTCTCGGGCTTTCACCGGCGGTGGTGTTCTCCGGGTTCACCCAGTCGGCGATATGGACGCTGATTCCGGCGCTGTTTTTCGGCCTCACTCTCCATAAAACCGGCTTGGGCAAACGCATCGCCGTGGCGATCATTAAGCTGTTTCAACCATCGTACCTGTCGCTGGTCATCGCCTGGGTTATCATCGGCGTCCTATTGAGCCTGCTGACCCCTTCCAGCACCGTAAGGGTCGCGATTATGATTCCCATCGCTGTGCAATGCTGCGAGCTGTGCAAACTGGAGAAAGGCTCGAAAGGCAATTCCCTGATTCTGCTGACGGCGTTCAGCATGGCGATTCTCCCTGGGTCAGGCTGGATGTCCGGCGTGCTGTGGGGGCCGATTATATCCGGCATGATTAATGCCGTGCCGGATACCCTGGGCCTTGTCACGTTCAGCAATTGGTTCAGCGTATTATTCATCCCGGTGACGGTCAGCACGATCCTGCTGGTCGCGGGCAGCTTGCTCGCGTTGCATCCGAAGGAAAAGTTGTCGAAAGACGCCATCGACGCCATCCGGGAGCAGGCTGCCGCCAAAATAAGCCGGCTGGAAATCATCGCCGGGCTGGTCCTGGTGACGGTATTTATCCTGTTTCTTACGAACCGCTTTCATGGATTGCCCGACGCCGCGGTGTGTTTGGCTGCCGTTTTTGTGCTGTTTCTGACCGGCGTCCTGGAAGCCGGCGACTTTAATACCGGCGTCAACTGGGATCTGATTGTTTTCATTGCGATCGCCCTCAGCTTCAGCGCGATATTCAACGAAACCGGCATATCCCGGTGGCTGGCGGGGATCGTTGTACCGGCTTTGGCCCCTGTCGCAGGCAATCCCTATGTATTTATGTTTGCGATCATGACCTTTGTGTTCCTGTGGAGGTTTTTCGACGTAGCGCTCTTTATCCCGACCATCGCGATACTGGTTCCCATTCTTCCGGCTGTGCAAGAAGCTTACGGGATCAGTCCTTTGGTTTGGCTGTTTGTCTTTGTCATGGCCGGCAATTCTTTTGTTATGGCCTATCAGAATATGTGGGCGATGATGAGCCGGTCCATCGCGGGAGACAGGGCCTTTACCCATCAGCATTTGGGCATATATGGCATGCTTTATTTTGCGGCTTGTTTTCTTGCCTTGCTCGTGGCCATCCCCCTGTGGATCGGCGCCGGATTGTTTGGCTAAGCATGTTGAACTGCTGTACTGCGGAACCACAACTGCCGGTCCGGCGGAATTGATGATTTTGACGAATTATGGTATGATCAGGTAGACGTTGAACGGGACACGGGAGAAGGCAAATGACGCCCTTGTCGGAAGACCATACAACGCGCAAACTGCGTATTGATTTCCATGTGCATATGTCGATTTATCATCCGTTTCAGCCCGAGGCTTTGGCGTGGTTTAAAAAGACGCTGCCTGCCGGGGATGAGGATTATTTGGAACGCTATAGCGACCCCGGCGCGTTCGAAGAGCTGCTGACGGCGGAGGGCATAGACTATGCTTGCGTTCTGGCGGAGTTGAATCCGGTTACCACGGGCATATGCAGTAACGAACAGGTTCGCGATTTCTGTCGCGGCCGGTCCAGGCTCATCCCTTTCTGCGACGTCAGCCCGCACGTCTATATGCATTTGGGAGAGGAACTCAGGCGCAAAGTAGAAGACGAGGGTTTTCGCGGGCTGAAACTCTATCCCACGTACCAGCATTACTACCTCAGTGATCCGCGAATGTACCCCCTGTATCGGGTTGCGCAGGAACTGGGAATTCCTGTCCTGATCCATACCGGCTCATCTGTATTTCCCCAATCCCGCATCAAATATGGCAATCCGATCGACGTGGATGATATCGCCCAGGATTTCCCCGAACTGGTGCTTGTTCTGGCCCATTCGGGCCGGGGCGTCTGGTATGACGAAGCCTTCTTTATGTCAAGGCGCCATCCCCATGTCTTCATGGAAATATCCGGCTTGCCGCCTGGCAAACTCATGACCTACTTTCCGGAGCTTGACCGCAATACGGACAAGGTAATATTTGGAAGCGACTGGCCCGGAATCAGTATGATCGGGCAGAATATGGCGACCATTCAGAGCCTGCCGCTAACGGCGGAGGGGATAGACCGTATATTGGGCGGAAATGCCGCCCGCATATTGAACCTATATAAATCACAAAAAATGAAATAATACCATAAGGAGAATATATGGATAAAGAGAAACATGCAGTCTTATTCAATCACAATATCTTTATTGTTTGGAATCCCGAATATAATTTAGGAATACCGATTATTGACGAACATCACAGAGGAATTGTCACCACCATCAACTCGCTATATTTCGCGATGCAAAATAATTATATGAAAGAAACGCTTGTTCCGATCATTGATATGATGAAGGATTATACACAAATCCATTTCCGGATCGAGGAGAGTTTTCTGGAACAGCTGGGTCACGAAAAGACGGAGAAACACATTAAGCTGCACCAGGCGCTATCGGCTCAGTTAGCCAATAAAGGAAGGGAGAGCATGTTGGGCAAAGATCCTTATCCGTTTATGGAGTTTTTGAAGCAATGGTGGATTCATCACATTTGTAGCGAAGACCTGATCTATCGGGAGTATCTGCCCCGGACGGAGGACTCGCACGTGAAGCAGCAGTAGGATAGGTCAGGTACATCAACATGCGGAAGGCCTGGATAATCAGCCTGACAATATTTGTTTTTGCGTTGTGCGCTGCGGCGTTTTCTTTTGTTGTGATGCAAAATCAGAGGGAGTTACGCGCCGCGCTCATGCTGGAGGGCTATGTTCCGCTGGAGGAAGCGATGCTTCTTGCCGGCTATGTGGCCGGAGAAAAGGACTTGCTGTTTGTCAAAGA
This sequence comes from Clostridiales bacterium, assembly GCA_009777025.1. Taxonomy (GTDB): domain Bacteria; phylum Bacillota; class Peptococcia; order DRI-13; family UBA5745; genus WRMS01. The sequence continues at coordinate 9,413 of WRMS01000063.1, read as the reverse complement.
GCGATCCCCGCGGATCGAGCTGCTTTTTGATTTAGAGGAAGAGATAGCCTACAAAAACCGGTATCGTTTCCCGATTGCAGGCGATACCCTTCGGTATGCGCAGAGGGTCTGGATACGGGAGGAGCGCCTGTCCGGGATACTCCACTGCAGTTTTCACTACCTTGACGGTATCTTAGCGAAGGAAAGCATTACCTACGCGCAAAATGCGTGGACGACCGCGTTCCCGCCCCTTGTAGCCCATGCAGGGGGCGGCTTGCGGCATTCGGCGGGCGCGTTGCGATACACGAACTCCATAGAAGCGCTGATACAAAACTACAATCTGGGTCACAGAGTCTTTGAGTTTGATTTCAGCCTGACCAGCGATTACAAGCTTGCCGCAGTCCATGACTGGCGCAATTTTGGCAATCTGGACGGCAAACCGATGTCCGAAGCTGAATGGCGCGCGTTCGTGCCCCTTGACGGCGCCTATACAACGACCATGCTGGATGATATTCTTGATGAAATGATGGTAAATGAGGATATGTTCCTCATCACGGATACGAAATCCTACGAAGCGACGCCCGAGGAGGCATTGCTCCAATTCCGATGCTTATATAACGAAGCAATCCGGCGGGATCCGGCGCTGTTGTCGCGCATTATCCCGCAATGTTACGACGAGGCTACCTTTGGGTTTATCATGCAGACCTATGACTTTCCCGGTGTGATCTACACTTTGTATGCTTCAGAAGCAACGGTGGAGGAAGTGGCTGCCTTTGCCCTGTCACAGGACAGAATACAAGTGGTGACGATATCTTCTACGCGAGAGGATTTGCTTGCGGGATTGCCTTCTTTACTGGCGGCTGCCGGGAAGATGGTCTATGTCCATACCGTCAATCATTTTGAGGATATTATCCCCTTAACCCAAAACGGGGCGACGGGCTTCTACACCGACTTTATCACGCCGGAGAGCTTCGGCGTCTACCGGGAAGTGCTGAGGAATTGAGAGCCCCATGTAGCATGCTAAATAAGAAGTCAAAAGTATCAGTTGCCAACACTGCGGAATCGCAGCGCCGCGAAGTGGAAGGGATGAGTGACATGCCATGATTGTCGTGACCTATGGAAGCCATATTGCGCAGAATACCTATGATTGCCTTGCAGCCTCCGACGTCGCGGACTATCTCAAGCCGGACCATCGCGTCGCGATCAAGCCAAACCTTGTCCTGGCAAGCCCGGCAGCCGGTGGCGCTACTACGCATCCCGAAGTGATAGAAGGGATTATTCTTTATTTGAAAGATTTCGGGGTGAAGCAGATCCGGATCATCGAAGGCTCCTGGGTGGGCGACAGTACGAAACGCGCGTTTCAAGTCTGCGGCTATGAAGCTTTATCGAAGAAACACAATGTGCCGCTGGTTGATCTCAAGCGGGATCGCTACAGCGTCCTGGATTACGGCGGATTCTCCGTCAAAGTTTGTCAGGAAGCGCTGGAGGCGGATTTCCTGATTAACGCGCCTGTGCTGAAGGCCCATTGCCAGACCGGGCTGACCTGTTGCATGAAGAATCTCAAGGGCTGCATTCCGGATAGTGAGAAGCGGCGTTTTCATGAACTGGGGATTCATAAGCCTGTGGCTGTGCTCAATAGGCTGATCCGAACCGGGTATTGCGTCGTCGACGGCGTGTGCGGCGATCTGTCTTTCGAGGAAGGCGGGAATCCAGTAACGGCAAACCGCATCATCGCGGGGCAAAACCCGCTGTTGGTGGATTCCTACTGCGCGGAGCTGATCGGCTATAAGCCGGAGGAGATTGACTATCTGGTATACGGCAGGGAATTTGGCGCAGGCGTCTTCTATTCGGCGCAGACTAAGCTGGTGGAGCTGTATACGCAAAACAAGCCTGCCCACGAGCGTAAAAGCGACAGGACCGCGGAGCGCTATCGGCGATTGATCCGGGAGGATGCGGCGTGCTCAGCCTGCTACTCTTCGTTGATCTATGCCCTGCACCGCTTGGGAGGCGTGATCCCCAAAGGCGGCGGGATGCGCCGGGACGGACAAGTCTGTATCGGGCAAGGCTTCAGAGAGCAAAGGGGAGAGGGCTTTGGCATCGGCAATTGCACCGGCGGCCTGTCGGTGCATGTACCGGGCTGCCCGCCCAAAGCGACGGATATTATCGAGGCCTGGCGAAGCATGGATTAAGCTTGAAAACGTAAGCAAAAAAATGTAAGAAAAAAATCCTTGCCCATCTTCCGAAACCGGGTTTCTTGTGATATCCTACAATGAGAATTTATACTGATCAGTATTCGCTGGTGGTTAAGGAAGAAACGAAGCATGACAGATAGTGATAAAATCCGCAATGTAGCGATTATCGCCCATGTGGATCACGGAAAAACAACGCTGGTAGACAAACTTCTGGCGTATTCGGGCGCGTTGAAGGCGCATGGAGATGTGCCGGAGAGAATCATGGATTCCAACGATTTGGAGCGGGAAAAAGGAATCACAATACTGGCAAAGAATACTTCCATCAGCTATGGCCCCTATGTGATCAATATCGTCGATACGCCGGGACATGCGGATTTTGGCGGTGAGGTAGAACGTATTCTCAAGATGGTGGACGGCGTGCTGCTGGTGGTGGACGCCTTTGAAGGCTGTATGCCGCAGACCAGGTTTGTTCTGCGAAAGGCTGCGGAGCAAGGCTTGAAGCCCATTATACTCATCAACAAACTGGACAGGGACAATGCCAGACCTGAGGAAGTGCTGGATGAAGTGCTGGATCTGATCATTGAGCTGGAGGCATTTGACGAGAATGAGCCGGATTTCCCTATTCTGTATGTCTCCGCTCTGGAAGGATGGGCCGGTACGCAGCTTGACGAGCCGGGCAAGGATATGGCGCCGGTGCTGGACAGTATACTGCGCCATGTGCCGCCGCCCTCTGCAGAGGCTGGCAGCTTACAGTTTCAGCCCATGCTCCTGGATTTCAATGACTACCTTGGGCGCATTGCGATCGGTAAGGTGGCGCGGGGGGAACTGCGCGCCGGCCAGATAGTGGAAATTGCTAAAATGGATGGCAGCGCAACGCAAGCAAAAATATCCAAACTGTTTACTTTCCGGGGACTGGAACGCCTGGAGACGGATTGTGTTTCAGCCGGAGATATAGCCGCCGTTGCCGGACTGGGGCAAGTCAACACAGGCGAAACCATAGGGCCGGTGGGAGAGGTAGAGGTGTTGCCCTTCCCCCACATCGACGAACCTACGATGCAAATGCATTTTCTGGTCAATGATTCGCCTTTTGCAGGCAGGGAAGGCGAACCGGTTACCGCCAGAAAGCTTCTGGCGCGCCTTCTCCGGGAGACGGAAACCGATGTATCTCTGCGTGTGAAGGAATCCGAACGCCCGGGTGTTTTCCTGGTAAGCGGCAGAGGGGAACTCCACTTGACCATTCTGATCGAATCCATGCGGCGGGAGGGCTTGGAATTTCAGGTTTCCATGCCCACCGTCCTGATGAAAGACATAGAGGGCCTTTTCTGTGAGCCATTCGAGCTTCTGCTGGCGGATGTACCAGACGAGGCGGTAGGCGCCGTTATGGAGGAATTGGGGAATCGCCGCGCCGAATTGCAGGCGATCAAGTCGGGAAACGGCTGGTCCAGGCTGACCTACTCCGTTCCTGCGCGGGGCCTGGTTGGCTTTCGTTCCCTCTTTCTCACCGAAACGAGAGGGTACGGCGTGATGAGCCACACCTACGAAACCTACAAGCCATACACAGGCGACATGAAACGCCGCCGCAACGGCTCGCTGGTCGCGTGGGAATCGGGCATAAGCCATACCTACGGTATGCTGGCGATCGAGAGCCGAGGCGTCTTGTTTATCGAGGCCGGGCAGGAGGTATATGAAGGCATGGTTGTGGGGGAAAACAACCGCGAGCAGGATCTGATGGTCAATGTGTGCAAGAGAAAGAATGCCAGCAATATGCGCTCCTCTACCAAAGAGGCGACAGTGAAACTGAAAACACCACGGTTACTCAGTTTGGAGCAGGCTGCGGCATACATTGCGGATGATGAATTGCTGGAAGTGACGCCCAAGTCCATCCGGCTCCGCAAAGCGATCCTGTTAAAGGGCGAGCGGGAAAAGTCGGCAAGGGCGTCAGGACGCTAACCGCGGCGTTCCTGCTGATCAGCCGGCTGCTTTTGACGAATCACGTACTTCCAGAGTACGAAGAAATAAGCCCCGATCAATTGGTTGTGTATTCGGGTTATAAACGACAAAATGCTCTTTGGCTTTTTCTCGCGTATTCTCTGGTAATTGTACGGCAAAGGCTTTACAATACTTTTCGATATAGTCTTTCCAATCCTTTGCGATTCCTTCACTATTGAAAACATACCAAATACGCGGCGAATCAAAAGAATCGAACTCATGAGGCGACTCGGCCATGATGTTGTCTCCCACTGTATAGCAATGGAAATAGCCGGCGTACATTCTAAAAAAGGGCATAAGCTTGTTTCGATAAAGCGTTCTTGTAGCCGTTTGAAAATGGTCGCTAAGTAAGTCATCAACAAATCCATTGATTTTTCCGTTATTTAGGCAAACCATAAGCGGTCCGCCGATAAATGAGATGGTATTTGTATTGTCGCGAAAGCCCTTTAAATTATCTCGAATAAACGCCGACGCATAGTCGAGAGTTTCTGCTTCTCCACTGGCGAAGATGATCGGCTTTTGACGAGTATCCTCGTAATGGTCATTGCAAAAATATACAAAGCACTTTCGGATCAGATAATTCATACCTGTTTTTGACAGAAAACGGATGATGTGAATATTCTTAGAACTGTCGTCGATCACGGTCGTGTACTCTTGATAACGGTTCTTTTCTGTCGAGAATACTATGGCGTCTTTGGCATGATATTGCTCTATAGCTTCATCAACGATGCGGTTCCATATATGTATCCCTTTATCGAGCAAATCCAGAACCTGGGCCTCGTCTATCCTCTCGTTTCCTTTGAGCTTCTGTTGCGCAGAGAAATAGAAGCGATTGATCTCTTTCAGTTTTTCTTGATTTGTTTTCGTTAGTTTAAAGCGATCAAAACCAAATCGACGCCTAAATAAACTCATAAAATAACCCCCTAAGGGTATTGTTTCTATACTGGCCTGCATGTCAAATCACGTCATAACAAAGCATTCAAAGCTTAGAAACACATGCATTATATCACATCAGCATGTTTTGATGAAAGATTTTATCACAAACCCCACTCATTCTATCACCCGTGACTTCAACCGTTTGCTTTTTTTATTCTGTGATTCTATAATAAACAGGATCGAAATTCTATTCGATTGCAGCCGATCAAGCAGCTGATAATTGTTATGTTAGGCAGCATACCGATATGTTTATCGCAGGAAAAGAGGAGCAAGATAGCCAAATAATCTATGCTGGCAAGCTAGCGAAAGACTGAGATGGGGAAGTGTATCGGATATGAGAATTCTACTGCGCACAGTGGTTATCGACTGCAAGGATGAAGACAAAACCTATAAGTGGGACGGCGAAAGGTGATATAATTTTTGATGTCTGGAATGATTATCATGGTTCAAAGTGGAAAGGGGAGAAGAAATATGGGTAAAAAAGGTGTATCTCTGTTGCTCGTTCTTGCACTGTGCCTGAGCATAGCGCTGCCGGCGGCGGCCCTTCCTGCCGACGTGCCGGAAGGCGCCTGGTACGCGGAAGCGGCAAGTTATGTGCTGGACGCCGGGATCATGGACGAAGCGGCTGATGGGTTTGCGCCGAAGAGCGAGATTGACCAGCGTACCTTGCTGCAATCCCTGGTTCGCCTGACAGAAGCGGAGGGGGAGTATGAACAGGCGCTCGATGCGTATGGATACTCGGAAACGGAAATGCGCGCCACCGTATCCAGGCTGGAGCTCGCTTCCCGATTTTATGGGCAATTGGCGTCGCTGGATATCCTCTACGCAGAGGCGGCGCTTGACAGGTTTGCCGATGCGGCTTCGGTACCGGCGGACGCGGTGGATAAAGTACGCGCAGTTGTCGGCGCAGGCCTAATCGGAGGCAGAACCGACGGAAGGCTTGACCTGGATACGGCGGCTACCCGTGCGGAACTTGCCGCGGTCCATTATAAGATTTCGCTGCTGACCAACGATAAGCAAGCGGGAACGGTCGCGCTCGTGGACAGGTATGGGAACCTGACGTTGGATCTGTTTTCCCAGAACCTGTTCAACGCCGGCTTTGCGCTTGGCGACATGCTGACCATTTCGATAGGCGGAAGGGAAATCGACGCGCCTTTCTGCACTTCCTACAGCGACGTGGATACCGGCAATCCGGTTGTTCGTGCCGCGGCAGGTCTTGGTACAAGCAGAGTCATCATCGCAATCAACATGGGCAATTTCGCAGAGACATACGCGATTGCCGAGGGCGCGCCGGTCAGTCTGAAGGTCAAAGAAGCGGGCGCCTACTTCACCGAATGGGAGATTCGTCAGCTTACCCGTACAAACAATCGGGAGGACTATGCTTCCGATGCGATTTTCGCCAACTTCCGTAATGTCGCTATCGGCGGCATACGGGAAGGGACGCTTTATCGAAGCAGCAGCCCGGTGAATAATGAGATCGGACGCGCCTCCTATGCGGACGCCCTCAGCGCCGCGGCGGGGATCGCGACGGTGATCAACCTGGCAAACAGCGAGGAGGAACTGCAGGAATACTTCGCGCAGGAAGACTTCCGTTCCCCCTATTACAAAGAGCTATATGATGCCGGCAAGGTGATCTGCCTCTCTATGGGCGTGGACTTCCAGGCGGACGACTTCCAAGAGAAACTGAAACGGGGACTGGAGTTTATGCTGGAGAACGACGGACCCTATCTCATCCACTGTACCGAAGGCAAGGACCGGGCAGGCTTTGTCATCGCGCTGCTTGAAGCGCTGATGGGCGCCGGTGCGGAAGCCATCGAAGAGGATTACCTGGAGACGTATATCAACTACTATGATGTCGATCCGGCGTCGGAGCAGTACCGGCGGATTGGAGACAGCAATATCCTTGCTTCGCTGCGGTATATAGCGGGTTTGGATAAGGGCGCCGACCTGACCGGCGTCGATCTGGTGAAAGCGGCAGAAAACTACCTGGCAGGCCTTGGGCTGGACGCCGCCCGGATCGAAGAATTGAAGGCTGTATTATCCTAACGTGGGCTGCCGCCCATAGAATGCAGCTTTTAGCTGTTGCGGAGTACTAACTTTCGATCTGCACAGCTATCGTATTCGTGGCCATGCTTTTATTCAAGGCTAGCAGTTCCCTCAGCGTCGGGATGAGGAAAATCACCGCGATGACAAAGGCAATCGCGTCAGAAGCCGCCTGTGCGCAGGCAAGCCCGACAGCGCCAAACAGGCGGGGAAGGATCAGGATGCAAGGAATCAGTACCACCAACTGCCGCGACAAGCCCATCACGCCGGCTTTGAACGCTTTCCCCATCGCCTGATACAGGCCGGTGGCGATCATTGTCCATACATGGGGCAGCATGGTGATGCATTGGCTGCGAAGGAGGATCAGGCCGAGTTCCATAACGCCTGCGTTATCGGAAAACACGCCGATGATCTGGGGGGCAAAGACATACATCGCCGCGCCCAACACAAGCCCGCTGATCCCGCCGATGGTCAGCGTATAGCGGAAAGCCCGGAGTACCCTGTCGTATTTCTTTGCGCCGAAATTATAACCGGCGACCGGTTGGAAGCCTTGACTGAATCCCATGATACAGGAGGCGATCAGCCGGAGGCTCTTGTTGGCGACAGAGATGGAAGCCATTGCATGGTCGCCGTAGAAAGCGGCGGTATTGTTGATCAGGATCCTGGAGACGCTCATCATCCCGGTGCGCAGCATTGTAGGGAGTCCCATGCGCGCAATCTCAGAATAGATTGCCAGAGTCGGACTGAAGTAAGAAGGTTTGAGGAGAATCACGCATTTCTTCTTGAAATACGGCCATAGGAGTACAAAGAGGCTGATTACCTTGGAGATGCCTGTGGCGATGGCGGCGCCTGCAACCCCCATGCCAAAGGTATTGATAAAAATGGGATCGAGAATAATGTTAATCAGGGCGCCGGAGGTCATGCCGATCATAGAGAAAATTGCTCTTCCTTCTGAGCGGAGCGTTTGCGAGAGGACGGAATCCCCTGCGGTGATCGGGGCAAAAACAAGAATCCACCTGGCATATTGCATGGAGTAAGGCCTGACCGTATCGGTCGCGCCCAGTAGATTGACAAGCGGCAGCAGATAGATGGACGCGAGTACGGAGACGACGGCCAGCGTACCCACTGCGGTATAAAGCGTCGTTACGGCTGCCCGCGAAGCGTCTTCATCCCGGCCGGCTCCAAGTGTGCGAGAAATGAAGCTGGAGGCGCCGACGCTGAAACCCATCGCTATCGAGCGGATGATGTTCATCAGGGAGTCGTTGACGCCCACCGCCGCGATAGCCGCTTCCCCGAGCCTGCTGACAAAGTAAGTGTCCGCCATATTATATAGGGAATCGATGACCATGGTAAGCATTGTCGGTACAGCGACCGAGAGAACCACCTTGATCAGATTCCCCTCAAGCATGAAGTTTCGTCTTGCTTCGCTTAGCCCCTTCGTGCCGGAGTTAGCCATAGGCACCGCCATTCTGCATCGTTTGCATCTTACTCCCTGCAAAGAACAACCTTTCAATTGCTGTAGCGGGGGAGTATCTTCAAAATAGTTGCTATACGCAACCGTTATATACGTCATCTATTTTGACAGAAATTTTCGGGTTAGTCAAGGAGTTCTTGCGCTTTTTAATTCATCATTTTTGTCATCGTTTTATCAACATTTCATCATTTATGTGTGTAAAGAAATATGGTAATATAAGCTATAGTGACTTACTCCCTCAAGGTAGCAACTGTAACAAGAAGTGAAAAGTGGCATGATTATGAAATGAGGAGTTGGTAACATGACTCAAGCGTATTGGCGATGGCCGGAAACAAGTTACGTCTTTAGTGGAGTGGATTGGAGAAAGGCGGACAAGATCACCGCGGGCGTCGATGTTGGCATGTCCAGCACCCAGGCGGCGATCCTATGCGACGGAGAACTCTTTGGTTTTGCTAACTTACACACAGGCGTCGACTTGAAAAAGACGGCGGAAACGGCAATCGGTATGGCGATGGGCGACTCGGGCATGACGCTGAAGGATTTGCACGAAATTGCCGGTATTGGCTGGGGCTCCAGAAATGTCGAATTTGCTACAAAAAAGATGAACGAAGTGATTTGTCACGCAAAAGGCGCGCGGTTCATGTACGGTCCGGAAGCGCATACCGTCGTGGATTTGGGCGGGCAGACGGTCAAAGCGATCCGCTTGTATGATTGGGACCGCGTGTGGGATTTCTTTATGAATGACAAATGCGCAACCGGTTTTGGCAGGGATGTCGAGACAGTCTGTGAACTGATGCAGA
>WRMS01000062.1 GCA_009777025.1 Clostridiales bacterium | reverse complement strand
CATTAAAGAAAGCCTGATTCAGCGCGCCGAATTGGCTTCTGGCTTCCCCGCAATCCCGTTCCATATCCGCGTGGAGTACCGCCTGGTTCTTCTTTGAAGATTCCGGCCATTGCGCCGGGCGGGGCAAATCACACGGGGCAAATCACACGGGGCAAATCACACGGGGCAAATCACACCTATTGACAAGATAGGATAAATCCGATATAGTAATGCTACGAGGCGGCGGTATTAAGCCACAAGCTGGGGCTGGTCGAAAGACCCGGGTCCTACCACGACGGGGAGATACCCCGTCATTTTTTTAGGATGTGATCCTTTGAAAGATCTCAGTGTTTTTTGTGATGAATCCGGAGATTTCGGTGCATATGAGAATCATTCACCATATTATATTGTTACGTTGGTTTTTCATGACCAATCAATAAATATTGCCAAAAGCATTAGCTTGCTTAATACCAAAATTCATGATTCTGGATTTCCAGACTACACGATTCATACTGGCCCACTGATTCGTAGAGAAGACGAATACTTTTATACTTCCCTTATAGAAAGAAAACGCATTTTCAATATTTTGTATAACTTCACAAGAACCACTAATATAACTTATCATTCGCTTATTGTAGAAAAAAAACAACTCGTCGAAGAAGTAGGCCTCATTGCCAGAATTTCAAAGCAACTCTCAACTTTCCTTTTTGGGCATATTGAGAAATTCACACAGTATGACCGTGTTGTCGTCTATTACGACTATGGACAAAGAGAACTCACTAGCATTCTGGTATCTGTATTCAATACGATCCTGAATAATGTGGAGTTTAAAAAATTGCACCTGCAAACTATAAACTCTTTCAGGCTACTGACATGCTTTGCACTTTGGAATTGCTCGCATTAAAAGCAGAGAAAAAAATGCTATCAAAATCTGAACTTGCCTTTTTCACATCAGCTAAAAACTTGCACAAAGCCTATCTGCGGGCTATCCAGAAAAAACGCTTCTTGTGAGCCTCAGTGATTTGACTGTAAACACCCCTTTCGTATTCACCTGTAGCGGACTTTCACCGCCGAGTTATCGCCCATGCCGGGCTCATCAAAAACGCCGGCATACCTTAACGGTACATCCGGCGTCTTTGACTTTGCTTTTATAATTCTGCTATCCGCGCATCGAACTAATCCAGATAGCGTACCGTTTCGTCAAGAGGCTTTCTGCTGCTGACCAGGTTGTTGATGCCGTTCCCCTTATCGACGTAGCCGATGGCGATGCCGATGGTCAGCTTCAGATGATCCGGAATCTTCAGCTCCCGCCTGAGTACATCGGGAAAGAGCATGAGCGTGATAGCCGGGATCGTAGCAAGCCCCAGTTCGTCCGCCATCAGCATGATGCTCTGTGTGTAGGCGCCAATGTCGTAGAGCGACCATTCGGACAGCATCTTGTCCATCGCAATATAGATCACAGCGGGCGCATTAAAGAAAGCCTGATTCAGCGCGCCGAATTGGCTTCTGGCTTCCCCGCAATCCCGTTCCATATCCGCGTGGAGTACCGCCTGGTTCTTCTTTGAAGATTCCGGCCACTGGGCAGGGCGGGGCGTCTCCGGGCTAGCCTCCGTCTTCTGCGCATACTTGTCTGCATAAGCCTGACGTATCCGTTCCAACGTGGCGCCGGTGGCGACGAACACATCCCAGGGCTGAGTATTCGCCCAGGAGGGCGTGCGCGCCGCCGCTTCCAAAACGGCGTCTAGCTTGGCCCTTTCAACGGGTGTGGAGAGAAAAGCCCGTGTCGAATGCCGCGAATATAGTGATTCTCTAACTGTCATGATTCTTCCCCCTTTTACTTATCTATCCGCTTTCCGCATGAGCAGCGCCTTATTCAGATATGCAACGCTGCTTAGGTGTACAGGAACGTCACTCTGCCTACCGTGTAGGTCTTTCCTTCCAAATTCTCAATCTTTCTTTCCATTGCTTTCCCTTCGACTTCGCCACGATAGACCTTGACGGCGCCATCGATGAGTTCGTCCAGGATTCCGCTACCCTCCAGCACGCGCCCGTGACCGGTATACACCGTATCAAATTGATCCTGGATCCCTTTTAGCTTTCGCATACTGGCCATATAGCCGCTCATGTTCCTGCCTTGACCGATCATGAAGATCGTTCCCCCCTGGACGCTGTCGCCGCCCAACAAGAGCCGGTTTTCCCTGTCCAGGAGAGCGATACTGCCCGGCGTATGGCCGGGAATCAGGATCACTTCGAAACGCCGCCCGCCGATATCCAGCACATCTCCCTCCCAAAGGGCCTCCACCGGCGCGTCATAGCCTACCGCCCGATGATAACGGTCGAATTCCGCCGGATGCATATGCGCAAGGCCGAACTGTTTGTTTCCCAGGACATGGTCGCCATCCGCATGGGTATTGACCAGTATAAGCGGCAAGTTTGTCAGCCCCTCCACGACCTCCTTCAAGCTACCTTCGCCGAAGCCGCTGTCTGCTAACAGCGCTTTTTCCTTTCCCGCGATCAGGAAACAATTCACAGACATAATGCCATTGTTCGTATCCTGAATCTGCCACACGGACTCGCTCAGTTGAATCACTTTCTTCTCCATCGTTACCATACATAACTCCCTCCCTTATGAAAAACACAGGTTTTCAAACGCAGCCATCCAACTGCGGCTAACACTTTGCCGCAGCACTACGATTCCGGCAGTTTCTCTGCTTGTGGCAGTCCCTCCGCTTGCGGTAGTCCCTCCGCTTGCGGCATCCCCTCCGATTCCGGCAACCCCTCCACTTTCTGCAGCCTCCCAGTTTCCTCCTCAGCAGGTAAATCTGCTTTGCCCTTTTGCAGGAAGCCAATCCTCTCTAATGCTTTCTTTTTCCAGCCGCCCCTGCTGTAGATAAAGAGCATATGGGCCAGGCCAAAAGCCATACCGCCAACCTGGCTCAGATAGATGCCTTGCGCCCCAGGCAGCAGGTAGCTGAATAGAAAAACCAGGGGGATACGGGCGAAAATATTGCTCATCAAGGCATTCAGCATAGGGCTCATCGTTTCCCCCGAGCCCCGAATCACGCCGCCCAGTATCTGGCTTGCCGCCATGAAAATGTAGAACGGCGACACCGTGCGGATGATCATGATGCCTGCCGCCAGTGTCTGCACATCATCTGTGAACATGTGCAGCACATATTGGCCGAAAAAGTATAAAATGAACGACATAAAGGCGATAAAGCTCATACAAAGCATCATCCCCTGTTTCGCGCCCAGGTAAACCCGGTCCATCTGTCCGGCGCCCACATTCTGGCCGGTATAGGAAACCATGGACATGCTGAAAGACATAACCGGCATGAGGGCAAACATATCCACCCGCATAGCCGCGTTGTGCCCGGCGATCATAGCCGTGCCATAGGAATTGACAAAGCCCTGAATGACAACGCCGCCGATGGACATGACGCCCTGCTGGATCGCTGTCGGGATACCCAGCCTGATGATTTCCCTGGTAGCATCCCAGTCAATCCGCAGCTCTTTCAGCACGATGCGGGTCAGGGGGCTGGTTCTATGCAAGGAGATAATCGCGATGATGCACGACAGAAACTGAGAGATAATCGTTGCCCAGGCGGCGCCGGCGACGCCCATACCCAGGGGGACGACGAATAGCAGATCCAGCACTACATTCGTCAATGTAGAAAAAATAAGGATATACAGAGGCGTACGCGAATTACCCAGACTGCGCATGAAACCGCTCAGCATATTGTACATCATCATCGAGGTCACACCGATAAAGATGATTTTCATATAGGTCTCCGCGGAAGCGAAGGTTTCCTCCGGCACATTCATAAAGCGCAGGAATGGCGCGGCCAGTACAAATCCGATAATCGATAAAAACAGCCCCGCACAAAAGGCCAGCACCAGGGCCGTATGCATGGTACGGCGCAATGCTTCTGCGTTTTTGGCGCCAAAGTACTGGGAGATCAGTATACCCGAGCCCATGGCGACGCCCATAAATACAGACACCAATAGAAACATTAAGGGACCGCTTACGCCCACTGCAGCCAGCGCAACATGGCCGACAAAGCGTCCGACAATGATGGAATCCGCCGTATTATAAAACTGTTGAAATAAATTGCCGATAAACAATGGCACGGCGAATCGCAAAATCTTTTTCCAGGGCGCACCGGTAAGCAGGTCGACAGCGCCGCTTCGTCTTGCGGCGAAAGCTTGTTCTCCCATAGTATCGTATCCGTCCTTATCTCTTCTATTCTTTACACATATCAGATTATCAACCTGTTCCGCGATATAGTCAAGGCTGCGCCGCTTTGGGTTATGGGCACAGCACATCCTCGTATGCTTAGCGGTTTCGCCGCTTTCTGGTTCTCTTCCGAAGTCTCCCTATTCTATACCGGTAGCGCATGCTACTGATCATGGCGTAGGCGATACGCCCAAGAATATAGCCGATCGCTGCGCCGCCCGCGACGTCGCCAAGAAAGTGGACAAAAAGATAGAGGCGGGAGAAAGCTATCCCTGCAGCAAGCAACAGCGCCGCCCTGCCCGGCCACTTCTTAAAGCGGTATATGGCCGTTGCCGCGGCGAAGGAAGCCTGCGCATGGCCGGAGGGGAAAGAATAGTCCGTCGGCGCCGGAATCAACAGCGCAATGGAGGGATTGAGAACAAAGGGTCTGGGCCTGGCTACAAGCGGCTTAAGAATGATATTCGCGGTCAATAAACTGAGCAGAAGAGATAGGATTACGGCAAGTCCTATCTTTCTGGTGGATTTCCGGATCATAAACAGCAGCGCAAAAAGGATCCATATCCATGCGCCGTCAGCAAGAAAGCTGACAGCCGGCATAATCGCGTCCAGAAAACTGCTATGAAAGGTCTTCGCGACCCAATCCAAGATTCTAAACTCCAGTTGGCTGAACGCCGTCATAGGATGTCGGCTCACTTTCGACTCGGTCTTTGCTCATTATAGTATATCTTGCTTTATAATGTATAGTGTTTTTCATTTATTTACCGGGGCGTGCCTGAAAACACGCTTCGCTGCTTCTGCCTGTCTGTCGGCGAGAGTGTCTGTCGGCGAGAGTTGTCAAAAAGCGGTCGATTTGTTAAACTAAAGTGTAATCATTCACGCTGTATCGCAGCCGCCCGTCGTACCGACAGGCATTTGCCTTAAACAACCGCTGTGGTTTACGATTGCAGCGCATCATGGAAGGGAAACTATGCACATTGGCAGATTCATCCGATATATCCTTTGTGCGGCGGCTATCCTGCTGTCCGCTGCTTCCTGTACTTCCCACGCAGCAATGGATCCGGAAATTGCCTCCCCTTATGCGCCGGCGCAAATCGCGGATGTGATTCTCGCCTCCGTCGCCGATAAGCCGCCTATGTTGCCGCTTCTCCATGAGGACGCCCGTTTTGCGGATTACTTATCCGCGATCTATCAGCTCGATGCGGAGAAGCTTCTTGACGGCGCCATATTCTATGCCGGCGGTATGCATGCCACAGAGATTGCAGTTATGCGCTTCGCAGACGCTGCGGCGGCAGCAGAAGCGGAGAATGCGCTGTCCGGGTACATCGCCCAGCGGGAGATCGCATTCAGGGGTTATGCGCCTTTAGAAACAAAGATCCTCAACGATAGCCTGGCCGTCGCCCATGGCGCCTATGCAGCGCTGTTGATATGCAGCGACCCGCTAAACGCGAAATCGGTTTTTTTAGCCTGCTTCGACAACCGGCCACCCGAACTGCCAGACGAGGCGTCGTCGTCCCTTACCGCTGCCTCAGGGCAAGCGGAAGCACAAGCGAAACCAGTAGAAGAACCGGATACGCCGACAGCGCCTAATGCGGAGGATGCAGCGCCGCTTCCCGTAGATCCTGTAGAGGAACCTGCGGCAGAACCAGATCTTGGGCTTGAAGAAGATAGGAAAACGGCTGCCGTCGAAAAGGCAGGACAAACGGAAGAGACAGGACCAACGGAAGAGGCAAGCCCAACAGAAAAGGAGGACATATCTGCTGAGAAGCAAGCGGAGCCGCTCCTGCCGCAGGAAACACCCGAAACACCCGAAACCCCGGACACGCCTGAAATCGCGGACACGCCCGAAAACGCGGACCCCGTGGACGACGTCTATGATCCCGCCTCCATCCTGGCGGCATGGACAAGCGGGGACAGCAGCGCCCTGTCGGAAAAAAACAGGACAATCCTGGCTATCTGCGCCGAAATCATCGCCGGGCTCATCACTGCTGATATGGACGCCTACGATAAGGAGCTGGCCATCCATGACTGGATCATCGATTGGGCCGATTATGACAGCGAAAGCCTCAGTAACGCGCCCGACGCCAAGCCCGACCCGGACAACGATAACCCATACGGGCTGCTGGTTGGAAAAAGAGCGGTTTGCATGGGCTATACCACAACCTTTCAATTGTTCATGGATATGTTGAATATCGAGTGCATTACTGTCCGCGGCGCCGCTTCCAGCGGGGAACACGCCTGGAATATGGTCCGCCTGGATGGAGAATGGTATTGTGTGGATCTTACCTGGAACGATCCTTCCCGCGGGGACCAATCTGACGCTGTACGGCATCAATACTTCAACGTAACCAGCGACTTTATGCGGCGTTCGAGGCACTTTTGGGACGAGGGCTCTGTGCCGGAAGCAACCGCCGGCCAACTGTATAAAGAAAGCTGACGTAAAGAAAAGCTGAAATTTTTTATTGTATATATTGTATAATTCGAATATAATGTAGAAACGTCAACAATTGTAGTTCAGTTAATCTTATTTTTCTATTATCGCGAACATGAAAACCTAGTAATGATAGAGGAGGATCTGTATGTTAAAGAAAACCGTTTCGTTTCTATTGGTGTGCTTGTTCACGGCAGCGCTGACAGCCTGCGGCGGCGGCAGCGGCGGCAACAGTGGCGGAAGCGACCCAATCCTCATCGGCCATGAGGTAGCCCTCACCGGTGGTTCCGCTCTTTGGGGCGAGTCCGAACAGAATGCGCTGGATATGGAAATTGAGAAAATCAACGCTGCAGGCGGCGTACTTGGTCGTCCTATCGAATTCAAACGTTATGACAACAAAGCCGATCAAACCGAAGCAGTCAACGTGGCGAACAGGCTTGTCGCCGACGGCGTCTGCGCCATCATCGGCCCGGCGCAAAGCGGCGTATTTATTGCCGCCACTTCCGTAACCGAGCCTGCGAAAATCATCATGATCGGTACTACAACTACCAATGAAAAGTGTACCGTAGACGACGACGGATCCCTTCATCCCTATAACTTCCGCACTACCATTATCGATTCCTACCAGGGGCTGGTCGCCGCTAATTTTGCTGTGGAGGATCTGGGCTCTACAAAAGCCGCTATCTTCATCGATATCGGCTCAGATTACTCTCAAGGCCTGGCAGCGCATTTTAGAAACGTATATACCCAACTCGGCGGCACAATCGTAGCCGATGAAGCCTTCCGTTCGGAAGAGTTGGATTATCGCGCGCAGCTTGGCAAAATCAAAGACTCCGGCGCCGATTTAGTCTTTATGCCCACCATGCAGAAAGAAGCCGGACTCGCGATGAAGCAAGCCCGTGAACTGGGCCTTACCTGTAACTTCCTTGGCGGCGACGCCTGGGCTAGCGTCGAATTGGTCGAACTTGGCGGCGCAGCCACTGAGGGCTGCTTCTACGTCAATCTAGCCAGCCTGGAAGACCCGAATCTGGCCGAATGGGTTGCGGCGTATAATACGAAGTGGGGCAAAAACCCGGTTATGCCAAACCCGGTATTTGCCGTTGACGCCCTTTATGTCATCATCGACGCGATTGAAAGCACCGGCGGAACCGACCCGGATGAGATGGCGGCGCATATAGAGAATATCAGAGATCTCAAAGTCCTCACTGGATACATTTCTTTTGAACCGGAGACGCATAACCCCACCGGCAAATCCGCTGTGATTGAAACCGTGAAAGACGGCGAATTCACCTTCTATAAAGGCGTCAGTTAAGCCCTGCGGCGAGAGGCTTGCATAGAGGAAGGGAGTTTCTGCATCATGCTCATGCAGACGCTGGTTACCGGAATTGCCGTAGGCGGCGTATACGCGCTGATGGCCGTAGGCTATTCCCTCATCTTCAGCATACTCAATTTCAGCAATTTTGCTTACGGTTCCATCATCATGCTGGGTTCTTACGTAGGTTTCTTTTCGCTAACTTCTTTCGGCATGCCCTTTCCCCTGGCGCTTGTCGTCACGATGCTCGTCGCAGCCTTGCTCAGTTTTCTCAACGAGCGTATATCTTACAGCTCCCTGCGCAAACGTAAGGCCCCTTCGCTGTACTTCATGATCAGCGCCATGGGCACCTCCATTTTTCTCGAAAACATCGTCTACGCTACCATTGGCGCCAGCTTTAAAGCGTATCCGCCCCTGTTCGCACAGGCGACGGTGGATCTGGGCGGCTCCACCATTGGCAAGCTGGACTTGTTCGCGATTTTCTTTTCTGCCGCGGCAATTCTTGTGATGCACTACTTTATCAAGCATTCCCGCACCGGTATCGCCATACGCGCCGCTTCCTATGATTCCACCATCGCGCAGATCAACGGCGTGAACCTGAATTATGTGATCGGCCTTGTCTTTGTACTGGCCGGCCTGCTGGCGGGGATCTCCGGCGTTTTCCTCGGGCTAAAATATATGGCTTATCCTACGATGGGCTGGATCACCAATAAAGCCTATGTTTCCGCCGTCATCGGCGGTCTGGGCAGTCTGCCCGGCGCCGTCGTCGGAGGGCTGCTCCTGGGGGTTTTGGAGTCTCTCATCTCTGTGTACATCCGCTCGACGATCAGGGACGTGTTCAGTTTCACCTTTCTGATCACCGTCCTTCTTTTTATGCCTTCCGGCCTGTTTGGGAAATATTTGGAGGAGAAAGTCTGAGGTGAGCACCGCTGCGCTATTTCGTATACATCCAAGGCATCCTAACCATTGCCATGATTCAGGCTATCTCCGTGACCGGATTAGCTTTGTTTACCGGCTTCACCGGGATGATGTCCCTTGGTCACGCCGCCTTTATCGCTGTGGGCGCCTATACGGCGGCGATCTGCACGAAGACTTACGGCCTGCCCTTTATCCCGTCGGTTCTACTGGCGGCATGTATGGCCGGCTTGGCCAGCTTGATCATCGGCATCCCGACTTTACGGGCCAAACTTCGCAGTGATTACTTTACCATCGCCACCCTGGGCTTTGGAGAGGCTATGCGCGTCACTCTGGAAAATATTCCCATTACCAACGGCGCCCGAGGTATCGCCAATCTGACGAAATACTCCACGCTGCCCGTGGTGTTCATCGCGCTGGTTATCGTTGTTTTTCTCGCGAAAAACTTCGTCTTCTCCCGTTACGGCAGGATGGCCATTGCCATACGGGAAGACTACGTGGCGGCGGAAATGGCGGGCATCAATCTGTTTAACGTCCGTCTGCGCTCTCTGTTTATCAGCGCGGTTTTTGCCGGCGCCGGCGGCGCTTTTCACGCCCATTATATCTGCTTTATCCAGCCGAATATGTTCACCAATGTCCAATCCACCATGCTGACCGCCGCTGTGGTAGCGGGCGGTATAGGCAGCCTGACCGGGCCGGTGATCGCGGCGATTCTCTTTGCCAGTATCCCGGAGATTCTGCGGGCAGCCGAGATGTGGCGCCTGGTTGTCTATGGCGGCGTACTGGTAGCGATCATGGTGCTGCGGCCTCAGGGCATATTCGGCTATAAAGAATTCTCCCATTTGTTCCGAAAGAGAAAAGCGGAATCCACCGAAGAGCGGGAGGCTTCCGCATGAGCGAAGTTGCCGCAAGAATCGAAAACCTGGGCAAGACCTTCGGCGGCATTATCGCTGCGGAAGAGCTGGATTTCCAGGTGAAGGCAAAAGATATCATGGGCATCATCGGCCCGAACGGCGCCGGAAAAACCACTGTCTTTAACCTGATGACCGGCGTGTATCCGCCCTCCACGGGAAAGGTCTATTTGGGCGATGAAGACATCACCAATCTGGCGCCGGACGTCATTGTCAGGAAAGGGATTGCCCGTACCTTCCAAAATATCCGGCTGTTTAACAAACTGACTGTTCTGGAGAATGTGATTACAGCAGTCGATCTTCACCACAGAATGTATACGATAGGCGAAGCGCTGGTATTGAACCTGCCTTTTATACGAGGTAAAGTGAAACGCAGCGAGAAGGAATTGCGGGACAGAGCCCTGTTCTATCTGGAAAAAGTCGGCATCGCCCATTATCATGATCACCAGGCGGATAGCCTCCCCTACGGCCTGCAGCGAAAGCTGGAAATGGCAAGGGCCTTGGCCCTTGAACCAAAGCTTCTCCTTCTGGACGAACCTGCCGCTGGGATGAACCCGGAGGAGTCCATGGAGCTTGCCCGCTTGATACAGACGATTCAGGCAGACTTTGCGATTACCATACTGCTGATCGAACACCATATGGACCTGGTCATGTACCTCTGCCATCATATATTGGTTATGCATTTCGGCAGGGAACTGGCGCAAGGCAGCCCGGATGAAATCCAGAGAGATCCGGCTGTACGCAAAGCTTATCTGGGAGAGAGCTGGAACAATGACTGAAACGGAACAATTTGATTTACGCATCGAAGGGCTTAACGTATACTACGGGCGTATCCATGCGCTGAACGACGTCAGCATGACTGTACCCGAAGGGCAAATTGTCACTTTGGTTGGCGCGAACGGCGCGGGGAAATCCACCCTCCTGATGACGCTGGCTGGCGTCCTGAAAGCAAAGTCCGGATCGCTTACCTTCGGCGGGCAGCCTCTGCCGGACGCCCCCCATAGAGTATTAGCGGGCGGCGTCTCCCTTGTACCCGAACGGCGCCGGTTGTACGCGAACCTCACCGTCAGGGAAAACCTGATGATGGGCGCCCACCTGCAGACAAAAATGTCGGTTATCCGTGAAGATATGGAAAGAATGATGAATCTCTTTCCCATCATCCGCGAAAGGGTCAAGCAATATGCCGGCACACTTTCCGGCGGTGAACAGCAAATGGTAGCCGTCGCCCGCGGTTTGATGAGCAGGCCAAAGCTTCTACTGATGGACGAGCCTTCCTTGGGCCTCGCGCCGCTGATCGTCCGGCAGGTCTTTGAGACGATTTCCGGACTGAAAGAACAGGGGATCACTGTGTTGCTGGCTGAACAAAACGCCATGAATTCCCTGGAAATTGCCGATTATGCCTATGTGCTGGAAACAGGCCGCGTAGCCCTGGAAGGGACGGGGCGGCAGTTGCTGGAAGATGAACGGGTGAAAGAAGCCTATTTGGGAATACAAAAAAAGTCTGTCGAACAATAATCCCTATGTAGAAGATACCTGACAGCCATAGCCGTTCTTCGGCCGATAGCACCTGCTGCAGGATATGCATTGGGTTTTTCCTGGATCGCCGGCTTTCCACCTGTTGACCAAATTGGGTTCACAGATCAGCGGACGGCTAAGCCCAATGCCTGTAATGCCGCCTTTGTTCAGCCACTGCTCTATCACTGCGGGTGTACGAAAACCGCCGGTGCTGATCACCGGGATACCGACTTTGTCCGCCAGGATCAGCGCTTCCGGCGCGAAGCTTCCCTCTTCGTCTTCGTTCGCGATGCGCTTGCTGGGGGAGGAATCCCTGCCGTAGCCCATGCCTGCGCTCAACTCGATGGCGTCCAGGCCGCGCTTCTCCAACTCCCCGCAGAGCCAGACGCACTCCTCCAAGGTGATAGACTCCTCCACAAGATCCTTGCAGTTGATTTTGATCCATAGAGGGAAATCGTCGCCCGTCTTCCTGCGCATCGCTTCGAGTATCTCTATGGCTATACGCCCCCTGTTCGCGATCTCACCGCCATATTCGTCTGTCCGCTTGTTAGTGGAAGGACTGAGAAACTGGCTGATCAGATAGCCGTGGGCGCCATGGATCTGCACGCCGTCCACACCCGCTTCTTTGCACCTCACCGCTGCTTCGGCAAAGTCTTCCGCCAAATCCGCGATTTCCGCTTTTGTCATCGCTCGTGCAGGCCTGGCAGGCGCCAGAGTCATATCTGAAGGCCCCAGCGGCTGGCCTTCTTCCTCCTTCAGCATAGCCTTCGCGCCGCTGTGAACAAGCTGCACCATGACCCGGCCGTCAAGGGCATGCACCCTTTCTGCTATCTTGTGCAAATCTTGCACAAATCCGTCATAACATGCATTCGCCGTTCCCTGCCCAAACTTTGCCTTTTCGTTCACCCCCATCATTCCCGTAATGATCAGGCCGACGCCGCCTTTCGCCAGGCTATCGAATATGGGCAGATAGCCTTCCGTGAGACGTCCCTCGCCGTCTGATTTCATTTCCGCCGTCGCGCTGCGGACGATGCGGTTTCTGAGCTCGATTCTCCCGATCTGCGTCGGATCATGTATGCTTTTCACCTTTCCACCCCTCGTTTCTCTTTCCCTGCGGCAGACTCTGCTGCTGTGCTGCGTTTGACGCAAGGGCAATAGTACGGTTTCATTATGGATGGATAAGAAAAACCTGTCAAGTGTTTGACAAATCAAACAAAAGACCGTAGAATAAGGGTTGCCGGTTTACCGGGCGGTTAGCTCAGCCGGGAGAGCGCTTGCCTTACAAGCAAGAAGTCGGCGGTTCGATCCCGTCACCGCCCATTCAAAAAAAGCTGCACAACAGTGCAGTTTTTTCTTACTGGTATTAGGTTTTCCGCATATTGGCCTCTTTGTATTTTCTTTCTTTGTTTCCAGTTGTAGATGCTTGTTTCCGGTCGTTATCAGATTAACGTGCCAAAAAGATGCCATTTTTTATTTCCATTTTCCTTCCATAGCCCTCGATATGTTATAATTGTACATAGTTTCGCCAACTATCCCCTGTTTAACGTCCAAGAAAGGATTGGCGTCCTATGATACCGCTGAAACTGGAAACTCTATTGGCAGATCGCGTGGTCGAGAGCGACCGTGTGGAGTATAAGCACGGGTGGAATCCGGACGACACAATACCAACGATCTGCGCCTACGCTAACGACTTTAATAATACCAACGGCGGATATATCGTAATTGGTATTGGAGAAAAGTATGGCCGACCCGATTTGCCGCCTGCCGGCATTG
>WRMS01000061.1 GCA_009777025.1 Clostridiales bacterium | reverse complement strand
TTATAGCAAAGGAGACCGGGTCAGCATCCGCCATGTGGACGCCGCCGCCGGAAGCGGCTGCTTCATTATCCCGGATTTGTCCGCCGTTCATTTGGAAGATAGCGCTGCCGCTCATATGGACTGCGCCGCCGTCTCCCTCGCTGCGGTTACCGCGAATATCCCCTCCATCCATGATAAAGAGTCCGCCGGACATGCTGACTGCGCCGCCGCTGTTTGCCGATCGGTTATTAATGAGGGCCGCGTTGTTGCCCATCGTCAAGTTCGCGCTTCCGCTCTTAAGGCTTCTGACCTCCACCAGCGGCTGGGTAATCGTACCGGGAAAACGATCCCTTGCCCCGTCGATGAAAATGCTTTCGAAACGCAGGTTCGCGCCGTCCAGCACAAACATCGGATCGTCGAACAAATGTTCGCTTTCACTGCCGCGAATCAGCCTGGGCGCAGGCGTCGCGGGCGCGTCTTCCCATCCTTTGACCGCGATAGTTTTGCCGAACGGTATCTCAATGCTGCTGTGTACGCTGACTTCATCCATCACAAAGATATCATGGGCCGGCGCCTGCGCCGCAACCAAAGCCCTTTGCACACTGGCGTAGGGGCTGGTTATGCTGCCGTTGCCGGTCGTATCGTCGCCATGATATAAGCCCTCTGCGGAAGCGACATAGATATCGGAGGAATCCTCGATGATGTATTGGTCGCTTTGGTCGCCGGAACCCGGTACTACCTTCTTATCGGGCCCCAGCCAGAAGAAACGCCTCGCTTCGGCGGCGCGTTCCGCTGCAGAAGCAAGGGGCGCGTCGCTACGCTCCGCCACTACCGTGGCGCTTGCCGGGTTGCTTCCCGGCGGGTCCGCCGTATCGCCGGTATAGGTAATGCCTTCCAGATAGATCCGTGCATTGGGATCCAACGACGCGTCGCCGTCGATCCGGATGATGGTATCTTCATTTTCTTCCCTGGAGATAAATACGCCGCCGCCGGCCAGAGGCGTACCGATGTAAGGATCCCCCGAGATATGGAAGGCGCCGTCGTAGAAATGCACGTCGGCGCCGTAGATAGCCGCCTGATTATCCCGGATCGCGCCCCCTGTCATGGTAAAGCTTCCGCCGGTGATATCCACGCCGCCGCCCACATCTTCGCTTTCATTACCGGTAAGCAAACCGGAATGCATGGTTACGCCGCCTGCCTCGATACTGATCAGCGGAAGGGATCCGGGTACGCCGCTTCCATGGATAATGAGATCTTCGATAAACAACTGACCGTCATACCCCGCGTTGATCATGTTGCCGGTATGGGCCTTGCTTCTGTCCCCTTCGCCGTCATAGCGCGATACCGTGAAAGGCCAGGGGCCTTCTTCATCGCCCTTCCATAAGCCGTCTCCCGGCGGCGGGTCGACGGCCCCTTGTTTATAAGAACGGATGGTGATATGGGAGTTCGCCGGTACGCTGGCCGGTTCCGGGCCGTGATGGACAAGGGAAGACTTCAGAAAGATCGTTACCGGAAGGGGCTCGCCTATAGGCGCCTCTTCCATCGCCTTGCTCAGGCTCGCGAAAGGTTTCTCCCAGGAGCCGTCGCCGGTCTGATCATTCCCCGCAGGGCTTTGTTCTACATAGAGATAGACTTTATCCGGCGCACTGAGGATATATCGGGGGCTGTCCGCTTCCGCTTCGATTCCATAGGTGGCGTACTTCCATACAAGGCTGGCCGCCTCCGCATCCGATGCGCCTTCCAGCGCAGGTCCTCCCCCGGGCGATACTTTTGTTGCGACTGCCGCGCCTACCCGCTGATTCCCTATGCGTTCAAAGAGTATATAAGCGCCGGCGCCCAGATTCCCTTCGATCTGTAACGCCCGTCCGGCGCTGAGATACACGCCGTTATCCGAAGGATCGCCGAACATGCCGATTTGCGGTTCGCCCGCGATCACCATCTGTCCGCCTTGTACATAAACGGCGCCGCCAAAGTGGTCCGCGCTGCAGCCGGAGATCACGCCGTCCCGCATGACAAAGACCGCGGTTTCGTCATAAAGAGCGACGGCGCCGCCGTCTTCACTGGAATGGTTGTTGCGGATATCCGAATTGATCATCTCCAGAACTCCGCCGGACACTGTTATCGCGGAATATCTACTTTCCTCTTCGGGCCCAATTAAGCTGCCATCGAGGATCACATTCTCCAGAACCAACTGACAGTCCGGAAATACGACAAAAAAACTGCCCGGGATGATCGCCCTGCCTCCAGGCGGGCTTTCCGCCCAGCGAATGGTACAGCGATCCTGTACGCTCTCTATTGCCGTCAAAACGGTTACCGTCCTGCCCATGTCGATCCGGATCTCTTTGTCAACAAAGGTATCCGTCAGCAGATGGATTCGAATCTCTTTTATTTCATATAGCTCATCCGCTTCTACCGCCGCTTCTATCGATGGATAGGGATTGTCGATCGAACCCTCGCTTGCATATTCGTCTGTGATGGTATCGCCCACATAGACGTCCACAGCGTCAGCGAATAGTTGCATTGGCGGCATTGCGCGAACCACCACACAGACGCCTGGCAGGATAGCATCCGGAGCAAGAAAAATATCGTCATGCAATTCCAGCTCGGGTATAAAGAAATAGGTTGCCGTCAGCCATCGATTGTATTCCGCTTTTTCCCACTCTCCGAGATCGATTAAAACTCCTTCGCAAAGCCAGTTCCGTACCGGTATTTCATAGCTTTCCGTCCAGGGGTTTTCGCTTTCTGTCATGATCACCCGGGCGATGAGCGAGGGGGGAAAAGGGATCTGCTCCAAAGGTGTTCCGATATCAATCGTGATAAAGCTATTGTCCGGATGATCGGGATCGATATAAGGAAAAGGGTCAAAGTCTGTAATGACAATTGCCGGCGAGTAGGATCCGGTTTCGATTAAGTCTGTATACTCTAATTCGTCTTCTTCCTGAATATCTTCCGGATTATCTTCTGTTTCGATGTCCTTTTCATCTTCCGTTTCGGTATCGATTTCTTCTTTTGTTTCAGAATTATCAGGTTCTAAGGATTTATCTTGATCGTTTTCGTCCGGTACTTCTAGCTCATGATCTTGTCCCTTTTCTTCCTTATTAATATCATTAATATCTTCATCATTGGGATTGATTTGATCCAGTATTGTTTCTTCCTGATCATTTCCAAGACTATCATTTTCTTCCTTTTCTGTATACAAATCCTGTTGTTCCACGACTACCATTTCATGAGTTGGATGATTTTGATCAACTTGATTCTCTTGCCGTTTGGTATCGTTTGTGCCTTCTGGAGTATCATTTTTGTCAGCAGCCATTTCCTTCCATTGGGAATTTTCTTCCAATGCCTCGTTTTCGTTTGCATTTATTCCCAGGGGTTTTATGTCATCGCTACTGTATGGTATTCCCTCGTCATGGCGATTCGATTTGGTAATGGTGTCAGCAGTTTGAACGCTCTCTGAAAGTGTGACCGAAATGGGATTCTCGTTCTGACTCCCTTCAGCAAGGCCTTCGCTGAACTGCATTTCATCATTTAGACTAAGGATCAGGTCCTCTGAAAGCGTATTTCCATCCAGCAATCCTATGTCTGGCGCGGCATTGACGTAGTCGTTACCATTTTTACTACCATCCAGGAAATCGGAATCCCTCTCGATAATGTCATTTGGCAATGCAGGATACGTCTCGTTCGCATATAAATTGCCATAAGGTAGTTCGAGACTTTCGTTTAAACCTCCGATACCGGCCGTGCTTTCCGCACTGCCGGTAAATTTTGGATCATATCTTCTTGTCACAGCCTCTACTGGGGGAACGTCAACTGTTCCTTCTTCCTCCCGATCGGCAAGCGACACGGGGTTTTCGATAAATCCGGAAAAGTAGAGGTCTCCGCCGCCCGGATAGGCGACAGATGCTGCGGCAAGTGGTTCTGCAAAGGAAAACGATAGCAAAAATAACAAAAGGTATGCAATCGTTCTCTTCCCTGCGTCACCCATTCCCAACGAACTGTTTTTTTTCATGGGTTTTATCGCTTTCGGAGAATTTTAAGGCTATTCTTTTTTAGACAAAAATGAAATAAACTTATCCGCCTATATCCTTTCTTTACCAAGTATGCCAGTACAAAGGTATCTTACCCTGCCGGCTATGGTGGCATCGGCGCGTTTCCTCTGCAGCAGCTTTCATTCCTGCCCCACATCGGAATTTTGCAAGCTTTTTCCATTGATTTATAACTTACAAAATAGGATAATAAAGCAAAACGAAAGGAATTAAAACATAGTGAAAATTAGCGCCTGTTGGATTGTGAAGAATGAAGAAAAAAATCTGGAACGTTCCGTCAGAAGCCTTAGCCGGGTAGCCGATGAACTGATCATCGTAGACACCGGATCCGAAGACGGCACCGTCGATATAGCAAAAGCACTGAAAGCCAGCGTATATGACTTCGCTTGGATCAACGACTTCTCCGCGGCTAGAAATTTTGCCTTATCCAAAGCCAGCGGCGACGTGGTCATCTTCCTGGATGCGGACGAGTGGTTTCAACCTGCCCTTGCCCGCCAGGACCGCCGGGTCATCGAAGATGCTTTCCAAAGACCGGAAGTCGAAGCACTCATGCTCCGGCTCACCAACATCAATGCAGACAGCAACGAACTCCTGGATAGCTTCAGCAATGTCCGTATCTATCGCCTCCATCCGGCTATACGCTATGTGGGCAGTATACACGAAACGCCCCAGAGAAAGGCCGGAGATAGCTGGCGCTATCTGGCGACGATGGACTACGCCGGCTGGACCATCTATCATAGCGGGTATACCCCCAGCCTTATGCTTGACAAGCTGGACAGGAATATCCGCATGATGGAAACGGAGCTCGGGATCACAGAAGACCCTTACGAGCTGTTTATCCTGCATTCGCTGCTTATGCGGGAGAACTATTCTTCCGATAAGTTCGAATCCGCTCTCCCGCACCTGCTCTATATGCTGCTTCACCCGGCGTACTTTACGCAAGCCTATGAAGGGCATAAGGAGGAATTTCTGCAGCGTGCTTACTATGCAATGCATATCGCGAAAGCGTACCGGAACCTGATCAGCCGAAGACAGATCTTCCAATGTATCGTCCTGCCCGCAAAAGAGCATCTCAGCGAAAGCAACAGCCAAATCCTGGAACTCTTTTACCTCTTCCTCTTTGGCTGCCAACCGGACCGCTATCTTGCTTTGTATTCCCAATGCGCCTCCCGTCTACCGTCCTTATCGGATCGCTCTGTCGCCGGCAGGCATACCGTCATGGTCTATCTGAAGACCTATACAGCCTCGCTGTATCTGGATTTGGGAAGCAATGACAAGGCTTTCGAATTGATCGACGAGGTCCTCCGGGACCCGGATAACTGCAGTGTGATGACCCTGTCTATCCTGATCGACTGCCTCTATGGACAAGCCGACGACGCGATCCTCCCCTATCTCCTATCCGTACTGGATATGGACAACAGCAGCGTCTATCCGAAACTGATCGAAACGCTGGTTGGCCGGCGGAAAAAAACCATTTTTCTCTTTCTACAGAAAAGGCTTCTGGACGCCGGGAAGTTGTCCATGCCGGATGTTCTCTTTCTTATGCTGATCCAACAGAATTATGAACAGTTGGGAATGTCTGTGGACGCCATGACCGTATCGGAAGAGCAGCGGGATGCGGTGGAACGGCAGCTCTTTCTTGCCGCCCTGGCCTGCGGTGACCCGGCGTTTTACCTCAAGTATAAAGGCCGCTTGCCACACTATGCGCATATACTCGAAGCCTATTGGGCGGAAACCCCCTTAGCCTCCATTACGGATAGCGACTGGCAGGTCCTGGCGGACAATTATCCCCTTCTTGCTTTTGCCGTGGATCGGGAGACAGCGGACCGTTTCGCGGAACTCTTCTCCGCCTATCCCCTCTCCTGCTTCGCGCTGAAGGCAGGATACTATTATTACAACCATCTGGATCAGGAGCTTGCCCTGCTGGATCGGGATAACCTCCCCCTGTGGGAGAAAGACAGCTACGCCTTCCTTTGCCGGAGCTTAATCCGATCCGGCAAAGAGGAAGAAGGCCTGTCGATACTGGATGCATTACTGCAAGGGGAACGCTATGGCGAACAGCTCTTTCTTCTACTATATATTCTCGGTCAGAATGACCGGGGCGATACGGGAAAGAAAGCGAAGGCGCTCTATGACCGTTATGTACTGACCTACAACAATCTCATCGATTCCCTGGACGAGCAAAGAGCGAATCCGGCGGACTCCACCCCGGCGGAAGTGATATCGTTGGACGCCTATCGCGCCGCAAAGCAGGCGGAATCCTGATCGATGACCAATATAGTAAATGTTGGGATCTACATAGAAGATGGGAGGAAGGCTGTCCGCTATCGGGCAGCCTTCCCTTTTCTTATGCATGAAGTGAGTTTCTATTACTAAGCAATAAACCTAACCTGTGCCGGATTACTGGAGCAACTGGAGGATGGACTGGGGCTGCATATTGGCCTGGGCCAACATCGCCGTCGCCGATTGTACCAGAATGCTCATCTTGGTGTATTCCATCATTTCCTTGGCCATATCGGTATCCCGGATACGGCTGTTGGCTGCCATCATATTCTCCGCCATGACGTCCAGGTTGTTGATCGTATATTCCAGACGGTTCTGCAGGGCGCCCAAGTTGGCCCTGTTGGTGGAGACCTTGTTGATCGCTGCCCGGATTACATCAATCGCCTTGCCTGCGGCTTCCTGGGAAGAGACGTCCAGTCCGGTAAGGCCCAAGCCGTCTACTTTCATGTTGTCTACGGACACAGTGACCTTGTTGAAATCGTCGGCGGTATCGCCGATCTGCAGGATCAGCCCGCCTGCGGTACCTACGCCGAAGCTGTTGAAGTTCTTCGGATCGATAAGCAGGAAGTCGTTGCCAGTAGTATATGCTACTGCCCTGTCTGCAACATTCGTCGGGATGTTTGCGAGAGCGGCTGCCGTGAGTTCGCCGGTCAGCGGATCCCAGGCGGCGTAATTGGTAATGTTCGCTTCTACCCGGTTGATTGCATTGGCGATTTCTTCAGCGACGTCAGCCGGATTCGTGGTACCTTCCTGGACAAATATCGCATAGGAGCCGTCCGCCAGCTTATCGCCGCTGTTGACCAGCGTATTGAGGCTTGAGGGATCTTTGAGGCCCACCAGGTTCTTGTCGTTGACGTCCACAAAGGTATAGGTCCTGCCATTGACGTTGATGGTATTGCCGATATAGGCCAGATCCATCACATTGGCTACGGTGATCTGATACTTGTTATAGGCCTCCGCGCCTTTTACCACTTCCAGCGCGTTACCTAGAGCCTTGCTCAGGATCATTTCGCGGTTTGTGTCTACGCCCGACACCTTTGCCTCGATGCGAATATGTCCTGCGCTGGTGTCAATGTTATAATCCTTTGTGCTGATGCCAAAGAAATTGGCGATGGCCTTGGCGTCCATAGCGATGTCGAGACCCGGCGGATAGGGATTGCCCGGCGTATACGGTGAGCCGGCAGGCCCAATGGCATAAATTGCTGCTTTGGCGTCTTCGCGTACAGGCGAAAGATCCAGCAATTCTTCGCTGTCCAGGGCTTTGCTGATGGTGACGTTCCCGCCTGCTTTGGCCATCAGGTTGCCGTTCAGCAGCTGAATGCCATTGAAGTTGGCGGAGTCGCCGATGCGGTTGATCTCATCCAGGAGGGCGTTGATTTCGGCCTGGATCGCTTCGCGGTCCACTTCGTCCTGATAGGTGCCGTTGGCGGATTTCGTCGCCAGGAAAACCATGCGGTTCAGCATGTTGTGTACTTCGGTCAGGGCGCCTTCTGCGGTCTGCACCAGGGAGATGCCGTCCAAAGCGTTGGCGGAAGCCGCTTCCAATCCGACGATCTGGGCTTTCATCTTTTCGCTGATGGCCAGGCCGGATGCGTCGTCGGCTGCCCGGTTGACCCGGAAGCCGGAAGCCAGTTTCTCCAGGCTCTTGGCAAGCGACGTCTTGTTCATGTTCAGTTGGCGATACGCGTTGACCGCCATGGTGTTAGTTCTAACTACCATTCCCATATAAAAGAATACCTCCTTGTGTGGTTCGGGAAAGTCCTTTTCCCCGTTTTATTATCTTGCCCGGCCTCTGTGGCCCCAGAGACCAAGCATATAGGAAAGGGTCAGGCGTTGGGGCCCTCTTCCATTCCCTTTCATAAGTGATTATGATTCGGAATGTGTATTCTACAACAGACTTCCTCAACATTTCTTCATTTTCTTCATCATTTCAATGGCTACTACAATCCATTTTCTGGAATTTGCCAAATCCTTTACTTAGAACATGCCAAATCTATTACTTATAGAGAACAAGGAAGCGTCCCGCTATCGTTCCAGCAGCGTCCAGTATACCTTCTCAATCTGTTCGGCAGATTGATCCCATGTGAATTTTTCCGCTTGCCGGAAACCCTTTGCCCGCATTTCTTTACGCAGGCTTTCTGTGCTGACGATACGTTCCATTTCGTAAGCAAGCTGATCGACACGGGAAGCATCCACATAGGCCGCCGCATCGCCGCCGACTTCGGGCAAAGAAGTATTATCCGCCGTAATGACGGGGCAGCCGCAGGCCATCGCTTCCAGAACCGGTATGCCGAAGCCCTCGCATATCGAAGGGAATACAAAACAGAGCGCATTTGAGTACAACAGCCTTTTTTCGTCCGTACTCACGTATCCGGGTACGATGATCCTGTCTGTATAGGGGGAATCTTGAATCGCTCTGTAGATGGGCTCCGGATCGTCCCAGGTGGGCTTGCCGGCCAATACCAATCGAAGGCCCGAGAATCTTGCGGCGATTTGATTGAAGGCTTCAACGATGCGGACGATATTCTTCTTTCTCTCAAAGGTGCCGATAAAGAAAACATATTCGCAGCCCGCTTCGACAGGCGCCGGCACGCCATATCGGTTCTCCTTGTCCGGAAAAAGGTTTTCGTTATCGAAAGCCGGATAGACAACGTGTATCGTCTCTTTCGGCGTATTGGTATATTGGCGTATTTCATTTTGTGTGGAATAGGAATCCGCGACGATATCCGGCTGAATCCGAAGCATACGGTCTAAGGAAATCTTAAGAAGGGGAAGCAACGTTGCCGACGTGCCTTCCGCGTATCCTATCCAGTTCAAATCATGAATCGTAGTAAGCTTTTTCCCCTGAAGGTTGGTGGGAAGTGTGATAAAGTTCATGAAGTGAAACAGATCCCCTGTGGCGCCCGTATAGTCATGGTAACTTTTGTGGTCATATACGTGTTCATCGCGGATCGCCACACGGTAATCCAGATCCCTGCACTCAAATAGCGGAACATGGTACATCCCAAACCGTTGCTCCGCGCGAAGGCGATTTCCGTTTTCCTGTGCAAAGTCAAAGAAGGAAAGCCCGTAGTCAAAAACCTTTCGCCGTAGTAAAGCCTGGATCAACTGTATGGAATAATAGCCGACGCCCCGGGGCTCATCCAGCGCTACAGCATGCTGCGCCTCGATCATGATGTTCATTGCTATAGCCCTTCTTTCGCAAGCTGAAACACCGCTTCGGTCTGTTCGGCTGTTTTATCCCAGGAGAACTTCGCCGCCTGGGCAAGTCCTCTTTTTCGCAGTTCAGATCGCAACGATTCCGAACCCAGCACCCGCTCGATCTCATGCGCCAATTCTTCCGCACTATAAGGATCGATCAGGATCCCCGCATCCCCCGCGACTTCCGGCATACTGGACACATTGGAAGTGATCACCGGGCAGCCGCAGGCCATGGCTTCCAGTATCGGCAGGCCAAAGCCCTCATATTTTGACGGAAAAAGGAAAAGCTCCGCCCCGGACATCAGGGCCCGTTTCTGGTCGTCGGTAACATATCCAACTAATAGTACTTTTGGGCTGGAAGACAATTCCCACATCTGTCTGGGCAATGTGCTGTATCCTTCATCCACGGCGCCGGCGATGACTAAACCGATCTCGGGAAAAGTTCTTTGCATGGCATGATATGCCTCCAAGATTATGTCAATGCCTTTTCTGATATCTATAGCCGCAAGATAAAGCATATATGGTCCTCTAATCCCTAATGCTGAAAGGATTGATTCGTTTTTCTCCGGAAAACATATGCTGCTGTCATGGGCGAGATATGTGACATGAATGCGATCCGGTTTGATATTCGTACACTCTACAATATCCACCTTTGTTGCTTGAGAGTCAACCATCACGATAGGTTGTGTCTTGATCATGTTTTCAATACTAGACTTATACTTATCAATAAGAGTAGGATTATTTGTATACGCAGGCAACTTAATCGGAATCAAATCATGAACAGTAATAATCATTTTACCTTTTAGCCTGGTCGGAAAAGGGAAAATATTCGGAAAAAAAAACACATCCCCATTCGTGTCGATATAGTCTTCATAGAAAGCCTTTTCATACAACCAAGAATCCCCATCCAGAAGGCTTTGGTAGCTTATGCTGTTGCATTCGAAGATATCTGCTATCCCATAATGCCAAAAGTACTCTTCAATTATGGCCCTGCTCCCCCTTATCTTGTCTTTATCAAAGACGGCAAGCCCATACTCATATTTTGCACGTTTGAGTAACTGGCGGTATAGATTGATGATATAGTAAGGGATCCCGCGCATCTGCGACGAAGTAGCCCGCTGGGCCTCCATTATAACCTTCATCATTATAGCCCTTCTATACTGTGTTGTAAGAAACCGTACGGTATAAACCATCGACAAGGGGCATTGTCTGCCGCCAGCCCAATGCTTTTAGCTTATCGGTATTGAGCCAATGCCCGGAATGCGGCAGATCCTTTGTTTCCGGTTTGTCGGCAATGACAGTCCCCGAAAGCAATGCAGCGATCTCGCCGATCGTTGGCGTTTCGTCGCCTTGGACATTATATGCTTCTCCGGATGCTCCATCTGCTAGGATCCGAAGCGCTGCTTCCGCTGCGTCCGCTACATAGCATAAAGGGCGAATCAGATTCAACCCGCCGTGTATCCTGACAGGCTGCTTTCCACAAATATCCTTAATAAAGTCGCAGACAAAGAGTCCGCTATCCAGATTCATTAACGGACCATAAAGCCTGGCAAGGCGCATGGACGTCGCATGCAAGCCATATTCAGCCGACGCGCAAACCAGGGCGTTTTCACAAGCCTGTTTTCCCAAAATATAACAGGAACGCGAATTGGATAAATCAACTCCCACCGGCATATCCGTCTCTCGCTTTTCTCCTTCAGCCGCACCATATACCTCGTGTGTGGACGCAAAAACAAAACTCTCACAGTTTCGCTGCCTTGCAGCATGGATCAATGCCAGGACGCCTTCTGCATTTGTGGATATGATTTCCAGCGGCGTTTCTGCAAACAACCGGGGGCCAACTGGTCCTGCAGTATGTACAATAAAGTGCAAATCGCTGTCAACGGTCAGCGGGGCACGGATATCCTGTTGCAAAAACGTGCATTCCCCATGCCGATAAAGGGCTGCCCACTTCTGCGCGTCCCTTCCCAGCGCATATAGCTTCATACCATAGGCGCCGATCCGATTCGCTTCTACGGCAGCAAGGGTGATATAGGCGCCCAGCAATCCGGTAGCACCGGTAATAAGCATGCTCTTTTTACTAAATCGACGCCAAAGCGGTGATTCCGCTAGTAGTCTGATGTCTTCTTGTATAATGTTATTCATCCTATTTATCCCTCTCTGGATCAACGAATATCGAATGTAGAAATTGCAAATATGCGATATCGTCTTGTGTAGTCAATTTGATATTGGTTTTACGTCCATTCACAATCTGTACGCTTTCCCCCATAGCGATAAACAATTCGCAGCAATTTATCGAATTCAGGATGCCCCTGTCCATTGCTCTTCGATATAAATCTAAGCCATATCCCAGTCTATAGGTCTGCGGCGTCTGTATCGTAAAAGTGCTGTTGCGATCCATTGCGTTCTTTGCCGTCAGTCCGTCTGGTGATGTGACAATAGTATCTGTACTCTGTAAACCTGTCATAGCGGATTGGCCTTGTACGGCTATTTTGATGCTGTTGGTGATCATATCTATGGTAACAAAAGGTCTGACCCCGTCGTGTACTACAACGACAGTATCTTCAGGACATTCTGCTTCCAGCTTACACAATCCGTGGTAAACTGAATCCTGCCTTGTTTCCCCTCCCGGTACAATCCAACGCACTTTTTTCAGCTTATAACGCATAATAAGGCTTTCAAGATATTCCTCCCAGGTAGGCAGGCATACAATACATATAGCATTTATGCATTGCTTATCTTCAAATTTTTCTAAGGTATGTATCAGAATCGGTTTTTCACCTAATACAAAAAACTGCTTAGGCTTCTCGCCATCCTGATTCATACGAAGGCCAAGACCCCCTGCGAGTATCAGTGCGACAATGTTCATGTTTTTTCACCACTTCTGCAATGCTGTGTAATCGAATACTCGTCATTCATTGTATGCTCTACGATAAACATCCTCTGTCATTTCTGCTGTTCGATCCCAAGAAAACTTCGCGCACTGTTCGTAGCCTTTCCGAATCAGCTCTTCACGCAGCATTTCTGAATGGATTAACCTCTCCATTTCCCAAGCTAACTGTTCCACGCTATAGGGATCGACTAGAACTGCGGCCTTACCTGCAACTTCTGGCATACTGGACACATCAGACGTGATAACCGGACAACCACAGGCCATTGCTTCCAGAATCGGAAGACCAAAGCCCTCGAACAGAGACGGGAATAGAAATCCAATGGCGCCTGAGTATAAAGCGCGTTTTTCATTATCAGAAACATAACCGGTCATTATTATGCGGGATTGGTAAAATTTGCTGTTAATCATCGAAAGTGTTTCTTTTGCATTGGAATCAGGGACTCCGGCAAGCACCAGCTTAATGCCCGGAAAATGCTCTTCAGCAACACAAAACGCATCAACCATTCGGACTA
Organism: Clostridiales bacterium; assembly: GCA_009777025.1. Lineage (GTDB taxonomy): Bacteria > Bacillota > Peptococcia > DRI-13 > UBA5745 > WRMS01. The sequence continues at coordinate 509 of WRMS01000061.1, read as the reverse complement.
TATTTTTTCGTTGATCAATTGCGCCTATGTAAAGCATATATGGTACATGAATCCCCAGTGCCTTTATTACATTCGGTTCTTTTTTTGAAAAACAGATATCTTGATCATAAGCTAATGGAATTACATGAATTTTATCCGCTGAAATCCCAGTAAAGTACATAATGTCATTCATAGTCGATAATGAATCCGCAATGATAGTGGGCTGTATATTTTGAAGATGTTTCACATCGACAGAAAAATTGTTATGCAAGTCTGCATCATCAGCATAGTACTCCGGAAAGCGTAGAGGTAACATATCGTGCACAGTTACGACTGCTTTTCCGCATAGATTACCGGGAACAGTGACGATATGTAAGAAATGAAATACATCCCCCGAAGCGCCTGTGTATTCATTATAACTTTTGTTAATCAGCAGATTCTTGTTTCTTGCCAGCAATCTATAGCTGATACTATTACATTCATATTTCGGGACGTCATATTCGCCAAAATATAAATCCACCCACTGCCGG
>WRMS01000060.1 GCA_009777025.1 Clostridiales bacterium | reverse complement strand
TGGACAGGTACCAGGACGCCGCAGGACGCGGTACTGGAAGTACCGGAGCAGCTCTGCGGCATACACGGCAGCGGCGAGTTTATCAGCTTTCCGGACGATGATTCCACCCAGCTCAGGCTCTACAATCAGGTCGTCAAGGAAGACGACGCCACGGTTGTGAACCTCTCCTGGTATGCCTCAAAAGCAGACGTTAACACGGTATTCCACGTGTACAGGGCAACGGATCCCAATACGCCAACCAACGCGGCAGCCCGGCTGGCGGTACTGAACTATACCAGCGCAACCTTCACCGATTCCTTCGGCCCGGCGGATACAGGGGAATACTATTACTATATACAAGCTATGGATAAAACCGATGGCGAGATACTGGGGATGTCACCGGAAACGAAGGCAATCATTGGCGACTCGCAGGTGACCGGCGGTAACCCACAGACCTCGCCCTACCTGAACGGCTCCCTTCTCCAGTATGGCGGCGGCTATGCCGTTCAACTGATATGGAATGAGATCAATCCAGGAAATAACGCGATTTATCATGTCTACCGTTCGGAGGATCCCGACTTTGTCGTCGACGCCAGCACCTTACTGATGTCCGCCGGGACGCTTACGACCAATTCCTACACAGACACCAGCGTAGTCCGTGGCAAAACCTACTACTACCGGATCGCCGGCGTCGACCTTACGCTGGACCTGCTGATCCAGCCATCCTCCAGGCTGACCGCGACGATCCCCGCCTCCTCTTCCTCCTATGATTAGACGTGATTAGACGCCCGCTATCTCAATCCTTTCCCGTTTCCAGGCTTCGATGAGCCGGTCGACACGCGCCTGCACATCCTCTCGTACCAGGGTTCTGTCGGGAGAAGAGAAACGCAGACGCAAGGTCACGTTGAGGCGATTCTCCCTGCGGTACAGATCGGCGACCTGATAAGAATGCAAATCGGGAATCTCCTGCGCTTCCAGGATACTGCGGACTTTCCCGTAAACGCTGTCATCGTCAAGCGTTACAGTCAAATCATAATCAATGGACGGAAACCTTGAGGGTTCGCTGTAGGTCAACTGCTCCGGCGTTATCCCGTCGACAGTCTGCATATCGATTTCCACGCATACCACCGCGCTGTTTTTGTCCAGAAGATCCAGATTATAGGGATGCAGAACACATAGGGTACCAAGTTCCACGCCTCCGCAGCAGATTGCGGAGGTGTTTTTCGGATGCTGCCAAGGATGATCAGGGGCCTTTTTTCGATAGGTCGTTTCCCTGTGTTTCGACGCAAGGAGTAAATCGTTGACAATAGCCGCGGCTTGATAGTAGAGCGCTTCTTCTTCGCTGTCCCTGGATAACAGAACGATTCCCAGCGTTCTGCGTTCGATGCAGAGACCGTCATCTTCCACACCGGCGACGACTTTGCCGATTTCGAAAACGCCAAAAGCGTCGGCGTAGAGTTTATTCTCGCTGACGGCAACGAGCAAAGAAGGGAGTATGCTGTTTCGAAGAACATTGTTATCCGGCGCAGCGTTACGTACCGTAACATTTTCTTCAACAGCGATACCCAGACTGCGGAGCTTCTTCTCATCGCTCCAGATGTACGTGTGTACTTCATGAAGAGAATGACGCAACACAAGGCTATCTTTAAACAAGCGATCTGCAGTGCGCGACGCAGAATCCTGAACCGGCCGCAGCAGGCTGTTTGTGGGTTTCTGCTCAAAGTTATCATAGCCGTAAACTCTGGTCAGTTCTTCCACCAGGTCTGCCTTCAAGGACACATCTTTCGTCGCCCGCCAGGAAGGCACAATCACATTGAATTCGTCGCCCTCCTGTGTAAGGCCGAAACCAAGCGACTTCAGCGTACGGGAAATCTGTTCCACAGGAATGTCGATCCCGCTGTATCTGTCCAGATAAGGTTTAGGAAAGCGGATGGCAATCTGCGGATAATGGAAAGGATAGACGTCGGTAACAACAGATGCGGAAAAGGCGCCGGAATCCGCTTCGCCCATCAGGTATACAAAGCGGCGAATGCCCTCCATCGTCATCTCCGGGTCAAGAGACTTCTCATACCGCATACTGGCGTCTGTGCGCAAACCGATCCTGGTCGCGGACCGGCGGATGCTTGTCGCGTCGAAGTTTGCCGCCTCCAGCAGTACGCTGTCTGTCCCTTCTTCAATCTCTGAATCCAGGCCGCCCATGATACCGGCGACAGCTACCGGAACGTCGCCATTGCAGATCATCAGCGTGTCGGAATCAATGCTGCGAACCGATTTATCCAAGGTGACGAACTCTTTCGTATCCGGATAAGTCCGCACAACGATGTTCGCTATTTTGCCTGCATCGAAGGCGTGCAGCGGCTGTCCGATCTCCAGCATGATATAGTTGGTCAGATCCGCAAGATAATTCAGGCTTCGCATCCCGCAGTAAAAAAGGCGTATTCTCATATAGACAGGGCTGCTGCGCCGGGTCACATTATTCATGCGTAAGCAACTGTAGCGATAGCACAGATCCGGCCTCTCGATCAGCACCGGTATCCGCTCATTCCCGCTATACTGCGGCTCCCGCTGGGGTAACGCCTGCAGTTCCCTTCCGGTGATCGCGGCGAATTCTCTCGCGATGCCATAATGCCCCCACAAATCCGGGCGGTTAGTGAGGGATTTATTATCTACTTCAAATACCACATCTCCTATGGGGAAAATGCTTTTGATATCGGCGCCGGCAGGCAGCGTTTCGTCAAGGATCATTAATCCGCTGTGATCTTCGCTTATGCCGAGTTCTTTTTCAGAGCAGCACATCCCTTCCGAGAGGCAGCCGGCAACCTGAACCGCCTCGACTTTCCCGCCAACGATAGCGCCTCCCGCCTTGACAAAGGGCACTTTAATACCTGCCGCAACGTTTGGCGCGCCGCAGACGCAGGAATAGACTTTCTCTCCCGTATCCACCTCAAGAAGCGTGAGCTTGTTCGATTGCGGATGTGGCTTGACAGACAGGATCAGACCGACAACAACATCGTTGATTTCTCCGCCTTTTTCATATACATCGTCTATCTCAGCGGTAGTCAGGGTAAAGCGTTTCAACAATTCGGGAATGTCCAAGCCTTCGAGATTGACATAGTCTTGAATCCAATTCATGGAAATCAGCATAGGTCGCCTCCTTGACGTTTAATGATTCACAAATTGTGATAAGGCTTTCAGATTGCAGGAATTAAAAATGCGGATATCCCGGACGCCATACTTCATCATAGCGAGCCTCGTGAGTCCGAGTCCGAAAGCAAAACCGGAATTCTCCTCCGGGTCGATTCCGCCATACGCGAGAACGGTCGGATGGATCATCCCACAAGGGCAGAGTTCAAGCCAGCCGGAGTGTTTGCAGGAGGAGCAACCGGCGCCGCCGCAGATCAGACATTGAATGTCCAGCTCAAAGCCCGGCTCCACGAAGGGGAAGAATCCGGGACGCAGCCGGACGGTCACCGCGCGTCCAAATATTTCAGAAAGCATGGTCTTCATAAAATAGATTAAGTTGGAAATGGAAATATCCTTGTCAATCATCATGCCTTCCATTTGAAAAAAGGTGTTTTCATGGGAGGCGTCGATCGCTTCATTCCGGAAGCAGCGGCCCGGAAATACAGCCCGCAGAGGGGAACCATATTTACGCATGATACTGTTTTGCGCAGCACTGGTATGAGTCTTCAGAAGTTGTCCTGTGCTGAGATAATAGGTGTCCTGCATATCCCTGGCAGGATGAAACTCCGGAATGTTCAGGGCTTGAAAGCAATGAAAATCATCTACAATTTCCGGATAGTCCTCAATGGTGAATCCCATACTGCGAAATATCTCCTCACAGGTACGCTGGATCAGGGTTACCGGATGATATGAGCCTCCTCTATGTCCGATCAGAAGGGATTCTTCATACACTCTCGCCTCGCCGACCTGACGGTCATATAGGGCTGCCGCCAATTCTTCCGTCTTGTCCTTCAGTTTCTCCTGTACGTTTTCCTTCAGGGTATTAATGACCATACCGGCTGTTTTCTTCTCTTCAGGTGAAACCTGTCGTAATTCCGCCATAAGTCCGGCGAGGAAGCCTTTTTTGCCCAGAAATGCGATTCTCAGATTTTCCAGGGCTTCGCGATCGTATACTTCTTCCAGTTTATCCAGAAATTCTTTCCATAGCGCATCTGCTTTCTCTTTCATTTTCCCTTTCCCTCCCCTTCCGTATTATGATGAAACAAGGGCTGCCGCCCATCGATGGCCGGGAACCGGCCTGTTTGCGACAACCCTTGGATTTCTTTACCTTGCAGCGATTTGTGTCAGGTCCGTCTTACTCCTCTTCTTCGAAGCCTTCTTCGAAGTCCTCTTCCTCCAACTGGATATCCTCATCGCTGATTTCTGCAGTTGTCTTGATCTCTTCTATTCTGTCTTTGCATTCTTCGATTTTCTCCAAACTGCCGCTGATTTGTGCAAACAGCGGCTCCAATAAAGTAAAGTCGTTGGAACTGTTATAAATGTCAAAAGCATGCCTGCCGATTTCCTCATAGAGCTTGTTGATTTTCCCATTCTCCACCAGAATGTCTTTCCTCAACTTGCCTATCTCAATCGCCTGCTCCGACTTCTCCTTGGCAGCTAATGCTGCAGATTTGGCAACCGACGCTGTCGTTTCACTGACCTTCTTCCCCAGCTTCAGCGCTTTATCCAAAAATGCCATGCCCATTCCCCCCTCGTCCTTAATTATACATCTATCTTGGCATAAGTATATCATCAGTTCCGTGTAGAATCAATCTATAATGGGCTGCTGTGTAGTTACAGTTCAGTGCCGACTATGGTGGCGTCGGCACATACTGAGTCGGCACTGAACTGTAACGTCGCCCGCCACCCACTGAGCCGGCGCTGAACAACAACACGTATGCGGCTACTGTTGGAGCGAGATGATGGTGACGCCGTCTCCGCCTTCATTCTGTGCGCCTAGCCTTGCGCTTGCTACAAAGGGATGCTTTGTCGCCAGATCACGTATCGCTTTACGCAGAGCGCCTGTACCCTTGCCATGTATAATACTGATTTGCGGCAGCCCTGCCAAATACGCGTCGTCCAGGTATTTTTCCGCCTCCTGTATTGCTTCCTCGACCAGCTTGCCTCGCAAATCCATCTCAGCGTTGATTGTTTTTGCTTTCGTCGCGCCAAGGGAACCGGCGCCTGTCCTGTATCCGGCAATCTCTGTCGCCGGACTATCCTGCAGGAGTTCCAACTCGCTGCGTTTCACCGTGAGCTTGATGATGCCGGCCTGTACGGTTAACTCCCCCTGGCTGTTTGCTCCGGTCAATACCTGGCCTTTCTGTTTCAGTTTTCGCAGAAAAACCATATCTCCCGGCTTCAGTTCTCCTGTCTGATCCTGTACCGCGTCCCGGGATTCCATCTTGTCATAGAGCTGGTTTTCGTGTTTTCTCAGACTTTCCCGAATGCTTTGCGCCGCCTTCTCATTCAACGCCTGATATCCGGCTTTCTGCATATCCCGGATTTCTTTGAGCAGGGCTTCGCTCTCCTTTCGCGCCTGTATGACCAGCTCCAGCGCCTCATTCTGTGCTTTCTCCAGCATGGAAGCAACCCGGTTCTTCGTATCCGCTTCCTTTCTTTCGATCCAGGCCAATGTATCGGCTGCCTGCTTTCGCAGGGCTGCCGCTTCCAGGCGTTCATTCTCTGAGTGGATCTGGCTGGTTTCCAGGTCGCGGATTAAACTAGCGGCGCGGGCTTCTTCCTTGGACTGATACGTTTTCGCGCTTTCGATGATATCCGGATGCAGTCCGAGCCGCAAGGAGATTTCGAAGGCGTTGCTCCGGCCGGGTATGCCCATCATCAGGCGATAGGTCGGCCTTAAGGTCTCCACATCGAACTCGACGCTGGCATTCTCCACTCGATCCTGGCTGGAAGCAAAACTCTTGAGTTCGCTGTAATGGGTAGTCGCCACAATCTTCGCTTGCTTATACAGCAAATCTTCGATAACCGCCATGCCCAGAGAAGCGCCTTCCGCCGGATCGGTACCTGCGCCAAGCTCGTCGAGAAGCACAAGGCTGTCGCCATCCGCTTTTTCTGTGATCGAGATAATATTGTTCATATGGGATGAAAAGGTGCTCAGGGATTGCTCAATGCTTTGCTCATCGCCGATATCGGCGAAAATCTGTCGAAACACAGCAATCTCCGTCTCATCTTCCGCCGGCACATGCAAACCGGCCTGCGCCATGAGCGTAAGCAGCCCAATGGTCTTCAGGAGTACCGTCTTGCCGCCTGTATTCGGCCCGGTAACAACGATGGCGTCGAAATCCCGGCCCAGCTCTACCGTCACCGGAACGACCTTGCCGGGGATCAGCGGATGTCGGGCTTTCTTCAGCGCGATCCGGCCGCTGTCGTTCATGATTGGCAGTCTCCAATCTTTGGCCGTACTCAGCTTTCCTTTCGCCATCGCAAAATCTATCTCAGTCAGGCTTTCTCTGATGTCCGCCAATTGGCTGCCGCAAGCCTTAACCTGCTCCGTCAATTGCCTGAGTATGCGGATGACTTCCGCCCTCTCTTCTATCTCACACTGGTGGGTCTCATTGTTGATTTCTACAACCTGCAGCGGTTCGATAAAGACCGTCGCGCCGCTCCCGGATTGATCATGCACGATACCCGGTACCTGCTGGCGGAATTCCGCCCTGACCGGCAGGACATACCTGTCGCCCCGGATGGAAATGATCGGATCCTGCAGGTATTTCGCAAAATCCTGATGGCGCAGCATGGACTCCAGCTTTTCTTTCGCTTTCCCTTGCAGGGAGCGGAGTTTGGTACGCAGCCGGTACAGTTCCTGCGACGCTTTGTCTGCCACTTCTCCTTCATTGGTTATCTTACGGCTGATCTCGCTTTCGAGGGAAGGCAGGGGATGCAAGCCGTACGCCATATGGATGATGTCGGGAAACGGCAGCTCCGGATCCTTAAGAAATGTGCGTATCCGCTCCGACGCTCTCAGCGTATCCAGGATAAGCAGGAATTCCGGACTGTCGATTATCCCGTCCATGGCTGCTTTTTTTTCCATTGCCCGCAGATCATGGACGCCGCCCAACGAAAACATGGGATACAGGCGCTGCAGATCTTTTGCCTGCGTCGTCTCGGCAAGTGCCAGGCGGATTGCGGACAAAGACTTCATGGGGGTCAGTTCCCCGGCTCTTTCCTTACCGGTGATCGTCGAAGCCGAATCGATGAGCATAGTTACCACTTCGGGATACTCCAGCTTCGCTAAGACACGTTCGTCCATGTGTTTCCCGCTCCGATCAGTATCTCGCCGATGAAAGCCAGCCTGAGGACCTGTAGATCCTGCTGTTCGAGGTTCTGCTTTCCCCGTTGCTCTCTCCGGCTTGCACGCCCTGCAGGATCCTGTGTTTGGCTATACTCCTGATTGACCGGCTGGAGAAACTCCCGATAATACTTAGAGAGTTCCTGCAGCATGTCGCTGTGGACGCCCAAAACTGTCGAACATTTGTTCCCTTTCTCTAAAAGCTCCCGAAAAACCACAGGACCATGCTTGCTGAAAAGCACCGCTCCCTCTCCACCCAGATCTTCATCTTCCGTAAGCTTGAGCCTTCTCTCTTCAGCAAAAGACGCAAACGCGTCCCTGATCTTCTTCTCCGGATAGACATAGATATAATCGATATAGCTGCCGGCAAGCGACCTGGAGAGCCTGCTATAATTTTTCCCCTCTGAGGCGACAAAATAGAGCAGCGTCCGGTTATCGGTCAGCCACTTCTCCGTCTTTTCCATCCATTGCAGATGCAGCGTGTTGTGCCCCATTTCTTCCGCTTCACCAAGGAAAATGCGTTCCTCGACCATTGGGTTCGTGATCATGTTCAAGCGGCCAACCGAGGCATAAAAAAGCTGTCCGACGGTTTTTCGGTTTCCCCGAATGACGCCGTAGTAGGCGACAGGCCAAAGGGAAAAATCCGCTGCGCCACTTTCCTCATGCAGCACCCGCTGTGCAGCCTCCGTAAGGCTCTCCCCTTCTTTTTTCCGCCCAAGGGGAAACTCGATCGCCGTCTGTCCTTTGCGACGCAAAAAGAGCCATTTCCCCCGATACTGAGGGATAACCGTCACACGATCGGTATTTGGCGGTTCATTACTTGGATAAAATAGCATTTCTCCTCCACATTGTGTTGTTACTGCTTATCCAGGATGTTGACTATCGCTTCATAGTCTTTCCGAATCCGCAGATACTCGTCCGCGAGACGAAAAGCAGTGAGAATAGCCAGATTCTTAGCGGATAAGGAAGGATATTGGACATTCATGAGATCAAACTGCTCTTGCAGGAAGGCGCTTATTTTCCGAATATCCTCCTCATGGGAATCTCCCTTAACCGTGAAAATCTCTCCCAATAGTTCGACCTGGATCCGGCCTTGATCATACGGCATCATATCGTTCCTCTCCTTACCACAAGCGCCTGCTCATCCGGAATATCTTTCACCCAGGGATCCTCGTTCTTACGCCAAGCCTCCAGCCAGCGTTCCGACTGGCTGACCAGGTCTTCGCCCATGTTCAGCAACACGCCGTCTTTCTTAAGCATAGCCTGCAACTGGCTGATCGATACTTCCGCACCGCCGGAAGCATAAATCGCAGCCGCGCTTCCCGCCGCCTGACCGGTTAACGCGCATGCCGGGATCGGTCTGGTGATCTCCCATCCATGGCCATTCGCGGAAGAAATGATGCGCCCGGAAGCAAAGACATTTTTGACTTGTTTGGAAATCAGCGTTCCGAACGGGATTTCGTATACCGGTTCCGGGATATTCCATATCCCTGTGCATCCGATACTGTCATGGAAATGCCGCCCGGCGTCTTCTGTGCGCAGCGTATGTTCCCCCTTTATCCTGCGGGTTGTACGAAACTGCGCCTGACTTGGAAACGAACTGAAGGATAAACCGGGATCCTCCCGCATTCTTTCCAGCGCCATCCCGCGGCTCCTTACCAGGAATTCTGTCACCGCGCGCGCGTCTGTCCCTTTAAACCTTGGCAGTTCCGGCGAGATATCGGAGCCGTTGTAATTGCCAATCGCCATCACTTTGATATACTTCGAACCGGCGCCGCCGAGAGGAAACGCCCGCTTATCGCTATCGGACTGGTAATATGCCCAATACGTAAGATGGTTTGTCTGCTCGACACATTCCGCGCCTGCCTGATACAGTACGTCCGCGTCTCCGGAGGCGTCCACGACCGCTTTGCAACGGTAAGCCTGCCTGCCGGATTTATTTTCCACGATAACCGCTTGGCAGCAGCCGTCCTTCATTTCCACATCGCAGAAAACAGTATCCAACAGAACATCGACCTTCGCTTCCCGCATCAGTTCATCCAGGGCCATAACAAATGCAGGGGCATTGAATACCGTCCTGTAGCGTTCTTTGGTTTCTACGCTCCAAGGTCCGCCGCGCCATATCTCCGGCAGGTTGTCATATCCGTACTGGATAGAGACGTAGAGCAATTCCTCCGAGATACCGCTGATGACTTTATGCCCCCGGCCGTCACACAGGGGCAGGTACACGATGACCAGTCCGGCTGTAGCCAAACCGCCGAGAACGGTTGTTTTCTCAATCAATAAGACGGTAGAATTGTTTCTCGCCGCAGCAAGCGCCGCTGCTGCGCCCGCAACCCCACCGCCGACAACGATGACGTCGTATGCGCCGCAAACGCCGGTTTCTCTGGTTTCTTTGATATAGTCCATGCCCGGTCCCTCCATTTCAGCATGTTTCGTTTATTGTACCACATTTGAAACTATTTTAACAAACCGGCTAGTATGGTATAATATCTCCACCCGAATAGCGATTTGGCAAGGAGAGTTGATTCGATGAGCGATACCATTCCCAACTTTATTCACGACGTCATTGACGCGGATTTGGCCGCCGGAAGGGAAAATCATGTGCATACCCGTTTTCCGCCGGAACCAAACGGCTGCCTCCACATCGGAAGCGCGAAGGCCATCTGGATTAACTACACTACTGCCAAGAAATACGGCGGTTCCTTTAATCTTCGATATGACGATACGAACCCTGCCAAGGAAGATGATTCCTTTGTCCGTTCGATTGAGGAAGACATTCGTTGGCTCATTGGGGAAGGACCCGGCGGAGGAATCTTCTTTGGTTCGGATTATTTTGATCAGTGCTTTGCATTCGCGCTCCAACTCATCCGTCAGGGTGACGCCTACGTCTGCGACCTGTCCGCCGACGAAATGCGCGAATACCGCGGCACACTGACAGAACCGGGGACAGACAGCCCCTACCGCAACCGTAGTCCCCTGGAAAACGAGGATCTCTTTGTTCGCATGAAAAACGGCGAATTTCCTGAGGGCAGCCGAACCCTTCGCGCAAAGATCGATATGCGCTCGCCGAATGTGGTCCTGCGGGATCCCGCGATCTACCGGATCCAGCATATCCCCCATCACCGCCAGGGAGACAAATGGTGTATCTATCCCCTTTATGACTATGCCCACCCGATCCAGGACGCCCTGGAAGGCATCACCCATTCCCTCTGTTCCATCGAGTTCACCAACAACAGGCCCCTCTATAATTGGGTTGTCGAAAAAATCGGCTTCTCCCATCCGCCGCATCAATACGAATTTGCCCGTCTCAATGTCACCCATACCGTGATGAGCAAGCGCTATTTGCGAAAGCTCGTAGAAACCGGCTTGGTTGACGGCTGGGATGATCCCAGGATGCCGACGCTCTCTGCCTTGCGCCGGCGGGGCTATACGCCCTCTTCCCTCTTCAGCTTCCTGCGAAAAGTCGGTATCTCCAGGGTGTACAGCATTGTGGATATCCGCCTACTGGAGTACTGTATACGGGAGGAGTTAAACGATTCCGCGCCCCGTCGCATAGCCGTACTGGAGCCGCTTAAGGTAACCGTTACCAATTATCCCGTGGACAAGACCGAATACTTCCAGCTGCCCAATCATCCGGATCACCCGGAAGCCGGCGTCAGGATGCTGCCCTTTACCCGTGAGCTGCTGGTTGAGCAATCGGACTTTATGGAGAATGCACCAAGTAAGTTTTTCCGTTTGAAGCCGGGCGCCGAAGTCCGCCTTATGGGCGCCTATATTATACGCTGCGACGAGGTGGTCAAAGACGCGGAAGGGAATGTCCGCGAATTGCGCTGTACAGCGGATTTAGAGACAGGAAATAAGATGCCCGCCGACGGACGCAAAATCCGCGGTACCATACACTGGCTCTCCGCGGAGCATGCCGGCAAAGCCGAAGTCCGCCTGTATGACAAGCTTTTTACCATCGAAGACGTAAACAGCATACCCGAAGGGAAGGACTACGACGACTACATCAATCCTGACTCCCTGCAGATTAGGAAAGAAGCTCGCATCGAGCCGGCTTTGGAAGCCGTGGAAGCCGCAGAGGCTTTCCAGTTTGTCCGCACCGGTTACTTCGTGCCCGACAACCACAGCCCCGGCGTCTTTAACCAGACCGTAGCGCTGAAAGACAGCAAAGGCAACATCATGGCAGGCGCTTAAAATACAGCTACACAATTCACACTGCAAATGCGTGGATTTAAGCTAAATTACCGGAGCCGTCTATATAGCGGGGGAGCCGTCTAAATAAAGGGATCTGCGCTTCGCCTGTTATGGGATACGCGACGTGCACTGCACGCCGATGCTGCACTTTCCGCAGCCGTAACGGGGCGCGTATTTTTCCCTGGTTTTCTGTTGAAAAGCGTTGCAGACTGACATATTCTTCCCTTTATGCACATCGATAGCCTGTACCGGGCATCTGGCCGCACACTCGCCGCAGTAAGTACAATACTCGTCATAGCGGGTATAGGGCCGCGGATTCGGCGTCAGCGGCATATCGGTGACGATGCTGCCAAAACGGCCGGCCATGCCCTTTTCGGTGATGAGTCCCCTGGACAGGCCGAAAGTGCCCAGCCCGCTGGCGGAGGCGACATGGCGCTCAGACCAGGTACTGGTGAACTCTGCGCGGCCGTCAACCTCCTTCGGGCCTGACTGAAAGCGTTCGTCCATAGAGGGAATCATGGCGACATAGCCGGATTCGATCAGGAGCTTCTGAATGGATAGGATCATCGCGTTGAGCGCGGCCTGACCCTCGATGCGCCCGTGCAGCCATTCCGGCGGGATTTCTTCCCCCAAGCCCTGATTGGCGCTGATGATTCTATCTGTGAAAGGGAGGAAAAAAGAAATCACGGATCGGGCGCCGGGCAGCCAGGCGTCCGGCGGCATAAACATCGGCCCGACTGCCTCTATCGCTTGCAACTGTACAAATAACGGATCTCTCGCGTCCGCCACGCCCATGAGGGGTGGTTCAAAAAAGCGCAAGCCTGCCAGGTCGGGGCGCAAAGCAATGTCCGCAGCCAGGCGGTTGTCTGCCGATTCGTCCATAAACCGGGCCGCCGCCTTTAGGATATCTGATTGATCAATCTGTGCCATGGCTATACCCTCCTACTCCATTTTTTTTGATTGACGGATCACCAATGGAAATATTATACCATACGACTAAACTCCCGCCGCAACCATTTGCCTGGTCTTGTTTTGCGGATCGTTAAGGGTATGGCGAATGCCGGCTGCCTCATCGGTTTGCTTCAAAAACAAGAATTCCTGCCGCCACCGCGGCGTTCAACGACTCCGCGCCCTCTTTGACCGGGATATACACGCGTTCCTTCACTTCCGCCGCCGGTATTGTGATCAGGCCCTGCGCCTCGTTCCCGATACAAAGCAGCGTTTTTTTTGGCCAGTTTATGCGCCGGTAATCCCTGCCCGCGCCGCTTTCCGCCGCGATCACTTCATATCCATTGACAATGGCCCATCGGGCTACGCCAGGCCAGTCAACACCGTTGATCACCGGCACATGAAAAATACCGCCCATGGAAGCGCGCACGCATTTTCCGCCAAACGGATCTGTCGTTCCCCGGAGACAAATCAAGCCCCTGCCTTCCCCCGCCCACAGGATTCGCAGCATCGCGCCCAGATTCCCCGGATCCTGTATGCCGTCCGCTAACAGAACCAGTCCTTCCTTGTCAGGCTGAAAATCTTTGAGGGAAACCTGCCGGCATTTGCATACGCAAAGGATCCCTTGCGGCGCCTCCGTCTCCGCCATGGCCTGCATAACTCTCGCGGATACTTTGACAAAACGTCGCGTCCTGCCGGACAATTCCCGAAGGAGGGCAGCCCCCCGATCTGTATCCGCCAAAGCCTCATGGTAATACGCTTGCTCGACTGCATCCACGGCTGCAGCCACCTCGCATAGCCGTAAGCCTTCCGCAAGAAACAGCCCGCTTGCTTCCCGGTGTTTCTTCTGTTTCAGCTTTCTGGTCTCCACAATCGACTCATTATGGATCGACGTGATCATATCCATCGTTTCCCTGCAACTCCTTTAAGGAAAATCGAGAAGTCTCCTTGAAGCAAAAAAAAAGACACCGGGCAGGCTCTCT
>WRMS01000059.1 GCA_009777025.1 Clostridiales bacterium | reverse complement strand
TGCCTTCACACGAAAGTTCTGTGAGTTTGAGATTACCTGACAGATCCAGTTCTGTCAGGTAATTGTTCCCACAGGATAGCGTGTCCAACTCGGTGTATCCCGTTACTGTAAGGGATTCCAGGAGATTATTGTCGCAGCGCAAGTCTGCCAGCGCTGTGTTGGCACTGAGGTTCAGTTCCGTCAATTGGTTATCGGAGCACCACAAGGACTCGAGGCCGCTGAAATAGGCTATGCCGGTCAGGTCGGCAATGCCATTGCTTACGACGTTCAGCGCAGTCCGGGAAGCCAATGCGGCCTGGTCCGCAACGGTGACCAGATCGCCGCTTTGTCTGCCATCCCCGATGATGGCGAGGACCGCCGCGCGGAAATTCGGATCCGGGAAGGCCTGGGCGTAGGTGGCTTCGCCGCCGGGGCCGGCGTAGGACGGAAGCGGGGCAAAAGCCAAGCCTGCGATGAGAACGACAGCGAGGATGAGGCTGAAGAATGCGCCCTTCGCCCAATCGGTGTCTGGCTCGCCCCTTCTCCTATGCTGCTGCGTACGTGGTACTAAACTATGTCTTTCTTGATCGGGGCGGGGCATGCTATATTCTACTGGATTTGATAATGCTCTTTGCCTTTTACGCATGGGATATTCCTCCAAACTATCAAACGTTGAGAATTCAGCTTTGGTACAGAATCTTTTGGCGGAATGCATTTACTGGAAGCATGCATTGCCGTAGATCCGCTTAATACATAGGTTTTTACCATTCAGCAATCGATGGAAATACAACAAAACAAACGAAACGCAAACAACAATTACCATACGGTAACTGTTGTTTCGTTGTTTTATTATCATATCATTGATTGATTTACTCTACAACACTTTATTTTTTCACTTTCACTTCCCTTTCAGTCCTGCCCCAGATATTCCTCGCCCATATCCGTGCTTCGTATCTCCGCGCGCTTAATCTTGCCGCCGATGGTTTTGGGCAGCTCCGAGACGAACTCAACGATCCGTGGATACTTGTAAGGCGCCGTCACTTTTTTTACATGGTCCTGTAGTTCCTTAATCAACTCTTTCGAAGCGGTGTGCCCTTGCGCAAGGACGACGGTCGCTTTCACAACCTGTCCCCTGGTAGGATCCGGCGCCGCCGTCACGGCGCACTCCACAACTGCCGGATGCTCCAGCAGCGCGCTTTCCACCTCAAAGGGACCGATGCGGTAACCGGAACACTTGATGACGTCGTCGTTGCGGCCGACGAACCAGAAGTATCCGTCGCTGTCCCGCCACGCCATATCACCCAGCCCATACGTCTTCGTATCCGGTCCTCCCAAGGGCGCTTTATCCATATAGCCCCGGAATAGACCTACGGGAAAGGCCTTGTCCAAATCTGTGATGACAATTTCGCCTTCTTCTCCGTCCTCGCATTCCCAGCCATCCTCATTGAGCAGTTTGACCTTATATAAAGGCGAAGGCTTCCCCGTCGATCCGGGTTTGATCGGGAACCAGTCGTCAAAGTTCGCCAGAAGGACGGTGGACTCGGTCTGTCCAAAGCCTTCTACCATAGAAAGCCCGGTCAGTTCTTTCCATTTCTTAAACACTTCCGGATTCAGCGGCTCCCCCGCCATACAGTAGCGTTCCACGGAGGAGAGATCAAAGCTAAGCAAATCCTCCTGCAGCATAAAACGATACATGGTCACAGGCGCGCAAAAGGTTGTCACACGGTATTTCCCGATCATCCTCAGCAGATTGGCCGGCACAAACTTATCCATGTCATAAGCAAATATGACAGCGCCGCATAGCCACTGCCCGTAAATTTTCCCCCAGCCAAACTTAGCCCATCCGGAGTCGGAAACCGTCAGGTGCAGTTTATTCTCCTGCACTTTCTGCCAGTATTTGGCCGTCACGATCTGTCCGAGGGGGTGGAGGAAATTGTGTTTCACCATCTTCGGCATGCCCGTCGTCCCGGAAGTAAAATAGATGAGCATGATGTCTTCATTTTTCTGCTCTTCCGCTCCGGTCGGCGGTGAAAAATCAGCGGAGCACTTCTCCATCTCCTTATCAAAGCAAAGCCAGCCCTCTCTCTCCCCGTTGACCAGGATGCGTTTTTTTCCTTTGGGCAGAACCGGCATGGCTTCCTCGACTTGTGAAATAACAAAGTCATCATTCACACAAATGAGGGCGTCGATATCCGCGGAAGTCACCCGGTATTCGATATCCTTTGCCGTCAGTTGAATCGTCGCCGGAATAATAATGGCGCCCAATTTACACAGGGCGGTGGCGCATACCCAATACTCCCAGCGGCGGCGAAGGATCACCATGACGACGGATCCTTTCCGGACGCCGATGTTACGCAGGAAGTTTGCCGTTTTGTTTGACAAGACGCGAAGTTCTTCGAAAGTCAGTATTTTCTCCCCGCCATGATCGTCGCACCAGACCAGCGCGCGTTTATTTTTATCCATTTTTGCCCACGCATCCACCACGTCAAAGCCGAAATTGAAGCGTTCCGGTATGGTCACGCTGTAGTTTTCAACAAAGTCTTCATATGACGTGAATTCGCTGCGCGGCAGAAATCGTTCAAGCATATCCAGTTTCCCCTTTCCCATGCTTTGGTGGGGCGCCGCCCATGCGGGGCGCCACCCATAAGCTGAATAGGACTGTATCGCCCTTACTCGGCGATGACGGTCAGAAAAACAGCCGGAACATCCCCTTCGCATCTCTGCCCATGTTTATGGGTCGGGTTAAAGTAAATACTGTCGCCCTGATGCAACGTAAACTCTTTATCGTCAAATACAAGGACGATCGAACCCTCCAGGACATAATTGAATTCCTGCCCCATATGGCTGACCAGAGCGGCGGGTTTGTCGGAGGGGTCGAGCCTGACGATCAGCGGTTGCATGATCTTGCTCTTATAGCGGTAAGCCAGGTCTTCGAAAGAGTAACCGGGGTAGCGGTCAACGCTCTTCCCTTCGCCGGCTTTGACGATATGATAGGTATCCAGTTTCGCTTCGGTACCGTAGATGATCTCGGTAAAGTCCACATCGCACAGCTTCGCTACCCGGTAGATTACGCTGATCGGGATATCTTCGCCGGTCTCTTCAAAATGAATGTACTTGTCCAGCCCGACGTCCACCTCTTTCGCCATTTCCTCGCGGCTGTAGCCGCAGGCGTCCCTCAGTTCGGCAAGCCTCATGCCTACTTCCGCTTTTATACCCATGTCCGCCCTCCTCAGTTCTCGATCCCAAGCTGAATCGCCTTCAGGTTCAATTCGATCAACTGCGTCCTTCCCTCCGGCACACATTTCACGACAGCTTTTTCCAGGGAATCAAATGCACAGAAAGACAGTTCTTTAAAAAGCTTCCCGGTCATCACCATATTCGCCAGCCCTTTCAGGCCGCTATCCTCGGCGAGGGTTACCGCGTCTATACCAAAGATCTGCATGTCCTTTCTTTCCGTTGCGCCGTTGATGATGGCGCTGTCGTAGACGACCATGCCCCCTTCCTCCACTGTAGAGGCGAACTTATTAAAGGCGAGCTGATTCATTGCCACGAAAAATTCCGGAAATTCGATATAGGGGGAAGCGATGGGGTCTTTGCTCAGACAAATGGTACAATTTGCCGACCCGCCGCGCATCTCAGGGCCGTAGGACGGCAGCCAGGATACCTCCTTGCCGTCGATGAGGCCCGCATAGGCAATGACTTTGCCGGAAAACAAGATTCCCTGGCCGCCGTAGCCGGCGATCAGGATATGCATCGGGTCTTTCATTTCGCTCCCTCCTTCGCGTACTTGTCTTTGAAAACGCCGAGAGGATAGTACGGTATCATGTTGTCCCTTAGCCACTGGAGGGATTTCTCCGTTGAGAGCCCCCAATTCGTCGGGCATATGGACAGGACTTCAATGATCGAATAGCCCTTGCCTTCCAGCTGATAGGTAAAGGCTTTCTTGATCGCCTGCTTGGCGGCGGTAACCGTCCTCAGGCTTTCGACGGTGACGCGTTGCGCCAGCGCCACCCCTTCCAGTGTAGCGAGCATTTCACAGACCCTGACGGGATGCCCGGCTATAGCCGTATCCCGCCCATAGGGCGTCGTCTGTGTCACCTGCCCCGAGAGGCTGGTCGGCGCCATCTGCCCGCCTGTCATGCCATAAATCGCATTATTCACAAAGATGACGGTAATATTTTCTCCCCTTGTCGCGGCATGGACCGTCTCTGCCGTGCCGATCGCCGCAAGGTCTCCGTCCCCCTGATAGGTAAACACGACGCTTTCCGGTATGGCGCGCTTAATGCCTGTCGCTAAAGCCTGCGCCCTGCCGTGAGGCGACTGGATCATATCGCAGTTAAAATAATCATAAGCCATGACCGCGCATCCCACCGGACACACGCCCACGGTGTTTCCCTCGATGCCCAGTTCGTCGATGCTTTCCGCCACTAATCTGTGGATGATGCCGTGGGTACATCCCGGACAGTAACTGAACGGAACATCGGCAATGCTCTTCGGTCTGGTAAAAATCGTCGCCATATCTATTTGACACCTCCCGCAATTTCTCTGATTTTGCCCAATACTTCATCCGGCGTCGGGAGTACGCCGCCGGTCCGGCCGAAAAAGGCAACCGGTTTACGGCCGTTTACCGCAAGACGGATATCGTCTATCATCTGCCCCATGCTCATTTCCACGCTCAGGAATACTTTCGCCTGCCCGACATACTTATCTATATAGGCGTCCGGAAAGGGGAAAAGCGTGATCGGCCGGATCAGCCCGGCCTTTATGCCCTCCGCCCTGGCTTTGACGACGGCGCTTTTCACAATGCGAGAAGTCGCGCCGTAGGAAACCAGGAAGATCTCCGCGTCGCTGCAGAGATACTCTTCCGCCTGCTGTTCTGTTCGCTTGACTTCCTCGTATCTTGCGTAGCGCTCGACGACCGTTCTCTCCAGGTCATTCGGCTCCAAGTAGAGCGAATTGATGATATTATGCGAACGTATGTTCTTATGTCCGTTAACCGCCCAGGGCTTCGGCGGCGGGGGATTGCTGTCTCCCTCGGGCAGCACCACAGGCTCCATCATCTGGCCCAGCATACCGTCCGCGAGAACCATAGCCGGCATCCTATACTTATCCGCCAGGCTAAAGGCGCCTGCGACCAGATCCGCCATTTCCTGCACAGTCGCCGGTGCAAACACCAGGATATGGAAGTCTCCGTGTCCCGTCGATCTTGTCGCGTGAAAGTAGTCGGACTGGGCCGGCTGGATGCCGCCAAGACCGGGGCCGCCCCGCTGGACGTTGACGATAAGGCAGGGGAGGTCGCAGCCTGCGAGATAGGAAATCCCTTCTGATTTCAGGCTGACGCCGGGGGAACTGGAAGAAGTCATCGCCCTAACGCCGGCAGCCGCCGCGCCAAGTACCATATTAATCGCCGCGATCTCCGATTCCGCCTGCAGAAACGTCCCGCCGATCTGGGGCAGCCGCTTCGCCATATGCGCCGCAACCTCTGTCTGCGGCGTGATGGGATAGCCGAAGAAATGCCTGCAGCCCGCGCTGATGGCAGCCTCAGCCAATGCTTCGTTTCCCTTCATGATAATTTTTTCCGCCATCGTTATCATTCCTCCTAGTTTTCAACCGTGATCGCTATGTCCGGACACATGCTCGCACAGATGCAGCATCCGGTGCATTTGGACTCATCGGACAGCTCAGCCGGGTGATAGCCCTTACTATTCAGTTTTTCCTTTGAAAGCACCATAATCTTGTTTGGACAAAAGAGTACGCACATCTCGCAGCCCTTACAATACTCATCATTGACCGTTATCTTTGCCATATCCTCATCCTCCTATACAAGTAAACAACCCTGCGCACCGGCGGCCTCCGCCTCTACACCTCTGTCCAGGGCGGGCGCACATAAATATCGGCTATATAGATATCGTCTTCGGGAATGCGCGCTCCGACGCTGCCTTCCAGAAACCTGGGTATCACGGTTCCCCGGATGGGGAGCCCGGCTGCCGCGGAAACCGCTTCCGCATACGCGAAGGCGTCAAGAATGGTGTCCGCCGTGGAATCCCGCATTAAGTGGGAATTGTTGACGATCGCCGTCGCCTTCATATGTGAAGCCCCTTCGATTTCTCCCAAGAGCCGCACGGTTTCCTCCGCCGTCGTGGACAGCACGCGATACCGGTTGATCACATACAACATATCGTAATCCAAGACCCTCAGTTTGTCGGAGAAGCTCCCTAGTACGGTCACGCCGGCGTCGTCGCCGCCGGCGTCTACTATCACAGTTCCTTCCTCTTCCATCACCGAGTAGATCGCCGGGGATATCATCGGCAGGTCGATGGTCGACCTGGCGAAAGCCGGCGCGATGACCCGGACGCCCTTTTGTTCGAGCAGCGCATTATAGTCGGAAGAGCGAAAATAAGGATTCACAATATCTAAATCCACCAGCGTCGTCCTGCGTCCCTTTGACGCGGCGTCGATCGCCAGGTTGATAGATAGGTTTGTCTTGCCGCAGCCGTAATGCCCGCAGATGATGGTAAAGTCTTTATGTTTCAAGTCTTTCTGCTCCCTATCCGGAGTTATTTGATCATACTACAATAACTGCAAGCAAAAAGCAATACAGAGCCGCGATTATTTTTGGGCTATCACCTTTTGGCTTTTGTGATATGCTTCCATGGTATCCAATGGCTCACCTCCATTCGGGCACAAAATAGCCGCAGTCCGTATCGGGTGGATATAACAGCGGTACTTGAGATCGTTTTTTCTTCCGTGTTGGCAGGATGCTTTTCGTATCCCTTTTTTAATCAGAACATATGTTCTGACGCTTTCAAAGCTCTACAAGAAGAATCTACTCAAAATGGGACTTCAGAAATGACGATGGAAGATATTGACGCTGAAATCGCCGCATATCGACAGGAAAAGCGGAGCAAAAAATAAACCCTCTGTATGTATGATATACAGAGGGCTGGTTAATAGTTCAATTGATAATCAGGAATAACGCTATAGTATTCTACTTTCGCACTTGGCGATTGATTATCCATACTATCTAGGAATCAATCTACAAAAGATGTGTTTTTGACTCGCCATTTCTCCAGAGCTATGCCAAGCCAGAGACTATAGATACCCACTGTAATTATGCAGAGCAAGAACCACTTTATCCAGTTTCCAAATAGGCCGACAGCACTTCCGCTAAATTTAAGCCGCCGCCCATTGATAACTGTATGATTGATTCTCCACCCATACACCATACATAAGGCCCATGGATAGCAGATTCCAAGTGTAATTAGAGTAATAAGAAAGCCTAGGATATTCCATCCAATAAGCTGCATGAGGCCGCCATCAAAATAGGATTCACCATTAGTTGATACCGGAGAGTTTATATATATTGTTGCTTCGCTCAAAGTTGAAGCTCCTTTCACAATAATTTACAAAAATATGTAGTATAGTTCATTTCATCACTGCGCGCATGTCTGTTTTAATGATTTTTTCCTTCAGTGGCAGGATCATGCCCGGCGAAACCGAAAGCTCATCGACCCCCATGCGAAGAAAGGTTTCCGTCAGGGTAAGGTCGGCGCCCAGCTCGCCGCATATGCCTGCCCATATACCGGCTTCATGAGCCGCTTTAACCGTTATTTCGATCATTTTCATCACAGCCGGATGATGGGGATTGTAGAAATGGCTCAGTCCGTTGTGTTCCCTGTCGATCGCTAAGGTATACTGGGTGAGGTCGTTTGTGCCGATACTGAAAAAGTCCACCATTTTGGCCAGCTCGTCGCTGATCATGACGGCGGCGGGGGTTTCGATCATGATCCCCCTTTCGGTGTCGGCGTTGAAAGCAAATCCTTCATTCTTCAATTCACCCATGACTTCATCGGTAATGCCGCGTATATCCCTGACTTCCTCCACGGAAATAATCATAGGAAACATAATGGCAATATTACCGAATACTGACGCCCTGTACAGAGCGCGTAACTGGGTTTTGAATACTTCGGGCCGGGTCAGGCAGAGGCGGATTGCCCGCAAACCCAGAGCAGGGTTTGCCTCGTCGGGCAAATGGAAGTAATCTGCTTGCTTATCCGCGCCAATGTCCAGCGTACGGATCACGACTTTCTTTCCCTGCATGAACGTAGCGACTTTTTTGTAGACGGCAAACTGCTCCTCCTCTGTCGGGTAGGTCTTACTTTCCAAAAACAAAAACTCGCTGCGAAAGAGCCCTATGCCTTCTGCGGCATTGTCCGCCGCTTCGTCCAGCCCGGAGATGTGGTTCACATTCGCAAAAACCTCGATCTTCGTCCCATCTGCCGTTACGCTGGGCTGATCCTTCAGTTTGCGTAGATCTTCCCTTCTTTTCAGGCTTTCCCGCAGTTTGGCCTGCATCGCCACTTTTGTCGCGTCGTCTGGGTCGATATACAAGGTTCCGCTGTAGCCGTCCAAAATCGCGGGCTTTCCATCCAGACTCGCGTCCAACTTAGCGCCCAAGCCTACAACGGCAGGTAATAGCATCGATCTCGCCAGGATAGCCGTATGGGCGAACGCCGAGCCTTCTACCGTCGCAAAGCCGAGGATCCTGTCTTTGTCAAGCTGAACCGCTTCGCTGGGGCGGATATCTAAAGCCGCCAATATAGAAGGGCCCTTCGGCATAAGCGCTTTGTGCGCTTGCGGGTTAAGCGCCTGCTGCAGCCGCTCGGATATGTCGGCTACGTCCGCGGCGCGTTCTTTCATGTATTCGTCGTCCATGGAAGAGAACATGGCGCTGAACTCTTCCGCGGTCAGGCTGACTGCGTATTCCGCGTTCAGGCCCTGATTGCGGATCCTGTCCATGACGGATTCGCGGTAGTCCAAGTCCTCCAGCATCATCCTGTGAATATCGAAAATCGCCGCGTTTTCCATGCCGACTTTCTCTACTGCGTTCCGGTACAGTTCGTCAAGCTGGGTGCAGGCCGCCAGTCGGGCTTGTTCAAAGCGCGCCGCCTCCGCTTCGGGATCCGCCGCCTTTTCGCGGCGGATTTCAGCTGCTTGAAAAGCCAGAAAGTGCAGGGGCCCTATCGCCACCCCTTGTGAAGCGCCTGTGCCTGTGATAACCAGCATAGACTCCCTTCCCTTCAATGTTGTTTATCATCCACCCGCACACCGCCGGCAAATACCGCTTGCACCTGCAGATCAGCGTCCAAAATCAGCATATCGGCGCTTTTTCCCGGTGAGATGCTTCCCGTGACGAGGTCGATCGAAGCGGCGCAAGCCGGGTTGCCGGAAGCGGCCTGAATCGCATCCTCAAGGTGGATACCAAATCGTATCGCCTGCCGGAAGCAGTCAGCCAGATGCATGGCGCTTCCCGCAATGGTCCCGTCTTTGACCAGATTGGAATGCCCGTCATGGATGTGGATTGCCTGACCGCCTAATTCGTATTCGCCGTCCGGCATACCGGTACCCCGGGTACTGTCGCTGATCAGGCATATCCTCCGGGCGCCGAACATGCTGAATATCGCCCGCACCACCGATGGGTGCAGATGGACGCCGTCACTGATCACTTCCACGCATGCGGCGTGGTCAAAGGCGGCGCCTACAAGCCCCGGCGTCCTGTGATTCAAGGCGGACATTGCGTTGAACAGATGCGTCACATGGCTCGCACCCGCTTCAAAAGCGCTGACTGCGCAGTCATAATCCGCATCTGAATGCGCCAGGCTGACCCTGCAGCATTTCGCGGCGTGGCTGATTAACGCCGGACTGCCCGGGAGTTCCGGCGCTATACTGAACAGACGGATACTGCCTTGCGAAAGCGCGTACAGTCGATCAAAGAAGTCTATATCCGGCTCGGCGATATGATCCGGGTTTTGCGCGCCGCGTTTTTCTCTGCTGATAAACGGGCCTTCCATATGTATGCCGCGCAGAATTGCGCCGTAGCCCGCTTTATTAATGTAAGGAAGCGCAGTGCGAATCACATCAGCGAGTACCTCTTCAGGCAATGACATGGTGGCAAGCACAACGCCGGTCACACCCTGCCGCCCAAAGTAAGCAAGCATTTTCTCCAATCCGGCTGCATCAGCGTCACAAAAATCACTATTCAAACAGCCATGGGCATGGATATCCACCAATCCCGGGAGTACATACGCTCCCTCCGCCTCAAAACCAATCCCCGGCATTCTGCCGACGGGGGTTATTGCAGTGATAATCCCGTTTTCAAACGCGATATCACACTTTACCAAACATTCATTCGTGAATACCAGCCCATTGCGTATGATCACGATAACAATCCTTTCATTTCGTCCGCCACATGCTGAACCTGTGTTCCGACTACGACTTGCACGCTTGTCTTGCTTGGGCGTATAACGCCGCTCACACCCGCGGCTTTGATCGCTTTTTCGTCGACTTCTTCCTGGTTGATTACTTCCACACGTAAGCGGGTAATACAGTTGTCCAGCGAAGCAATGTTCGCTTTTCCGCCAAGCCCGGCAAGAATTTGTCCGGCTATCTCGTGATAATCGGAAGAGGCAAGGCTGAGCTTGCTTTCCGCTTCGGCATAGTCTTCGTCTTCCCGGCCCGGTGTTTTCAAATTCAGTTGCACAATGACAATACGGAATAGTAAGTAATAGACGACAAATGCTACCGCGCCCGCAATCAGGATGCCCCAGGGGTTTTGCGCCATCGGCGTCCCCCAGCTTAGCAAAAGGTCGAACATCCCGCCGCTGAAGTTGAACCCTGCACGGACTGGAAGAGCGGCCATAACGGCCAAAGAAACGGCGGTTAATGCGGCGTGTATGACGTATAAGACCGGCGCCAGGAACATGAAAGAGAATTCAAGAGGCTCTGTTACCCCGGTCACGAAGGCCGTGACAGCGCCGGATAGAAGCAGTCCCGCCACAGTCTTTTTTTGCTTGGGTTTAGCCGTACTGTACATTGCCAGCGCCGCGCCGGGCAAACCAAACATCATAATCGGGAAAAAGCCCGTCATATACTGGCCGGTTACCCCATATACGCCTGTATTGCTCCAGAAATTGCCCAGGTCATTGATCCCGGCAACATCAAACCAAAAGACCGAATTCAAGGCGTGATGTAAGCCAAAAGGAATGAGCAGTCGGTTGAAAAAGCCATAAATGGCGGCGCCGATCGGGCCAAGGCCCAGTACGCTCATGCCAAACAGCACCAGCGCGCCGTAGAGGAAAGGCCAGATAAAGAACAGAATCAGCGCCACAATGATGCTGACGCCGCCCACCACGATCGCAACGCTGCGTTTGCCGCTGAAGAACCCCAGCGCATCGGGTAGTCTGGTGTTTCTAAATCGGTTGTAACAGGTGGAACCGATGAAACCGCAGAGAATACCTACAAATGCATTATTAATTTTACCAAAAGCGGCGCTGACTTCTTCAATCGGTACGCCGCTCATCATTGCTACACTTGCAGGGGCTAAGAGGGTCTGGATCAGCAGCCAGGATATAAGCCCCGCCAGGGCTGCCGTTCCATCATTATCGTCCGCCATTCCGATGGATACGCCAATGGCAAACAAAATAGGCATATTGTCTATGATTGCAGCGCCTGCTTTCACCAGAAAAGCCGCAATCTGATTGGTCCCGCCCCAGCCCGCCGGGTCTATCCAGTAGCCGAAGCCCAGCAATAATGCGGCAATCGGCAGGCAGGCGACAGGCAGCATAAGCGATTTACCCAGTTTTTGTAATGTTTTCATCATAATTTTGTCCTCCAATATAGCAACAAAAGGCTTGGATAAGTTAAAGGTTTTCCGCCAAAAATGACGCCACCGCGGTAAAGGCTTCTTCCTCGCCTTCGCCTTCAAATCTGAGGATCATCTCGTCGCCTTGTTTCAACCCCAAGCCCAATAGCGCAAATAACCGCTTCCCGTCAATCATTTTGTTCGCATTTCCCACTTGCACCTCGCCGGAAAAGGCGGACAACAATTTCACCAGCATTCCCGCCGGTCTGGCATGAATGCCCAGCTCGTCTTTTATCACGTGTTTTAATTCTTTCAATATCGTGCCCTCCTGTTTAAACAGTTACACTTTTAATGTAATAAGCGGATCACCGGCTTTAACCTCACCTTCCGGAGCAAAGAGAATATCGCTGAATGCATAAGGATTACAAACCACAACCGGTGTGACCGTGTCATACCCTTCCGCACGGATCGCGTCGGCGTCAAATTCCATCAAAATATCACCGGGATCGACGTTATCATTAATATTTTTGCGAATCGTGTAATGACGCCCTTTGAGCTTCACCGTATCGATTCCCACGTGAATCAAGAGCTCAATGCCACTGTCCGTAAGCAGGTTCACTGCGTGTCCGGTTTCAAACATGAGGCTGATCACTCCCTTTGCCGGTGCGCGCACATATCCCGAATATGGCTTTACGGCGATCCCGCGACCAAGAACATCCTCCCGGAATACAGGGTCGCTTAGTTTCGATATAGATATAACTGCGCCGTCTACAGGCGAAGCTACGACAATACTTTTTCTGCGAAATCCAAACACTCTGCCACCTCCTCGCTTTATCTGTATAGTTCATACTTTTCTTGTAGTACAATAGTAGAAAAATTAGGCATGTTCGTATAGCACCCAAAGTAAAGAAAAGGAATCGCATAATATACCCTATTTTTAACTTGTTCGCAATCGAGTTACCGAGACAAATACGCCTTGCTTGCTATAGCGACGTCGGCTCATTTACCCTGCGCCAATCATGACTTTGACAGCCATAAATTGACAAACAGCCCTAAAAGCCAAAAGGGACATGGCGTTCAAGGCTGTCTTTTCTGCTTCTGTTATTTTTGCTATCCAAAAAAGTTCCATATAAGATTTTCGATTTGTTTGACATTGTTGAAGCTACGATTTAGAATGATTTAGTAAGATTTATTATGAGTCTAAGTAGAGTGTCTATGGAAAGAATCGATCCATGGATGTATTTTCCTAATTGGTAAAAAATACATGATCAGATCACCCCATCCCTCTTGGACTCCATTCAAACCATGATACAACCAACTACAAAATATATAAAAAGTATCTTCCTAAAGATTTTATGAATCATTGAACCATAGTGCAGATAACGGAGGGAATCATAATGAGTAACGAGTCAAATAATATAATGCCGGAAAAGTGGGTAAATCTTGAAGACATAGCGCAACATTTGAGCGTTAGCGCCGACACTATCCGTGCGTGGATTCGTAAAGGTACAATTCCCTACAGCCGTGCAGGCAAAAAATATAAGTTCAGAATTTCAGAAGTGGATCAGTGGGTTGTCGAAGGTAAGATTAAAGACTGAATCATAAGCTGAACTGCAAGGCTAGGCAAGGAGCATCCGATATGAAGATTCTCAACAATGTGAAAAAAACCGGGAGCGAATGGCGTATATATCGTAAAGATTATTTGCATGACGAATCTGGCAGAATATCGGAAACTCTTGTTAAGTCAATTTGGGATGATAGTCAATATGGCAATGATGCTGGAAGAAGTGCCATAAAAGATTTATTTGGTCGCGCTGTTATGGACTTCCCCAAATCGCCAAGGAGAAGCCGTATTTTGCGGTGTTTCGCGACGGTGGATTCGAGGACGATAACGCTTTTGTCAATGCCGAGCAAATATTCCAAACATACTCGCCCGAGACCGAAAGG
>WRMS01000058.1 GCA_009777025.1 Clostridiales bacterium | reverse complement strand
CCGGCGATGAGGCGCCGTCCGTGGCTCCCATCGCCTGAAAAATCGTCGTGATTTTTCTATGGCTTAGGCTAGCGCCCAGTATGTGTCTTTGTTGCAAAAGCGCCTACCGCCTTGCCGGATGGTATCCCTCAGCCCTTATCGCAGGTTCTGAATTGACACTGCTTTCTGTATGCTTTTCGTCAAAGATTATCGCTGCGGACTTGTGAGCCGATAGGAAAAATGTTAAGATAAAGGAAGAACAAGGAAGGCTGGATGCGATGAATGCTGCAATGCCGGATGCGATACGACAGGTAACGCATAGGGACAATGTAGGGTTAAGTAAAGACGGAAGCGCTGTCGTGATAATCGACCAGACCAGACTGCCCGGAGAAACTGTATATCTGACGCTTCGTTCACCGGAGGACATGACAGACGCCATTGTACAACTGAAAGTGAGAGGGGCGCCGGCGATCGGGATATTCGCCGCGTATTGTCTGAGCTGTCTCGCCGGACAAATCCCTTCGACAGTCTATAGTGCGTTTCTTAGCGCGTTTCGGAAGTATAAGGCAGCCTTAGCCGCCACCCGGCCTACGGCAGTCAACCTGAGTTGGGCCTTGAACCGGATGGAGCAGACTGTTCTGGACCATTCTGACAAGAGCATCGCTGAACTATGCCGCCTGTTGCAGCAGGAAGCGATTCATATTCACGACGAAGACGCCGCGATGTGTAAGGCGATATCGGAAAAGGGGCTGACGCTGGTACAGGATGGCGACGGGATCCTGACCCATTGCAACGCGGGGCCGCTGGCCACTTCCCGGTACGGGACGGCGCTTGGGCCTATCCTCCTGGGGACAGAGCGCGGATTGCATTTCAAGGTCTTTGCCGGAGAAACCAGGCCCCTCCTGCAGGGCGCGAGGCTGACCACTTACGAGCTTTCAAGAGCGGGGGTCGAGGTCACGCTGATCTGTGACAATATGGCAAGCTCCGTGATGAAGAAGGGCTGGATCCAGGCCTGTTTTGTCGGCTGCGACAGGATCGCCGCCAACGGGGATACAGCCAACAAAATCGGAACCAGCGGCTTGGCGGTTCTGGCTCGATACTACGGCATACCATTTTATGTACTGGGACCCACATCCACGATCGACAGGGCATGTGAAACCGGCGACGCCATTGAGATCGAGCTGCGGGCGCCTGAGGAGATCCGTGAATTGTATTTTCGGACGCCCATAGCCTTGCCGGAAGTCGCGTGTTACAATCCGGCATTTGATGTTACCGATCATGAACTGATTACCGGGATCGTTACAGAAAAAGGCATTTGCCGTCCACCCTATACGCAAAGTATTGCCGCTTTATTTTAGTACTCTGCAACAGCTAAAAGTTGCAATCTTTGCGGTCTTTTTTCCGCGATACTACGTTGTTCTTCGGTTAAATACCACAGCGGGTATTCGCCCTCATCACGCCTTGTCTCGCGATAAAAATCCTCGCAAATCTTGTGCGACTTTGAGCTGTTGCAAAGCACTAGTAAAATGATGGGAAAACGTTTGACAACAGTGGCAGAAATGCTGCCGCCATCGGACGCGCTGGCGGATATCGGCGCCGATCACGGCGCCCTCCTGATTTCCCTCGTCCTATCCGGCAAAATTCGTAAGGGGATAGGGGTGGAGATTGCAGAGGGGCCGTTTCGAAACGCATTCGCCAATGTCGCCTCCCAGGGACTGGCAGACAGCATTGAGATTCGTTTGGGCGACGGTCTGAACGCCATCGCGCCCGGAGAGGTTTCCGTGTGCGTGATTGCCGGCATGGGCGGCGGAACGATCGTTGAAATCCTGGAGGACAGCCGGGAAATCGCGGAGAGTTTAACGTATGTGCTGCTTCAACCGATGAATCGGGAAAGAGAAGTCCGCCTGTATCTGCAAAGCAGAAATTGGCGGATCTGCAAAGAAGCGCTTACGGAAGAAAGAGGGATCCTTTATACCATTCTTTTAGCCGAACGGGGCAGGATGGCGCGCCTGCGTTCTTCTGAGGCTGAATTTGGACCTCTGCTGCTGGCGGAAAGGCCTCCGCTTCTTGTACAGGCGATCAGACAGAAGATTCGGGGCTTACGCGATATTGTCAAGCAGTTGGAACGCTCCGGCTCGGAGGAAAGCCGGATCAAGAAAAACCGCCTGGAAGAACAGATCAGAGAATGGGAGGATTTAGTCAGATGAGCTTTACCTGCCGGGAGATATGCGGGTATATTGACGACTATGCGCCGCCGCAATATGCAGAGGAAGGAGACCCCATCGGCTTGCAGCTGGGCAGCTATGGGCAGGAAGTGAACCGTCTCTTTCTTACACTGGAGCTCACGCCGGAAACCACAGCGGAGGCGCTGGACCTGGGATCCGACATGATCTTTGTACACCATACGCCTTTCTTTACGCCTTTCAAACAGCTTCGTGACGAGGATGCGCATAATCGAATTCCCCTGGCGCTGATCAGAAGAAATATCGCGCTCTACTGCGCGCACACCAATCTGGATAGCGTGCGGGGCGGCGTCAATGACGTGCTGGCCGGGCTCCTCGGGATCCTGGATCCGGAGATTCTGCAGCCTTTGCACCCACAGATGCGCGATATAGGGTTTGGACGCATCGGCCTGCTGAAAGAGCCGGTCAGTCTGGACAGCTTCGCCCGGGCGGTCGCCGGGAAACTGGAGCTCCAGGATCTGCGCTACTACGGTGACGGAAACAAGCGGATTCGCAGGGTGGCGTGCTGCGGCGGCGCAGGCGCTTTCCTTGTACCGGAAGCGAAGGCCGGGGGCGCCGATGCTTTTGTCACTTCGGACGTCAAGCATCATGAAGGAATGCAAGCCTGGGAGCTGGGGCTCGGCTTACTCGATGCGGGACACTTCCACACGGAGAATCCGATCATTCGGGTATTGGCTTCTTATCTGAAGGAAAAATGTCCCGGCTTGCCTATAGACGTATCCACATCGGAGAAAAGCCCCTATACGGCGGTAGGGCCGCGGATCCACAGCGCATAGAGATGAGTCGGAAAGGAGAGTAAGCGGAACAAAATGGATATGATGCAAGTCTTGCTTTTACTGAGCGAAAATAATGATGAGAGAAACCGGGTGGACCCAAAAGTCCAATTGGCTGCGCTCTATCTTGAAATTAAAGAGATGATGAACCTGATCTCGGCAATGGAAAGAAGGCTGGACGGCATCGCGCATATGACCGAGGACTGCCGGGTGGAAGTGGATCGCTTGATTCTCGATAAACCGAGGTGGGCCTCAGATATTGCGGAGGCTAGGGAGCGGATCATCCGGCAGCGGGGACTCAGTCTCAAAGACATGCTGAGCATCCAGCAGGAAGTTGTCAAGCTGGAGGAAAACATGCGGCAAGCAGACCTTAGGATAGAGGAATTGCAGCAGCAGAGGGAACAGTATGAAGAAAACCGGCAACAACTGACTGCCAGGCTTAGACGGCAAAAAGCCCAATACAATCAGCACGCAGGGGTCTATAATCAGGAGAAGGCAAAGGCAGACGCCCTCATGGCGGAATTCGCCGCGAAGGAAGACGCTTTGCTTGCGTCTCTGGAACCGGATGACAGGTCCTTGTTCCGGGAAGCGCTTCGCTCCAATCCGGACAATCCGGTCGTGATCCTGGACGGGGATATCTGCAGCGGGTGCCGGATTAGCTTATCTACACAATTGGTGAAACATGTTAATCGAGGAAACCGCCTGATCAACTGTGAAAACTGCCTGCGGGTCTTGCTGCCTTCGTCCGCCCTTAACGATCAGTGAAGGTCTGTAAATAGCGCTGTATATCTTCGACGACAGCTTCCGGGCTGTCTGTTACTTGTGGGATGGAGTAGCCAATAAAGACGGGCGTGGTAACAACCCGCGGCATGACTTTGCAAAAGGCGACGCCTTCCAGTTGATAAAAAAACAGATTGTAACTGTCGACGCCGCCTTGATGAAACTGTCGCAGTATATACTGAACTGTCCGCTGCAGCATTCTGCAAAACGGCTCAAAAGCCCTATCCTCGGTGAGAACAAGATTGAATTCCGCAAATCCGACGCGAGGATGATCGGATAGGTTGAGTTCCAGGCCGGGTTCACGGCAGATGACGGGTCCGAAAAAGTACTCCCGGCGGATATGGGCTTGACAATCCACATGATACAAGCCGATCAGCTGCATGTGCGGATGGCGGAGGCTGCCGCCGGACAGGGGGCCGTGATTCTTCATAAACATCACGGAGCGATAGGCGCCGGAAGCAGTCATTTCATGCCAGAAGTCAAAGCCCATCCGGAAAACACGATACAGACGACTTTCGGAATAGAGGGACAGTTCCGAATCGCAGTCGGCTGTTTCGATCAGTACATAAGGATCGCTGTCTCCTAATATGGGGTATTTATTGGGGACCAGCAGAATGTCGTCATCCCGTTTCTTGATAGGGGGAAGCAGGCTGTGGTCGCAGAAAGGGCAGGCGGAGGTATCTCCGTCGCGTATGGTGAACGGCTTTTGTCTGGCGATAGCCGATTGGAAGACCAACTGGCCGGCGTCGAAGGGAAGCGCTGTCATGATGCTCTCCTTTCGCGGGAACAGCAGTAGGGGATGAGCCGGCTTGTAAGCCGGGTTCTGTACTTCGGGAGATCCCGAAGCAGCGGCCATCTATCTGGGACGCCGGTTACCCGGCGCCTCTAGCGACCTTACCCGGGGGCGAGACGGGCAGCCTCATAGCCCCTCTATTCGGTCTTGCTCCGGATGGGGTTTACCCGGCCGAAAGGTCGCCCTTTCGCCGGTGAGCTCTTACCTCACCATTTCACCCTTGCCTTTCCTGCCTGTCCTGACGCACCATGACGCCGGGACAAGCCAAGGCGGTATGTTTCTGTGGCACTTTCCTTGAAGTCGCCTTCACTGGACGTTATCCAGCATCCTGCCCTGCGGAGCCCGGACTTTCCTCGGCTGCGACCTTTCGGCCCTTGCAGCCGCGGCCGCCCTGCCGGCTCAACCTACATGCTAAGGATCATATTACCACGGGATCCGTGGTGCGTAAAGCCCAAAAGGTTCCCATTTTGCGGCGAGCTGTCGCCCGTCAATTATTTTCAAAGCGGGAGGACTTCAACTTTGAGTTTACGATTTATATTGGGCAGGGCCGGCGCCGGAAAGACGGAAGCCTGTATCGAGCAGATAAGGGAGAGGCTGGCGTCCTGCCCCGACGGGGAATTCGTCCTGCTGACGCCGGAGCAAGCCACCTTCGCGCACGAAAAAAGAATATTGGCTGCGCTGGGCGCTGCCGGAGGGTTTCAGGTCAAGGTACTGAGCTTCCGGCGCTTTGTCCATTTTGTATTGCAGGAGACGGGAGGCGGCTTGGCGCCGGTTCTTGACGCGATCGGAAAAAACATGGTTCTTCGGAGCATTTTAGAAAGGCGCAAAGAAGAGTTGCTTGCTTTTCAGCGGGTATGGGATAAGCAGGGCTTTGTCGGAGAATTGGCGGACAGGATCGACGAATTCAGGGCCTACCGTATATCGCCGGAGTCGCTGTCAGACTGCTTACGGGAAGGCCGGGATATGGATAGGCCAAGGGAGGATCTGGCGTCCAGGCTCAAGGACCTTTCTCTGCTATTCGCCGATTATGAGGCCTTTCTTTCCCAAGGCTGGCTGGATTTTTCCGGGGAGCTGTCTTTGTTGTGCAAGAAACTCCCAAACTGGCCAAGGCTGCGCCAAATCAGCTTCTGGCTGGATGGCTTTCATGGTTTTACGCCTGCGGAGTTTGAAGTGATCCGCAGTCTCCTTGTCGCCGGCAGACCGGTCAATGTGACCTTGAATCTTACGCAGGCGGAAGAAGGTCGCCTGCTGGGAGAGGACGCTTTGTTCTACCCTACCTGGGAGACGGCGGAACAGCTGCGGCAGATTTGCCGGGAAGGCGGATTTCCTATGGAATCGCCGCTATACCTGGAGGAACCGGAGAAGGCGCGTTTTAAAGACAGCCCTGACTTGGCGCGCCTGGAAAAACTCCTCGCCGGAAAGGCCCGCTTGCCGCAGACAGCCGGGCTGTCCTTGCCCTTGCCTGCGAAGGCAAGCGAAGGACAGGGCCGCGGTATTTTTCTGGCAAGCTGCGGAGATCCCCGCCAGGAGGTGGAACGGCTGGCGGTAGAAATACGGGAAGCCGCGAGAGAGGACAACCTGCGGTACAGGGAGATGGCGGTCCTGCTGCGGCAGCCGGAGATCTACAGGGCCCTGATCGAAAGCATACTACCCGCTTACGATATTCCCTTTTTTTTCGACGGACCCAAGTCTTTGCGACGCCACCCTCTGCTCCGCATGGTGCGGGAATTGACGCAGATCCTCAAAGACCGTTGGACGACGGATACCTTGATGGCGTATATGAAAACAGGATTTGCCGGGCTTTCGGATCATCAAGGCTTTGCGCTGGAGAACTATTGTCTGGCTTATGGCGTTCAGCGTATGCACTGGGAAAGCCGTCGCCCCTGGCGCTTCAGCCCGGCGGAAGACGGCGATTCCACGTCGCCGGACGCCTATATCGAACGCTTGCGCCAAAAGCTGTGGCAGCCCCTGGAGGCGTTCAGGAAAGAAGCAAGGGAAGCCGTATCGGCAGAAGGGGTTTCCGCTGCGCTCTACCGGCACCTGATCAAGCTGAAAGCGGATAAGCTTTGCGGCAGGATGGCGGAAGAAGCGGGCAAAGGAGGGGATCCGGAAGCGATCCAACTGCATAGGCGCGCCTGGCAGACCCTGATGAAACTGCTGGATCAGACGGTAAGCTTTATCCAAACAGCGGAGGAGGGAGACGCCGAAGCCAGGGATCTGCCCTCGCTTTTGGCAGCCGTATGGGAAAGCGGCCTGGAAGCCGCGGAGATGGCTGCCTTACCGCCCGCTCTGGATCAGGTAACCGTATGTTCTATGGACCGCAGCCGTTCCCCTGCTGTACGGAGAGCGTGGATCCTGGGCGCGAACGAAGGGCAGATCCCGGCAACCATCAAAGAAGATACTCTTCTGGACGCGGAAGACCGCCAGTGGCTGGCCCGCCGGCGGATTTATCTGGCGCCCGACAGCCGCCGCCGCTTGTTTTCAGAATCCTATCTGATCTATATCGCCTTCACCAGAGCCGAAGGAAGCCTGCATATCAGTTACGCCAGGGCGGATACTCAAGGCGGGAGCCTGTCGCCCTCTCCTTTGCTGGAGCGGCTTTGTCTCTGGTTTCCGGGCCTGGAAGCAGAAGAGAGCGAACCGGCGCTGATCCGGCGTCTGAGTCACCCGGCGGCAGGTGTGCAACTGCTGGGAATGGCGCTGCATCAAGGAGAAGGCGCCGGGGCGGAGGGATGGCGGGAGGAAGCGCCGAAAGACTTGTGGCGCTATGTGTTCCACTGGTTCGCCAGCCGGGAGGCGTACGCCCCGGATATCCGAAGGTTGAAAGCGGCGGTTGACCTTGCGCCATTGGGGCAGCCGCTGCCTGCTGCGCTGACAGAACGTTTGTTCGGCAGAACGATACGAACCAGCGTAACGAGACTGGAGCAATACCAGGCTTGCCCCTTTGCCCACTTTCTGGCGTATGGCCTTGACCTTGAACCCAGGGAAGAATATGGGATTGAACCGCCGGACATCGGAAACTTCATCCATGACAGCCTGGAAATGCTGATGGAACAAGTGCGGAACAGAGGGCTCAGCTTGAAAGCCGTCGATGCGCAGACGATGAAAAATCTGGTGGAAGAGGTTGCGGAGAAGCAACTGACAGAAAAAAGCCATTCCATTTTTCTGACCTCCGCCTGGTACAGGCGCCTGGCGGATAACCTGCGTCGAATCCTGCAAAGTACGGCGGAGGTTATGGCCTATCAAGAGGGGCAGGGCCATTTCCTGCCCCATGCGATGGAGCTGTCCTTCGGCTTTGACGAACCGGGCAACGCAGCGCCGGTATCGCTGGATCTCGGGCAGGATCGCCAAATCCTTCTCCGGGGCCGCATCGACCGAATCGATCAAGCTGTCCATCCGCTGACAGGGGAGCGGCTTATCCGCATCGTCGACTACAAATCCGGCTTCATGACGCTGGCCCTCCATGAGATATACCACGGGCTTAAACTGCAGTTAATCTTGTATATGCAAGCTGCCCTAGCCTCGCTATCCGGCGCAAAACCGGCGGGAATGTTTTATTTTCAGGTTCATGACCCTCTCCTTCCGGCTTCCAACGCCATTGAAGCAGGGGACGCCGAATGGCGGACAAATAAGAGGCTGAAGGTACGGGCTTTCCGCGGGTATCTGCTGAAAGACCGGCAGGTGGCGGAATTGATGGACCGGAACTTTGAACGGTCCCTTTATCTGCCGGTATCGACAGTAAGCTCCGGCGCTTTCGGACGAAATGCCAAACTTCTCAGCGAGGAAGAGTTCGGCTTACTGGGGCGCTACAGCCGGACAGTACTCAATAGGGCGGGACAGAGAATCATGGAAGGGGATATTGCGTTGACGCCCTATCTGAGCGGTAAGCGCTCCGCCTGCGACTATTGTCTCTACCGCAGCGTATGCCGCTTTGACCCCGGCATACCGGGACACGCCTATCGTTATCTACCCGCGCTGACGGACGAAGCGGTGCTGGAGAAACTGGCGACTGAGGAGCGCGGCAGAGAGGAAGGAAGGGGGCGGGCCGGTTCATGATCCATTGGAACAAAGGGCAGCTTGCGGGAATGCAAGCTTCCGGCGCGGAGATATTGATCAGCGCTTCCGCCGGCGCCGGCAAGACCGCGGTATTGACGGAGCGCTTGATCCGGCAGCTTACGGATCCGGAAAGCCCTCTGGATATGGAGCGATTTATTTTTGTTACCTTCACCAATGCAGCCGCCCAAGAAATGCGCCGCCGGGTCCGCCGGGGGATCGAAGACAGAGCGCTGCAGGCGCCGGAGGACAGCAGGCTGGCGCGGCAGCGCCTGCTGCTGGGGCAAGCCGCCATATCTACGTTGCACGGCTTCTGCCTGGAACTGATCCGCAGGTACTATAAAGAATTAGGGATCGACCCCCGGAGCAGGGTTCTCAGCGAAGCGGAACAACTCCTGCTGCAGGCGGAAATCTTGGACGGGTATCTGGAGGAATGCTATGAGGCGAATGAGCCAGGTTTTGCCGCGCTCACTGCCCTATATGGCGGAGAACGCTCCGACGGGCCTTTCAAGCAGCTTATCCAGCGCGTATATGCCCTTGCTGTGTCTCAGCCTCATCCCCTTGCCTGGCTGAAGGGCAGCACCGGGCTGTACCGGAAAGAAGAGCGGGCGGAGAGCCTGATTTCTCTGCTGACAGAGAACCTGAAAGAGGGCATGCAAACCTTGATCCGGGATCTGGACAAAGGGATCCGCATGGCCGGAAGACTTCCTTCTTTGTCGAAATACGAAACCTGTTTGCGGGAAGACAGAGACAAGATTCGCGGACTGGAAAGCATCGAAGATTGGGACGCTTTGGTCGGGGCGATGGCGTCCGCTAAGACGGTTTTTGGCCGCTTGCCCACTATAGCGACTAAGGCGGCGAAAGGCGAAGCGCCTGAGGCCTATGCCCTGCGGCTTACGCTGCAGCCCGGAATCAAAGAGATCCGCGATCAATGCAAAAAGAACTTCAACGGGCTGGCGCTCACCCTTGCGGGGGAGAGCAGGGAAACCATGGAAGAGGAATTCGCCGGTATGGCCCCCGCTATGCAGGCCTTAAGCGCGCTGACAAGCGGCTTTTATCAGCGATATGAACAAGCGAAAAGGGATAAGGCGGTTCTGGACTTTAACGATATAGAGCAGTATACGATATCCCTTTTGCTTGACGACGAAGGCGGGATCACAGAAATCGCAAAGGCGCTGCGGGAGCGATATGAAGAGATCCTGGTGGATGAGTACCAGGATATCAACCCCGTTCAGGAAGCGATTCTCCAGGCTCTGCGCGGCCGTCGCCTGGTTATGGTGGGGGACATCAAGCAGAGTATCTATGGTTTCCGGCAAGCGGCGCCCCGGCTCTTTTTGGAAAAGTTCCGCCGCTTCGGAGAAGGAGACGAAGGCGTCCTGGTCAATTTGACGGAGAATTTTCGCAGCAGTCAGTGGATCACCGCAGGCGTTAACCAGGTGTTTGACCACTGTATGACGGCGGAGAATGCAGGCGTCGACTATCGCAGGGAAGGCAGGTTCTCCTGCGCCTCGCCTTTGCCGGAAGAAGCCTGTCCGGAGGATGGGACGGAAACAGGCCGGGGCGCTTTGGAGCTGCATCTGATCGACTTATCCCGGGAAAGCCAAGCGTCCGGACAAAGGGATTTCGCGGCAGCCGCCGGTGTAGAGGGGCAAGGGATTCCGGATGACCTGTGGGAAACGGAGCCGGATGACCCCTGGGAAACGATTCAGGGTGCTTCAGGGGAAAGCTTCTTTTCGGAAGCCCCTGCGGTGCAGGCTGCGGATGTTGGGAAGGAAGACTTACCGGAACCCGGCGTTCTCCAGGCAGAGGCTTCCTTCTGCGCCGAGCGGATTCGGCGGCTGTGCGCGGAGAAGCTGTGGGACAGAGCGCAGGAACGGCTTCGTCCGGTCCGATACAGGGATATCGTGATCCTGCTGCCGGCGATGAAAGGCGTCGCGGAGGAATTCGCCGCAGCCTTGCGAAACAGGGGAATTCCTGTCTATGCGGACATGGGCGGCGGATATTTTCAAGCCCAGGAAGTACAGACCGTACTCAGTTTCCTGAAACTCTTGGATAATCCGCGGCAGGATATTCCCTTAGCGGCCTTGCTGCTTTCTCCCGCCATAGGCTTTCGCCCCGAGCAACTGGGGCGCATCCGGGCGGCCTGGCAAGAATCGGTCAGGGCCCGGGCGGACAGAGGCGATGCGGGAAGCCGGAACGGAAAGTGGGGCGGTTTATATAAAGCGCTGGCTTTCGCCGCAGGCAGAGAAAAAACCCTTGGGATACAAGGGATCAAAGGCTTTCTAAAGCTATTGCAAAGGTATAGGCTCTATGCCCGGCAGGCGTCTGTCGCCGATGTATTGCTGCGATTCTATGAGGAAACCGGTTTTCTTACCATGTCCGCCGCGATGGCGGGAGGGATGC
Source organism: Clostridiales bacterium (assembly GCA_009777025.1). Classification (GTDB taxonomy): domain Bacteria; phylum Bacillota; class Peptococcia; order DRI-13; family UBA5745; genus WRMS01. The sequence continues at coordinate 2,915 of WRMS01000058.1, read as the reverse complement.
AGCGCAGAGCCAATCTACTGGCGCTGGTGCAAAGGGCCCGGGAGTATGAGGAAAGCAACCTTCAAGGGCTCTATTCCTTTATTAAGTACATAGAAGCTTTGGAGAAGAAGGCCGCTGATCTGGCGCCTGCGCCGATTGTCGGGGAGGGAGAAGACCTGGTACGGATACTGAGCATCCATAAAAGCAAAGGCCTGGAGTTTCCAGTTGTGATCCTAGCCACTGCGGGACGGCGCTTTAATCTGCGGGAGAGCCAGAGCGATCTGCTGCTCCATGAGCGCTTTGGCATAGTAAGCAAAGTCATTCTGCCGGATCAACGGGTCAAGTATACCGGCGCCTATCATCGCCTGGTCGGGGAACGGATACGGAAGGAAATGATCGCCGAGCGGCAGAGATTGCTCTATGTAGCGATGACCCGGGCGGAACAGCGGCTTATCGTCCTTTCCGCGGATAAGCATATGCAAAAACGGATCGAGGTATGGCAGGAAGCGGATTCCGGCGACAGCCTGAAAGCAGGCTCGTTTATGGACTGGCTGGGGCCGGCTGTCCTTGGCCGGGAAGAACCATCCGTCTGGACAAACCGGGTTTGGGCTGCAGGGGATATCTTCCCGGAATCCGGCGGGAAGCAGGACGAACAGCAGCTTTGGCAGGCTTTTGTATCGGCGGGGGATCCCCGCGACGAAGGAAGCGAATGGGCCTTTATCGGCAACCAATTGGATTGGGCCTATCCCTGGAGACAAGCCGCTGCGACGGCGGCAAAGCTTTCCGTTACCCAAGCCAGAGGACGCCTCTATCCTGAGGAGGATCCGGAAGCGGCGGAAGCGGCATGGCGTGCGGAAGAGGATTTGCCCGGATCGGAATGCCCGGCTTTTATGCAAGGGGAAGAAGCCCTCTCTCCGGGAGAGAAGGGCAGTCTGCTGCATCGGGCCTTAGCTAAAATACAGCCGAAGGAAGCCGAATCCTCTATGGAGGAGAGCAGGGCCAAAGGCATGACATCCCGGGAGGCGGCGCTACACTATCTGCAGGAGCTGTTTACTTCTCTGGAAGAGAGGGAAGTGATGCGATCAGCGGAGACAGCGACCCTTGACCGGGAGATGCTCGTTCGTTTTCTGTTAAGCGATCTTTTTCATCGCATGGCTTTGGCGGACGCAGGCGGCGAATGCCGTCAGGAGGCAAGTTTTACTATGACCGTTCCTGCGGCGCGTCTTTATCCGGAATGGCAAAGCGGTCAACAGAAAGACTTGTCTGCGGAGACGGTCGTGCTGCAGGGGACGATCGACGTATACTTTAAAGAAGGAGATCGTCTGATCCTGGCGGACTACAAAAGCGACCGGATAGCGTCCGGTCACGAAGAAGATCTGTTGAAACGCTATGGCAGTCAGCTCCGCCTGTATGCCGAAGGCCTGGAAGGCTATACCGGAAAGCCGGTGGGGGAGATGCTGCTTTTTTCCCTGCCCCTGGGTAAAGCGATCCGGCTGGAGCAGTAACGGCAGGGATTCGCGCATGTCGCGCGTCCCTTTCCCTCCGCGCTAAGCCATTGCTTCCTTTAGCAAGGCGAGGCAGTGGCTGAAATCGGATACCACAGCCTCGATAGGCCCTGTCGCCGACAGATCCACGCCCGATTCTTTCAGCAGGTCGATGGGATCTTTGCTGCCGCCTGCCGACAGAAAACGGAGATAGGCGTCGACGGCGGTGGCGCCGTTGTCCAGAATGCCTCTGACCAGGCAGATCGCCGCAGAAATGCCGGTGGCGTATTGGTATACGTAGAAAGGCCGGTAGAAATGAGGAATGCGGCTCCATTCGTAGGTTAAGCAGTCGTCGATAAAGAATCCGGGACCGTAGTACAGCGCATAGAGCTGCCGGTAGGCGCCGCATAAACCCGCGGGGGTCACAGGCTCGCCGGATTCCACCAGACTATGCATATCACGCTCAAAGTCGGCAAAGAAGCCTTGGCGGTAGAAGGTGGACCGGATGCTGTCCAGATGGCCGGAAAGCAGATAGGCTTTCTCTTCCTTGCTGTCCGCTTGTTTCAGCAGGTAGTGGAAGAGCAGATTTTCGTTTACGGTAGAAGCCACTTCGGCGCTGAAAATACAGTAATTCGCGTCCACAAAAGGCTGAGCCTTATTGCTGTAATAGCTGTGCAGCGCATGTCCCAGTTCGTGGATAATGGTGAACAGGTCGTCCTGTGTGCCGTTGAAATTGAGCAGACTGTAAGGATGCACCCCGTATACGCCCGTAGCGTATGCGCCGGTGGCTTTACCTTTGTTCGGATATCGATCCATCCAGCGGTCCTCGAACGCAAGGGCCATCGTATTTCTGTATCCTTCGCCCAGGGGCTCGACGGCGGCCAGCACGATATCTTTGGCTTCCTCGAAGCTGTAGCTGTGATGGCGTCCTTTCACCAGGGGAACAAACAAGTCGTAGAAATGAAGGTCGTCATAACCCAGAGTCTGCTTGCGAAAGTCCAGGTACTCCTGAAGGGGCGCCAGATTTGTCCTGAGCGTGGACAGGAGGTTGTCGTATACCGATAGAGGAATATTGTTCGGGGCCAGCGCTTTTTCTAAAGAGGAAGCGTAATGCCGGGATTTGGCAGCCAGGACATGGTAGTGGGTATTTGCCGCCAGCGCGGAGCAAATGGTGTTGACAAACTGGCGATAGACGCCCAGCAGCCCTTCATAATACCGCTGCCGAAAGCCCCGGTCTTCGGAATCCAGGGCTTTGCGGTAATTGGCTTCGTTGGCGGTAACCGCTTCACCGTCAGGGCCTTCCACCTCGGGGTACAGGACGTCATTCACGGTAAGATCGTCGAATATCTTGTCAAAGTTACCGGCAACGGCGCCCATCCGGTTCATCAGCTCTTCCTCCGCCGCGGAGAGCACGTGACTTTTCTGGCGAAATAGTTTTGTCATCGACCAGGT
>WRMS01000057.1 GCA_009777025.1 Clostridiales bacterium | reverse complement strand
GGCCGGAATCTTCAAAGAAGAACCAGGCGGTACTCCACGCGGATATGGAACGGGATTGCGGGGAAGCCAGAAGCCAATTCGGCGCGCTGAATCAGGCTTTCTTTAATGCGCCCGCTGTGATCTATATCGCGATGGATAAGATGCTGTCCGAATGGTCGCTCTACGACATTGGCGCCTACACACAGAGCATCATGCTGATGGCGGACGAACTGGGGCTTGCGACAATCCCGGCTATCACGCTTATGCTCTTTCCCGATGTACTCAGGCGGGAGCTGAAGATTCCGGATCATCTGAAGCTGACCATCGGCATCGCCATCGGGTACGTCGATAAGGGAAACGGCATCAACAACCTGGTCAGCAGCAGAAAGCCTCTCGACGAAACAGTACGCTATCTGGATTAGTTCGATGCGCGGATAGCAGAACACATAATCACAGTCAAAAACGCCGGATGTACCGTTAAGGCTACCCGGCGTTTTTCGCTTTTCCGTTGTTCAATGGTATGAGCAGAGGTCTGGAATCAGGCTTGCTTTTGTGCTTTTTCTTCTTTGCTTTGATCTTCTTCGTCTGTGTTTTCGCTGCTCTCAGTAAAATCATAATGTATAGTTACGGTATACTTGCCTTTTTCTTTCCCGGCAAACGGATTCTTGACCGCATCAGAAAAATCATAATTGTCCCTCATACTTCACCCCCATACTGCATACTCTCAGATTTAGTTGCTTTTCTTGCTGAAAATATCCTGATCACTGTGTCGCTCTCCCTGTAACAATGGCATACAACTGCTGGATGGACGGTGGAGACTACTTTGGTAGGCTATTGCGATTACGTCGATTTTTGCTGTTGTTTATCTTTTGTCTGGGGGTCCTGAACAGACAGAGCGACCGAGCCTAGGTTGCACATATTAGCGGGTGGAAACCCCGCCCAGAAAGGAGTGAGCCAATCCACTGGTAGCGAGTCATGGAGCGCACACAGCAATGAGTGCGTTTAAGCGTTGACAGCCAGGCGTTAGGCTTGAAAGTGATTGAGCCCCGAAATTAGGATAGTTGGAACGGGCTGACGGCGTTGTCTAGCCGGAAAGCAACACAACCGCAAGCGTTATGGTGAGTCTGCGGATGCCGCCCCGGGGTCGAAGAGCCAAGCATGACGCACAATGTATGTGCAGCAACTCGGGAGGCCCGCGCGCTCTCCACTCAGGGGGAGTATGGCCGCATACGAGGACAAACTCATGCAATCCGCGCTCGGGCGCATACTGATGGCAGTCTACGAACCGAAATTTCACAGCAGCATGTACGGATTCCGCCCAAACCGCGGGCAGCACGACGCGCTGAAAGAGTTGGCGCGGCTGGTGGAGAACGGTAAGACGAACTACATCGTAGATACGGATATCAAGGGCTACTTTAATTCCATAGTACACGAGACAGCGCTTGAGCTTATCAAATTCAGGCTGGCTGACCCGAATATACTGTGGCTAATCAAGAAGACCTTGACCGCAGGCGTAGTTGAGGACGGCAAGTGGCAGCCAACAGGCATAGGCACTGAGCAGGGCAATCTGGCATCACCGGTAATCGCGAACATCTATATGCACTATGCGCTTGCGCTCTGGTACGAGGTGAAATTCAAGAAAACGTGCAGGGGCGAGAGCGGCCTAGTGGTCTTTGCCGATGATTTCGTGGCAACATTCCAATACAGAGAAGACGCGGAGAGATTTCTCAAAGCTGTCGGGGAACGGTTTGCGGAGTTCGGTCTGGAACTGGAGCAGAGCAAGACGCGATTAGTGGAGTTCGGGAGATTCGCGGAGGAGAACAGGAGGAAACGCGGGGAGGGCAGGCCAGAAACGTTTGATTTTCTGGGATTTACACATTACTGCTCCCAAAGCGCCAAAACGGGCAAATTCAGGATGAAGCGGAAAACCTCGAAAAAGAAGCTTCAAGCGAAGATGCGGGAGATGAACGAGTGGATAAGGCAAAACCGGCATCTCCGCATTAAGGACTTGACCGACATGCTGAACGTGAAACTGCGCGGACACTACCGATACTACGGAATAACGGACAACTCAGACAGCATTGGAAGTTTCTATTTTGAAACGCAGAAGATGCTGTTCAAGTTGCTGAATAGGAGAAGCCAGAGGAGAAGCTACAATTGGGAGGGGTTCAACGAGTTGCTTAAATGGTTTCCGTTGGCTCGCCCGAAAATCTACGTGAATATTTATAGCTGACATTCATCGAATCTACTGTGAGGAGCCGTGTGCGTTAATTGCGCCCGCACGGATCTGTCGAGGGGTGTGGCGTCGCGAGGCGCCCACCTACTCTACCCACCGAGCGATATCGAGACAATGGTAATACCCGCGGACTGATCAACGATTTCTATAGTCCATATAGGTTCATTTAACATATATTACTATTTCTATGATAAAGCTTCAAGTAGCTTTCAGGTTTGTTCTGCTTTAGGTAACCATTGCATGAACAAAAAACGACGAAAATTAACAGTTTGTACGCAGTATTAACAAAAATTATTATTTATTTTTTTAACAAATACAAGTATTTCTTGTATCTGATCGAAAAAGAGTCAAAATAATAGGAGAATCATTCTTGACCTTCAAGCAACTTTATTTTGTACACTAATAATAAACCGTTTTTTGTTAATCCAACAGCAGAAAGGAGGGTTATCGTTATTCGGTTTTTGTTCATTTCAGCCCAAGAAGAGGTTACGTAACGATTCATAGGCAAATGCCCGGAACTCTACCGGCTACAGCAAAATACTTTTAAGCAAAAGCCCGTAAGACAGATTCTATTTTTTAGTTACATTAAAGGAGGAATACTTTTATGAATCATAGGCATTCATTAAAGACAAAAATTCTGTCAGTATTGCTTGTTCTATCCTTGCTGACTAGCCTGGTTCCCGGCGCCCTGTTCGCCGCATCCGTCCCGGATGAAGAAACCTTTAAGTACATGAAGATGGACAGCGCGATGACAAATGCGCCCATTTCACTGAGTTACGCAGATTTGACAAAAGGGAATATTTGGTACTGGCCGATCAATCTGGAGCATAAGGGTGAAGGGGGCCTCCTCTCCTTTGCGATCCAGTCCTCGCAACCCGTGAGCCTGGCGCTGTATCGTCTGCAAGAAGGAGAATATGAAAACCCCTATATGAGCTTTATCTATAACGAGGATCCCGACGATAAGGAAGGATTTTTAGGGGATAAGCTGGGTTACCTGAAAGCCGCTAGAATCATGGAAAACCTCTGGTTCCCCGACCCGGTGGATATGCCGTGGAAAGCACAGTATCAGGCGATTAGCGCGGAACGCATGGCGACAATCAAGAGTCAAATCCTGGATAGTAACGGGAATATGGAACCGATGATCGACATCTACGTTTACGGCTTCACCGACAACTATTTCCCGCCGCTGGAAGGATGGCCGTCAGCAGCACCGGCAGCAGCGCCTTTGGCGTTGACACAAGCCCCTGCGATAGCGATAGCCGAAGCTTTGGAAGAACTGCCGGAAGAAGAAAGCGTAGCAGAAGCGATAGAAGAAGGATACGACGACTCTGTATCAGAGCAAACAGACGACGGCGATGCTGAAGAACTGTTGGTTGCTGCCGCCAGCATGACCGTCACCGCCGATTATGGCGATAGCGATGAATCCGAAGAGCCGGTAGCGGAAGAAGCTCCGGAAGATGATGCCGTAGGGTATTCTGGTGTACAGCAGCCAGAAACCGAAGAGGATCCGGTTGAAGTTGTCACTGCTTCCGGCCCTGATATTGAGTTGGTAGAAGGAGCCATAGACGCCGGAGACGCCATAATCCAGGAAGTCCTGCAAACGCCAAGCCCGATGGCGGTCCCCATCGCGCCGATGGCGGCGGATTTTGGCTTTATACACAATCTCTTCCTCTGGTCCGGCGACTTGGTGGACGACGACGGTAACGACAAACCGCATACCTATGATTCCGGTAACTATATCATCGTCATGGAGCCGCTGACGGAAAATATCCGCCAGTATAACCTCTTCATGGCATTTTATATGGATGTGGATAAGAGCCCGGAAGAGATGTCTCCTTTTGAAATCGGTGAGCTTGTTATTGAAGAGGGCGGCGACCCTGTAAACCTGCTCAGCGGTTCATTGCAATGGGATTACACAGACCTGATCCTCTCCGGCCGCTACGACCTCAACTTCACGAGGCACTACAGCTCCAAGCACGCCGACGAAGACCTCTTCAACCTGGGAATGGGTTGGAGTACCGACTGGAGCTACAAGGTCAACATCGAGACGCTGGCTGCGCAAGTCTACATCCCAGGCGGGGACAGCATATTCTTCGAGATGGACTACGACGGCACATATAAGAGTAAAGCCGGCTCCGCGCTGGACTTCTACGCCACAGGCGACGGCTATATCCTGACCCATAAAGACGGTACAGTTTATTCTTTCAATGGCGACGGCAATATCCTCTCCATCGAGAAGCTGCGGGGCGACAATACCTACTTCAACTACAACGGCGGGCAATTAAGCCGGGTATACAGCGACGCCGGCTACTACAACTTTTCTTACGATGGCACTGGGCATATCGCCTCGGTGACCGACAGCGCGGGGCGTAGCCTGTACTTCGGCTACGAAAGCGATAACCTGGTCTCGGTAGTCAACGCGGACGCCGACGACCTCCTTTATGCTTATGACGGAGACCACCTGCTCTTATCCATACAGGACTTCCGGGGCAATGTATACCTGCAGAACACTTATGACGACGCGAAACGTGTTTCCACCCAGTACCAGATGGACCAGGGCAGCTTTCATTTTTCTTACGACCCGGAAAATAGGACGAACGCCTGCTATGGAGAAAACGGTTACTTCAAACAGATTCGATATGACATGATCAACCGTATCGTGGAGATGACGGACAACGACGGGACGGAGTATTACGAATATAACGACCTGAACCAAAAGGTCTCCGTTACAGACAAGATGGGCAATACTACGCGTTATGGCCATGATGCCGCAGGAAATATCGACCGCATTACCCATCCGGACGGCACGACAGAGGCCTATGTATACAACGCCCTCAACCTGCCGATCCAGTATACGAACCAGAACGGGGAAATCTCCTATTATGCTTACGATAATTCTGGTAATCTGACTTCTATCATCGACCCCAAAGGCTTCACGAGATCCTTTGCCTATGACAGCGACAATAATCTCGTCGCCTACACGGACGCCGAGGGCGGTACCAGTAGTTTTACTTACGATGCGCAAGGCAACCGGCTCAGCGCCACAAACGCCCTGGGGCATACCACTTTTTATTCGTATGATTCGGCGGGCAGGCTGGTCAGCGTCCTGGAACCGGATGGCGCCCTGACCGAATATGCCTACTCCACAGCAGGCAAACTGGTCAAGGTCACTGACGCCGACGGCAACATCCAGGAGTTTGTGGTCAACGGCAATGGCTTCAACACCTATGAAGGCGACTTCGCCGGCAATGGCTGGACCAAGACCTACGATGCGCAAAACAAGCTACTTTCCATCACCGACCGCATGGGCGCAACCATAAGCTATGGCTATGATCAGGCGGGAAATTTAGTCACCTCTACAGACGCTCTTAACTTCAGCACGTCCTATTCATTTGATAGCCAGGGGCGTGTCGTCTCCATGACCGACGCCAGAGGCAATATCTGGAAGTATGGATATGACGCCTTAGGACGTTTGACCTCCGTGACTGATCCGATGCTCAAAACCAGTTTCACCGGCTATGACGCCATGAGCCGCGTTACAAGCCAGACCGACCGCAACGGCGGGCATAGCGGATATATATATGATCAGGCGGGGCGTCTTATCTCGGTCATCGACCACTATGGCAACCGCAGTGACACGACCTACGATGCAAACGGCAATGTCGTCTCCATAACCGATAGAGAAGGGCATACAACGACATTTGCCTATGACCGGGAAAACCGGCTAAGCGCCGTCACCGACCCGGAGGGCCATACCAGCCGGATTACTTACGACGCCAAAGGGCAAGCCATAGAAACCAGGACGCCCATGGGCGCGAAGACTTCCCTAGACTATGACAGCCTGGGAAGGGTCACCGCCATAACGAACGCCCTGGACTACACAAGCCTAAACGAATACGACAGCCTGGGCAGGCTCATTAAGCAAAGCTACCCGGACGGGACCTGGACCAGTATGGCCTACGATCCCAACGGCAACCTCCTCTCCATGACGAACGAACTTTTCGGCGTCAGCACGTATTCTTATGATTTGGAAGGGAGAATGCTTAGCTATACCGACCCCATGGGCGGCATAAGCGAGTTTTCTTACGATAGCGTAGGGCAACTGCTCTCCATCAGCGACCCCATGGATTTCGTCAGCTTTTTCTCCTATGATGGAAACGGAAATCTCCTTACCTCCACCGACCCCAGGGGCGCCGTTACCAGCTATACGTATGATTCGCTTAATCGCGTCTCTACGGTCAGCGACGCGCTTTCCGGCGTCACAACCTTCACCTACGATCACGAAAATAATCCGCTCACTGTCAAAGACGCGGAAGGCTACGTTACCGCTTACGAATTCGATCACCTAAATCGCCTGGTCTCCCTCACGGACGCCAGGGGCAACCGCTATACCTTCGACTACGATAAAGAAGGCAGACTGGTTGCAGAGACAGATACCCTGGGCTACGCCGCGTCCATGACCTACGACGGAAACGGGCAGCTCATCAGCCGGACGGACAAAAATGGAAATACCTGGTTTTATGGTTATAACGCAGACGGAATGCTTATCTCCGTTACCGACCCGCTGCAGTATGTCAGCACAAATCGTTACGATACACTGGGGCAGAAGGTCGCCAGTACAACGCCCCTGGGCCTGACGACACAGTATACTTATGATTCCCGCAATCGGCTAACAATTGAAACAGACCCCCTGAATCACACAACGACTTTCTTCTATGACGCCCTCGGCAGGGTAGTCGGCGTTGAGAACAAGGACGCCACTCAGCGAAGCTATGCTTGGGACGCCAACGGGAACCTGCTTTCCTCCACGGACGAAGAAGGCTTTGTTGTCCGCTATACCTACGACCTCGACGGAAGAATGCAGTCTACAACAAACGCCCGGGGCTATACCACGTCCTTCCTACACGACGCCGCCGGCAATATGACCTCCGTAACGGACGCCCTTAACGGCGTCACCACACAGGTCTTTGACCTAAACGGGAACCTGCTCTCCGTCGAAGACAGCGAGGGTGGCAAGACAGTTTATCTTTACGATAAATTAGGGCAAGTTGTCTCCGTCACCGACCCCCGGGGCGGCGTCACCTTAGCGGAATACGACGGAAACGGAAATGTCACGAAAATCACCGACGCCGAAGGCTATGTCGTGACCTACGAGTACGACCAGATGAATCAGCTCATCGGCTATATCGACGAGGCAGGCTACCAGCATCGTTTTGCCTACGACCCGGAAGGCAACTTGATCGAAAAGACAGACGGCAACGGCAACTCGACCCAGTTTACTTATGACGCCCTCAATCGTTTGATTGCGGCGATCAACCCGGAGGGCAACGTTTCCGGTATCGTCTACGATGCAGACGGCAGAATCAGCGCTATTACTGACGAGGAAGGCGCAGTTACTTCTTACACATACGACGAAGATTCCCGAATCACCGCTATCGTGGATGCTTATGGCAATGCCACAACTTTTGTCTACGATTCCATGGACAGGGTAACAAGTGTCGTTGACGCCAGGGGCGGCGTAACAAGCTTTGAGTATAATGACAGGGGCCTTTTGATCAAAGAGGTCGACGCCGAAGGCTACGCCATCTCGTATACCTATGACGAAAACGCAAACCGGACCGGCATGCGCACTGTAGACGGCTTAACTACCTATGTCTATGACGCGCTGGACAGGCTAACCGAAGTAGTCGGCCCGGACGGCAACAGCGAATCCTTTGTCTACGATTCATTAGGCAGAATCATTTCTGTCTCTGACCGCAACGGCAACCTAACGCAATATGTCCGCGACCTCAATGGAAACATCATCGAAACCATCGACGCGCTGGGTCACAGCAGCTACTTTGCTTACGACCTGATGGACAGGCTTACCCAGGTTACCTTATACCGTACCGATACCCAGGACAAAGTCGTAAACGAAGAGCAGGTAACCCTATACAGCTACGATGGCCGGGGATTGGTCACCACGGTGGTCAACGCCGCGAATAAAGTGATCTCCCATGTTTACGATGGGGCAGGAAATCTGATCCAAAAGACGGACGAAGACGGCTATGTGACGAACTATGCCTACAATTCCCTTGACCTGGTCAGCCGGATCAATTATGCCGACGGCAGGCAGGCCCTGTATGCCTACAACAAAGTAGGCGAACTGGTGGAAATGAACGACTGGACGGGAACGAACACCTACGCCGTAGACCTGCTGAAGCGGATTACCTCCGTTACGGATCACAGGGGCAAGGTAGTAGAGTACGAATATGACGCCGTATCCAACCAGACCGCCATCGTTTACCCGGACAACTCCGTCGTCAGCTACACTTACGACCTGGTACAAAACATGACGACCGTAACTGACGGGGACGGCCTGGTGACCTCTTATACCTTTGACGGAATGCGAAGGCCGGTTACGATGGATTACCCCAACGGCTGGAAGGAGTATCTCAGCTACGACGAGATGGGGCGCCTCGTGAAGACGGAAGATATCGACCCGAAGAACATCAACCTCAAGTCCCCCAAATTCACTTACGAGTATGACCCGGAAGGCAATTTACTCCATGAATTCAAGCGGGGCAACGGGCAAGGGATCGTCAACGCGGACAAGCATTATACTTATGATGCATTAAACAGGATGACATCCGCAACGGATCCCTACGGAAACCAGAACCGGAGCTATCAGTATGACAGCCTGGGGAACCTAACCTACGAGCAGACGGGCAACAACAAAGGCCAGGACTTCAAGTACAATAACCTGAACCAGCTCGTCTCAAAAAAGGTAGACAACCAGTGGGATTACGCGTATGCTTATGACCAGAGGGGCAATTTAGTCAAAGAAGACTACTATCAAAACAAGAACAAGGTCTTTAGCCATACCTACGTCTATGACGCCACCAACAGGATGGTCCAAGGGACCAACCAGGCAGGCGAGATCAGCCGCTATGTCTACAACGGTCTCGGTATATTGGTGGAAGACGAATGGATCGTGGAGAAGAACGCCTATGGCTACCATGGCTTCGACTTCACGCCCTCGGTGCCAACGACGGTGAAAAAGCCGGAAGTGATCGTCAGGGACTATGTGATCGACTACAGCAGCCCGGTGCAGGCGCCCCTGTGGGAGACGGAGCAAGGCGGTAACGACTATCGCTACACCTACGGCCTGCAGCGGCTGTCGGCGAAGATCTTTGGGGTACAGACCAGCGCCGGCGACATCGTGGAACCGGACCAGACGCTGAAGCTGTACTACCATATGGACAGGCTCGGTTCGTCGACACACCTGACGGACAAATTCGGCAGAATCACAAGCTGGACCTACTACGACGAATGGGGAAAGATTACCCATAACACTGTAGTGAAGGTCGGTCAGCGGCAGTTCGACCTGGTGAAAAACTACACCGGCCACAACTACGACAGCGTCCTGGACTTGTACTATGCCAAGTCAAGGATGTACGATCCCGCGACTTCACGCATGTTATCTCCTGACCCGATTAAGGGTAACGTAACTAATCCCCAGAGTTTGAACCTATATATTTACGTTCTTAACAACCCGCTGAAATACATCGACCCCGAAGGCACACTACCTTGGGACAGTTGGAGTAGCTTCTTCCATGATGCTAAAAGTGATTCGCAGGGAAGAGATATCCTCTGGCATTGGTTATATGGAAAAGGCAAAGATTTCATTAAAGACAATGACAAATCTTGGACGGAATACATGACTAACAATGAAATATTAACTTCAAAAGTCCAAGAGCTTGTAAAAGGGTACTTTAAGCAGGTTAAATGCGGTGAGTCCATGTCATTTGATGTAACTATGTCTATGGAAATAGAAAATGGGGAGCAGATGATAGGTTATCAATATTTATATGGAACAAATGCAGATGTTGGCGGATTCAGAATAACAGGTACTATTGCAAAAAATAAAAATGGAGCAGCAACTATCTCGTTTACTTATCAATGGAACGATATAATTGATCCTAATTTCATCTATGATACTGATAGCGCAAAAGCAAAATTTGCTCAAGGCATACCTTTTGCGAATCCAACAGATTACATAATTCGAATCAGTTGGGCCGATGTATCAACAACAGATGATTCGGGGAATTTTATATCTGGCTGGATGGCTGGTGATTGGAAATACATCAAAAACCCAGACAATACTAATGTTTCACCGCCACCAATGCCGACCCCAGCACCACCGCCCCCATCTCCTGCGCCTGGCCCTACTCCACCACCAACGCAGCCTAAGAGGTAGTCGACATTGAACCGCCCCACCGCTTGTCGCGCAAGCGGCATACGGTGGGGTAGCTCTATCAGAGAATCTGAATGGTATTTATAAAAATCCAAAGGGAAGGTGTTGAATATGAAGAATAAAACTGCATTGATACTGATAATATTCTGTGTATTGATGATGTGCTCTTTGTTCAGTTGTTCAAAAGAAAATGGAGGCCAAGGGATGTTTTTTAATTCTAATCAACCGTTATCATCTCCAAGTGGTAAGTATGAAGCAATTATTGAAGAATATGATGATAATGGAGTTAAAAGCTACAAATTATACATCGTTGATGTAATGGATGACGAAGACGCAAAATATACGGTTGATTTAATTTTTCGTGCAAGAGATAAGAATTATGTTTTCTGGGCAGATGCAGAAGACATCTTATGGGGTTATAGTGGCGATGTCGGAACTTATTTTTGGGTAAACGAAGGGGGTCCTTGGGTAAAAAAAACGTATGCTGATAACCAAGATGGCATAGTGCCACAGGCGTTAAAAGACGCTCGTCCCAATAAGTACAAGTAGCCATTGTTTTTCAACTTTTGTCGGAGGGACACTCACGCGCCGCCCGAATCGGACAGGCGGAAAGACGGCGCGGGTCACGCGGCGGCTTCTCCGGCTGGACGTATCGCCGCCAACGGCGGCGATTGCTCGCGGTAGCGCCCACGACAGATTGCAGAACGCAGGGCTGAATCTGTCGTAAGCGACAAATAGAACGTCACATAAGAATCATGACAATTGACTGCTACAATTACAGTATGTCATCACTCATTGCAGCATTGAATTCCTGGAATTGCTTTCGGATCAGCTTTTTGTGATCCGCGTCAGATAGGCCATGTGCAACATCGCATCCTTCTTCAGCGAGATAAAAAGCAAAGCAATCAGCAAGCTCGCCTGTCTCTCGTTCCATCTTTCGATAGTGTTTTTTGAGATGATCATTAAAATCCAAGTCAAACTCTATCCGACTAAGCGTTCCATCAAGATACCTTTGAACGAACTCCATCATGAAAGCTAGCCCGGTCTTCTGTCTTGGCATCTTGCAGTCCCCCTTTTTTAGACATACGGCAGTGATCCGGCACAGCTTCACCCCAAGGCAGAAGAGAATCCAGTCCGCTTGTCGTCGTATTCGGCAGGGTCTCGAATAAAAACTCCAGGTATTCAAACGGTTTGAGGCCATTTTCCTTCGCGGTTTCAATGATCGAATAAACGACCGCGCTAGCATGTGCGCCTTGCACTGTATTGCAGAACAGCCAATTTTTTCTACCAATTGCAAACGGCCTGACGCTGTTCTCAATCCGATTATTTGACAGTTCTGCTCGCCCGTCATGGAAAACATTCATTAGCCATTTGCGCTGATTCAGGGCATAGTTGATCGCCTTTCCGGTTGCGCTTTGTGGCAGGACGTTGAGGGTCTGAATCCATTCAAAGAAAGCATCAGCTAATGGTTTCGACTCATATTGCCGCCGCGTATATCGCTCTTGAGGGGAGAGATCCTGCCATAATTCTTCAAGATGAAATAAGTACCCAAGTTTACGGATTGCCTCTTGCGCGACAGAGTTAGCCTTTTGTTCTGTCGGGATAGATTTCAGTGCATCAGAAAATTTCCGTCGAAGGTGAACCCAGCAGCCGACAATAGTAATTTCTGGCGACAATTTATGATAGACAGCATATCCGTCCGTATGAATTATCCCTTTGAATTCGCCTAACAGGGCAGCTAAATGTTTGCCTGTCCTGTCCGGCTGGTACTCAAATAAGACGATGTGCCGATCTGCGTCGCCGCTGGTTCGATATAACCACATATAACTTGCTGTCGTGGCGGCTTTCCCTGGTTCGCGCAGCACCTGGACGACTGTTTCGTCCATATGGATGACGCCTAAACCGAACAATATAGCGAACATCCGCATATAGAGCGGGAGGAGCCAATCCTCCGCACAGCGGATTACCCAATTCGCCATTGTTTGCCTGCTGATCGTTACGCCTTGCCGGCCCCAGTCTTTTTCTTGACGATAAAGCGGTGCGCACATCACATATTTCTGCGCCATTATGTATGCGACGGCTGAAGGGGATGCCAAACTGCCCTTTATTACCGGCTCCGGCGTGGGCGCCTTCACTATCGGGACATGGTCATTATTCTTCTCGCAGTTTCTGCAAGAATAGACAGCACGATTGTGTTCCACAACCACAACTTTGGCGGGGATGACCTTCAACTCCCGACGGGTGTCATGCCCCATTTCATGAAGGTCGCCGCCACACTCGGGACAGATTTGCTCTTCTTCCGGAAGCGTATGCTCTACTACCTCGACTGGCAGCGAAGACAAGTCGTCTTCACGTTTTGCAATTCTTTTGCGCCGCGTATAGGTTACCTCTTCTAGTTCAGGCTCAGGTAAATCTGGAACGATAGTATTCTCAGCCTCGTCAAATAAGCCAAGCTGCCCTGATATCTCGCTCGATGGGCCAAACCGCCGACTCCTTGATAGCCGGAATTGCTCCTCGTAATATTTGACAAGGGCTTCAAGCCTGACGATGGAAGCTTGTATTTCATCATATTCAGATTGTGTAAGGACAACCGTTCCCATTTCCTTTTTCATACTTATATGATAGCATAAATATCCCATATATTCAATATTCTACAAGTATTTTTTGTCATTTTTTCATCTTTTTTTTGGTCTTTTTCCTACATTGCACGCCGCTCAAAGACCTCGTTTCTCCGAAGCTTAAGCTCGACCCTAGCGCCACCTAATAAGATATTCAATTCCTCACCAGTGAGCGCCATCGTCGCCTCTTCTCCAGGTTCAGGCCAGCGGAAACGGCCTTTCTCCAAGCGCTTAAAGTATAGCCAAAACCCATCCCCATCCCATTCTAAAATCTTAAGCCTGTTCCGGCTTTTGTTGCAGAACACAAAGAGCGAGCCGCTGAATGGGTCTAAGTCAAAACTATTTTCAACAATAGCGGCCAGTCCGTTGATCTGTTTTCTCATGTCTGTCTTTCCACATGCGAGATATACGCGCCTTCCGCTTATGTTCAGCATCGGTGCACCAACTCTCGAAGCAAGTAGGCAAACTTATCGATCGGATAGGCGTTGTTTACGGTCAATTTCGCCCCAGAAATATCCACAGATAATCTGCCCCGATCATCCTGTTCCGAATTCGCTCTTGGAGTATTCTCGCCAAGTAGCTTGACTTCAGCGAAGCTGCCCTGGATCATTCCCGCGCCCTCCAATCCAGGCTGTATTTTAATCAATTGTTCACATGCAGCCTCACGTAGTTTTTTCTGATAGTAGAAATAGGAATCCCTGCTTAATCCATGGTTCTTGCAATAGCCTTCTATACTTTCTCCGCTATTCTTACGATCTTGAATTATCTGTGTCCATTTTGTCATCCTGTACTCCGCTGCAATTTTCATGGTATTCATCACTTCGCTCCAATCTAGTGGAATTCGTTGACCAACTTATTCCACCTGTTATGAAGCTAATGTACCATTATTCTTTCGCTTTTCTTATGTCCATACGGTTTTACGCTTACTCTTCAATAACATTTCCTCTTGAAAGTGCGTCGAGCGTCCACGGTGATGTAGCAGATATAGTTACAAAAGGAGCTAAGGCATAGCCGCCTGTAGCACCTAACACACCTCCTACAAGTACACCACAAACA
>WRMS01000056.1 GCA_009777025.1 Clostridiales bacterium | reverse complement strand
TGAGAGTTGTGTTTAGGAAAAATATTTTTCTGACACAATTGACATAAAATAGAAATGCCATTATAATGCATATATGGTAAATATATGTTATTCCGTGAGGGAGGATACTCACCTTGGCGCATAGAACACTGCAGTTTCAAGGCCTGGAAGTTTTTAAAGCTAAGTATGACTTAATTTTTAAGGAAGTATTCCTTGGTGATTTAGATTTGCTCGCCTCGTTAATATCGAGCATACTGGAAATTGACATTCAGGCTGAGTATCTGGCGATTCTCAATACAGAACTGATTCCGGCATATGAGACCGGAAGGCTTTCCCGCTTGGATATTCGCATAAAAACTGCTGACAAGCATATTGATCTTGAGTTACAGCTAAATAACAGGTATAATATGGATAAACGAAGTATTTTTTATCTTTCAAAGCTCTTTATTGAACAAATGACACAAGGCTTGGATTTTAAGGACTTGTGCCCGGCAATCGCGATCAACATACTGGACTTCGATTATTTGCCTCATGCAGAATACCACAATCAATATCGATTGAAGAATACGAAGACCCATGATGAGTTGACCGGGGCAATAGAAATCCATTTCCTTGAACTTCCGAAGGCACGTTTTACAGAAAATAACAACATGAAAAATCTGTGGATGAAGTTTTTATCTGCTGATAGCGGGGAGATGCTTGAAATGCTGGCAAAACAGGACCCGATGATGGAAAAAGCAATAAGTCGTCTTGTATACGTGAGCGCAGACGAAAAGCTTAGATACGAGATAGCCATGCGGGAAAAAGCTGAACTGGACTATAACAATGACATGTCAGGGAGCTTTGAAAAGGGGAAAGAACAGGGCATAGAACAAGGCATAGAACAAGGCATAGAACAAGGCATAGAACGAGGCATAGAACAAGGCATAGAACGAGGCATAGAACAAGGCATAGAACGAGGCATTGAACAAGGCGTAGAACAAGGCCGGATGCAAGAAAGACTGGAAATTGCCAGGAAACTTCGGGATGTCCTGGACAGGGGAACCATTGTACAAAGACTCGGCCTCAGTGCTGAAGAAGCCGCCCTGCTGGATGGGCCTGACGCAGATTGATCTGAGACTATGCCTGTCCTATAGAAACGCCCGCGTTTCCACAAAAAAAGCGAGACCCGCATTCAGAAATGCGGGCCTCGCCTGTTCCCGGTCAGTTCCTCGCCTGTCGCTTTGCATCGCGTATATCTATTCCGCCATAAGGGCCATGATAATCGACTGACCTTTGGAATGATGGTTCGCGTTACGGGATGAGCCGCTCGTACAGGTAGGTGATCGTGATCTCATCGCCCCCTTTGACCGTACCTTTCGCGGGTGCGCTTCCTTCCGCAAGCACGCCGTCGAAATACCATTCGAAGCTCTTCGCTTCATAGGGTCCGTATACACCCGGTACGACAACGAAGCTTTCTGTGTCAAGCAGAGAATTATCTTTGGCGTCTCTATGCTCGACTTCTATGAACGCGTCGTCCGGCTTAAATATTGCAGAATCCACCCAAAGTGCCGGATAGACAAGGGTGTAAGTGTAGGTATTGCCGGGTTGTAATGCGTTCTGGAACACCCTTCCCGGGTAGGCGCCGTATTCGCAGCTCATTGCAGCAGCCGTATACGAAAGATCGCCCGGGGAGCGCAGCCACATGCAGTATATATAATCGATGGGGATGGTGATCTTCTCATAGTTCGAAATCGCAATGTCAGAGCTGATTTGGTTGGCGATGGACATTTCTCGCATGAAATAGATCTTTGAAACGAAATTTGCCGCTTCGCTATAGCTCAGCGCAAAGGCGACGTCGTTCCCGACGCTTGCCTTAATCGCAGTTGGCTTACTGAGTCCGTCAGTCAACGAATTCTTAGGGCTACAGCTTGTGCCGGGTACGCTGAGCGCGTTGTTCTGCATAGTGAAGTTGCGCAGCCTGGCGTCCTTTGGAAGGACGTCGTTCGGCTTTCCGCCGGTGAAAACGGGGTCGAAGCTGTTGAACCAATTGTTAATCTTATCCCGGAGGTTTGAGGTTTTATACACGTTCGTCGCGCCAAAGCTTGTATACTGCCACGTATACTCGCCGTAATGGAAGCCGGATAGGTTGATATAGTTTGCGCGCACGATTAACGAGTAATCGCCGTTTTGTGCAATTTCCACCCACTCGGACACATCGCCGGTCTGCTCGGGTGTGAGGATCCTGCCGTCGACGCCGGTCGGTTTGTCCGCGATAGGAGCGGCAAAGGCTGTGTTGGCAAAGGGTACAATCGCTGCCAGGAACATGAGCGCAGCAATTGCTACAGATAACACTTTCTTCCGCATAGTAACTCTCCTTGTCGTTTCTGTGCATGCCAATGCGTATCCACTCAAAGTGAAATACACGGAATAGAGGACTGAAACTTCGCATAGGGAAAATAAACTGTGATCCTTGAAAAATCAACTGACCTTGGACCGGAAACTGACCGGCGCTTCTGTTGCCTATGGTCCTTTTGGCGGGGATGCGAATACTGTTCTATTCATTTATCAAAGATCAAAGTTATTTATTAACTGCGAAGCGTCAGTAAAGACAACACGAATTGTATGATGACATAGAAAAGAAGTCAAGCGAATTTGTGAAAATGGATCAGATTATGCCACTATCGGCGCCCATTTCTTCACTTTTTTTGTCTAAGTGATCTTTTTCGAGGCGCTATTTGAAACTATAATAATAACTAATTTAATAACGACACTTATAACTCTGCCGGAGAAATACGTGTCGTTCTCTATCACCACGTGAAAAGATCTGTCCGAATGAAACATAAGCTTCGCGCACAGCGTATCCGCGACGGTAGTCGCATGCGCCTGGCGTAAACGACTAGTGGTGTACGATTATTCAAATTTCCGTTCTATAATGCCGATTCCGTTTTCCCACGTATATAAAACATGATGCGCAGAACTGTACGCATAGCCAAGCGTTAATTTGTCTTCGTGCTTGAATAAGGAACCGCTGAAAACAGCTTCCGGTATGGTTTGTAATACTTCGCCCGACAGACTGACGGCAGAAGAGCCGTTTGGCGTAACCGCCACTAAATATTCTTTAGCGGCGTCATAGTATAAACGGCCATGGACTTCCCCGTAGTTGTCTTTTTCCGCTTGAAAAGCAGTACATTTCATAGACAGATAAGGACTAATGCTGCGGTAATTCCGGTCTTCGCTTGTGCAGACGTCAGAAGTTTTAAAAAGGGCGAGCTGCTTGTATTCATATTCTTCTTCTTCCTCGGGGTCAAGGCCGGCTATCCGGGCGTCGTCTAAAATTACCGTAAAAGTCTCATTGTCGATAAAACAGCAGGGCCTGTCCCAATTATAGCCGTCAGCATAATACGGATAGCTGATATAAATGGCTTCCTTCTCATAGGATTTCATAAAGGCGTCCAGATCAAAAAGAGTAATATGGTCTTGCGGCGACCAAACCCATCCGTTGCTTAAAAAATGCTTGCCATCGGGCGACACATGGATCAGGCTGTGAAAGTAATCCAGATAATTCTTGTACACATACTTCTTACCGCCATATTCGTCCTTTTCGTCCGTTTCGTGGACGGAAACCTCACGTTCGGTCAAAATTTCTCCGGTTTCCATATCAAGAATATCCAAACGGTTCCATTGTGTCTGATGGATAAGAAAAATCCGGCCATCCCGTTCAATAAAGCCAATGGAATAGCTGGACACATCGCAATGATAATCCTCGCGCTTAAGCTTGCGTACTTTGCCGGTTTTCAGATCGACAAGCGCGGCGTTTACGCCGAATCGTTCCGTTACGCAAACATAATCGCGATGTACATAGATATTGATTTCAAGCTCTTTTCCTTCAAGCCGGCCGTCGCCGATCTTGTGGGCAATCCTTTTTAAATTAGGCAATTTCGCAATGAGACGGATATCCGAGGCGACCGCACGATAAAGACGGTTGCTGCCATAAAGAAAATACACTCCTGCGATTCTATCGGAAGGAGCGATTGCGGTTATTTCCAAGCTGGCTGGTTCTATCATCATTGTTTCTCCGTCAATTCGTGAATTTGTTCAATCCTATCGCAAATATGTCAGAACAAATGTTCGAAAGGCGCAGCGCCGCGTTACCTGATGCGCAAAACATCGTTCGTTGCCGAACACAATTAGCCTGTCATGCTCGAAGTGCGCTGCGCCGACTTGGGTTGAAGGCGACAGCGCACGTTAGGCATCGCAGGCTAACAGGAAGAAGACAGAGGCGGCTCAGTCCCTGTAGGACCGGGCTGTGTTTCGCGTGGCTGTCTCCAACCGGAACACGTATTCGCGGATGACGGATTCTTTAGCAAAGCTGTTATTGATAAATTTGCAGCCATAACGAAAATAGCTGTTCTGCTGCGGCTGTTCGCGAATCACCTGGGCGGTAACCAGAATGGGCGTCGAACCTTTATCGAAGGGGAACATGAGTTTCTGGTTGATCCGCAGTGGATAGTCCGTATCGATCATAATGCCGCCGGCGCTGATATCCCTCAGCGTCGCCAGGATCTGCACGGTTTTCTTCGTCTCCGGGTCGATCACAAGTTCATTATTATAATCCAACAGGATCATCTTAATCGGGATATTGGTTTTCATTTTCACGTCCTGTCGGCGTTGAACGATTTTGGTGATTTCCTCGACTTTAAATGATGCGGTGTAGCCGGGCGGGTCAAAGTAACACCCAACCAGAGAACAACTAAAATCGAATATGCCAAGATTGTCATAGTACTGGACAAAGTAATAGGTGTCTTCTATATTTATACTCTCGCCGGCGCGGACATAGACCATACCGTCTTCCTTATGATAGGAAGCCTTGCCTTCAAAGAGAAGTCTGTTATGTCTGTCAAATACGCGTGCTTCCAATGGTGGTTTCCTCCTTGTCTGAAAAAACGTACGCTTACTAGTATTATCCTATTTTTGTCGCCATAAATCAAGAGCAGAATTGCATTTGTTCAGCGAGGAAAACAAGGATATAGGATTGTGACATGTAGCCGCAAATATGAAAGGAGTTTTGCCGTTATTGCTTGACTGCGTATTGAGTATCGTTTAATATAAAGTTATAAGTTATATTGAACGGAAGTGATGTGCTTGTATATCAGCAGGCATTTGGAACAAGTGATACTGCGGGCAAACGAGATGTTTCCGGTCGTCATGGTAACTGGTCCGCGGCAAGTCGGAAAAACAACAATGCTGGAAAAACTCATTGGAGAAGACCGTAATTTTGTTTCCCTGGATCTACCGTTGAACCGGGAATTGGCGATCCGTGAACCGGAGCTGTTCCTTCAACGCAATCCCCCGCCTGTATTGATCGACGAATTTCAATACGCAAAAGAGCTGCTGCCCTATATTAAGTACCATGTGGACCGAAGGAAAAGAAACGGTGATTATTGGCTGACCGGTTCGCAAGTCTTCCCCATGATGAAGCAGGTGAGCGAGAGCCTAGCCGGCAGGGTGGCTGTTATCCCCATGCAGGGCCTGTCCGGCAGCGAAATCAGCAGGACGGCGGGAGGCGCTTTTTATGGCGATCCGGCAGTATGGATGGAGAGAGAGAAAACACAAAAACCACAGAATTTGAAAGAAATCTATGCGCGGATATTTACCGGCTCCATGCCGCGCGCCTACAGCGGCGCTTTTGATCACCATTTGTTCTACAGTTCCTACGTGGATACCTACCTGCAAAGAGACGTCAGGGCTTTGAAGCAGGGAGGCGACGAGATGGCTTTTATGCGCTTTATGACAGCTTGCGCGGCGCGTACCGGCGGATTGGTCAATTATGCGAATCTCGCAAGGGATGCGGGCATCAGCCCGCCTACTGCAAAACTGTGGTTGTCCCTGTTGCAAACTTCCGGTCTCGTCGTTTTATTGGAACCCTATTTTAACAATACCCTTAAACGTATTGTCAAGGCGCCGAAAATGTACTTTATGGACACCGGTTTGTGTGCTTTTCTGACAAGGTGGGATTCTGCGGAGACGCTGGAAGTCTCGGCGATGACAGGCCAATTCTTTGAAACCTATGTGATCAGCGAGATCATCAAAAGTTACTATAACGCCGGTAAACGCCCGCCGTTGTTTTACTATCGGGATACCGACCAAAAGGAAATAGACCTTGTGATCGAAGTCAACCAAACGCTCCATCCCTTTGAGATAAAAAAGACCGCTTCACCTGATAAAAAAGCAATCCGGCATTTTGATGTGCTGACAAAAACAGGAAAGGCCATCGGCGCGGGGGGCGTTATCTGCATGACCGACAGCGTATATCCCCTTAATGCGGATCACTGCTATATTCCTGTATGGCTGATTTGACAGTGCTTTTTAGGCAAAAGGCTTGCCATTTTCATCACGGCGAATTACAATACTTGCATAAGGCGCGATGATTCCCCCGGCATGGGGATCGCGTGATCTGAACAATGATCCGGGAGTGTGCGTATATGGCCTTTCAGGCGGCGGGCAGGACAGACACCGGCGTGCTGCGGAGGGAGAATCAGGATAAGTATCTGATTATGCCGGAGCAGATGGTTTACGCTGTGGCGGATGGCATGGGCGGACATGAAGGCGGCGGTCTGGCCAGCGCGATTACCGTCGAAACCTTGGAACGCAAGCTGAAAGATAGGGATTCGGTTGATGAAAGCGTTGTAGAAAACGCCCTGGCTGCCGCGAACGCGCAGATTCACCAGGAGGCGCTGCGCAACCGCTTTCCCGGCATGGGCACCACTTTAGTGCTGGTGTTTTTTACGGGAGGCTTATGGAAGGTGGCGCATATCGGGGATAGCCGGGTTTACGCGGTAAGCGCGGACAGGATCACCGCCGTGACGAAAGACCATAGCCTGGTAAGCGAGCTGCTGGCCAGGGGAAATATCACATCGGAGGAAGCGAAGGTCCATCCCCATAGGAATGTGCTGACCCGGGCCTTGGGTACGGAAGGAGACGCGGCGCCGGAATGGGGCAGTATATCGGCAAACGAAAGCGAGTACCTGTTGCTGTGTACGGACGGGCTATTTAATATGCTGGAAGAAGAGATCATACAAGAGATCGTGATCAGCCCGGGCCTGACGCTGGAAGAGAAGGCCGAGCGGCTGGTGGAAGAAGCCAATCAAAAAGGGGGCACGGATAATATCACCGTCATCCTGATCACAGAGGAGGGTGGGCGATGATCCAGCCGGGTACGGTGTTGAATAACCGCTTCCGGATCGAGGAACTGATTGGCAGCGGCGGAATGTCGCTGATTTTCCGGGGTATCGATATGAAGAAACACCGGACGGTGGCCATCAAGATGCTACGGGAGCAGTTTACGGGCGATCCTGTGTTTATCGCCCGTTTTCGCCGCGAAGGACAAGCCGTGGCAGGCCTGTCCCATCCAAATATTGTGAAAATCTATTCCGTCTGTCAGGATAAGGATGTGTATTATCTGGTTTTGGAGCTCGTTGAAGGCAATGATTTAAAACAGATCCTGCACAGCAGGGCGAAGCCTTTCGAGCCGAGAGAGATCTACGCGATTGTAGCGCAGGTTTGCGACGCAGTGAATTATGCCCATCATAAGAGCATTATCCACCGGGATATTAAACCCCATAACATTATTATGAGCCCTGACGGCTTGGTCAAAGTGACGGATTTTGGCATAGCCCGGGCAGCCAGCGAGGCCACCGTGACCCATACGGGCAGCATCATGGGCTCGGTCCACTATCTTTCTCCGGAGCAGGCCAGGGGTGAACTGGCGGATCACCGGTCGGATATCTATTCGTTGGGCGTCCTGCTCTATGAAATCGCTACCGGTAAACTACCCTTTGAAGGCGAATCGCCAATCAGCGTCGCTTTACAGAAAATTCAGCAGGACCCGGTTCCTCCGGGAAAGGCAAACAGCGCCGCAGCCGTACCGGAAGCCCTTGAGCAGGTGATTCTCAAGGCGATGAACCGCAGCCCGCAGCGCCGCTATCAGTCTGCTTTGGAATTGAAAGACGACTTGCGGGAAGCCTGTTTTAATAACCGGCTGTTGTATATCGATGAGCCGGAGATAGACAAGCTGGAGGATACCCTGGACAGGAAGGAACTGACCGGATTATTAGGGACGAATGGCAGAGGCGGGCTGACGCAGGAGACCGGGCAGGAGGAACTTATGGGCAACACCGCTTCGAAAAGCAACGCAGGCGCGGCGACAAAGACGAAAACCTGGAGGGCCCGGCTTGTGAAGCTCGTTCTCGGCGTCATCCTGTTTTGCGGGATCGCCGTAGGCGGTTTGGCTTTAGGCAGGGCGATATCCAATTGGTTTTATTCGCCGCCGGAAGAGATCGAGGCGCCCAGCGTGGTAGGCAGAACGGAAGAAGCGGCTGTACAAATCCTGGAAGACCTTGGCTTAATCGGGTCGATACTGGAAAACCGGGTAGCCAGGGACAATATCGCCAGCGGAAGCGTGGCCATCCAGGACCCTGCCGCGTTTACCCCGGTGCGGCCGGGCAGTACCATCCACTTAACCTTGAGCAGGGGACCGGCGACTTATCCGGCGCCCAGTCTGCTGGATGAGACGCAGCAATCCGCTTTGATCCTGCTCCATAATTTGGGTTTGGATATAGGCAATGTGGAGACCATCAATGACAGCGAAACGCCGGAAGGCTTTATCATGGGGCAGACGCCGGAAGCGGGTACGCCGCTTCTGCCCGGGGATACGGTGGATATCATCGTCAGCCTGGGACCGGTGGTCAAGTATGTGACGGTGCAGTCTTTCGTTGGCATGCCTGTGGCGGACGCCCAGGCGGCAGCCAGGGGTATAGGCGTCGAATTTGGCTATACAAGTTATGAAATGAGCTGGTCGTACCCCAAAGACACCATTATTAATCAGGATCCGGCGGGCAGTACACAGGCGCCGGAAGGTACGCCTATCAATATCGTAGTCAGCTTGGGCCCGGGGCCCGACTGATGACAGCGCCGCCTTAGCAGGGGGCAAGCCAAAGCATAGAACAAACGTTCTCGGGGGAGCGGTGATAGCATAACAGAGGATCGAAAGGAAAGACTTCGAAAGGGCAGGGTATTGAAAGGCGTCGGCGGCTTTTACACGGTAGATGATGGCGCCGGTATTCTGTGGGAGTGCCGTCTTCGCGGGCGATTTCGCCGCGAGAAGCAAGATGTGCTGCCCGGAGATTTAGTGCTTTTTGACCTTGTCGACGAAACGGCGCAAAAGGGGGTCGTGGAAGAGATCCTCCCGCGCAAAAACCGCCTTGTACGGCCGACTGTAGCGAATGTCGACCAGTCTCTTGTCGTCATGGCCGCCGATTATCCCCAGCCGGACCTATGGCTCCTGGACCGCTTGCTGCTGATGATCCTGGCGGAGGAGATCGAGCCGCTTCTATGCTGGAATAAAGAAGACCTTGCCGGGATCGGCGAATTGAACGAATATCAAAAACCATATGAGGCGGCAGGCGTAAACCAATTGGTTACCTGCGCGTTAAGCGGCTTAGGCGTTTCGCAGTTAGGCGAGAAGCTGGCCGGAAGGACCACCGTGCTGGCGGGGCCCTCCGGCGTGGGCAAATCCAGCTTGTTGAATCAGATCGAACCGGACATTTTGCTGAAAACCGGCGAAGTGAGCGACAAGCTGGGCAGGGGCAGGCATACTACGCGGCATGTGGAATGGATACCCCTGACGCAGGGCGGCTGGGTGGCGGATACGCCTGGTTTCAGTCAGTTGGTTATGCCGGAAACCATTTCTTCCGCTGACTTAGCCTTGTATTATTCAGAATTTGAGCCTTTTTTAGAGAACTGCCGTTTCCGCTCCTGCATCCATGAGCAGGAAGAGGACTGCGGGATCAGTCAGGCCGTGCGCGAGGGTTTGGTCGACGAAGGGCGCTATCAGCGTTATCTTGTCTTTCTGCGGGAGTTGAAGGAAAGAGAAAAACGGTATTGACGGACTATTTCCATATTGAGAGACCATTTCCATCCGGAAGAATTACCGGGACACATTAAGGAAGAGAAGAAACAGGACTATACAGGAATATACAGAGGATATAGCGGTGGCAAGGACTTGTCTATTGGTACTTGGAGGCGAAATACGGGATGATTCGCTTTTTCGGCGGCGCCTTACAGAAGCGGACCATATACTGGTTGCCGACAGCGGCGCACGGCATCTTGTTAGGCTGGGCATAACGCCGGAAGTGATTTACGGGGATTTGGATTCCCTGACGCCGGAAGAGATCCGGCAATGGGAAGAAGGGGGCTGCCGTTTCGTCCGCAGCCCCGCGGAGAAAAATGACACTGACGGCGGCATCGTGCTGCGGGAAGCGTTGAAGCAGGGCTTTCGGGATATCCGGATCTGGGGCGCCCTCGGCGGAAGGCCGGATCACAGCTTTGCCAATATCACGCTGCTCCAGTTCGTTCTACTGCCGGAATACAGAGATATAGGGATTCGGGAGGATGAGGATCTGCCGGATATCGTCATAGAAGATAAAGATTACAGCATATTTCTGGCAAAAAAGAAGCAATGGATCGAAGGCAGGAAGGGAGACTTTGTCTCATTCTTTGCCTTATCTCCCGAGGTTTCGGGCTTCCGGCAGCAAGGATTGAAATACCAACCGGCAGGGGATCGCTACGTCAGCGCTTTCCCTTTGGGCGTCAGTAACGAACTGACGCAGGAAAGGGCATGGATAGACTGGCGCGAAGGGGTATTGCTGTGTATGCATATCCATTCATCAATAAGCAGAAACGAATAGGAATAGGTAAAGGAAAGGAAGGAATTATGACAGCGGATCATGATACGAATGACTTGAAAATCAAGGGAAGCCGGAACAGGCAAGCCTGGCTCGACAGTCCCTGCATAGATGAGAGTACAAAACAAAACATACGGCAAATGACAGATGAAAATACAATCGCCGAAGCCTTTGGGCAGGAGTTGGCCTTTGGCACAGGCGGTATGCGCGGTGTAATGGGGCCGGGCAGCAACCGGATGAACCCCTATACCGTTCGAAAAGTGATCCTGGGCGTCGCGCAATGGCTTATGAACAAAGGTTCGGACGCCCTGGCGAGAGGGGCGGCGATTGCCTACGACACGCGCCATCATTCGGAGGATTTCGCAAGGCATACGGCGGTCACCCTGGCGGAGAAAGGCGTGCGGGTCTATCTCTTTGACTGTCCGACGCCTACGCCGGTCCTGTCCTTCGCCATACGATACCTGGGCTGCGAGACAGGCGTGGTTTTGACAGCCAGCCATAATACGAAAGAGTACAACGGCATGAAAATCTACAACGCGGGCGGCTGTCAATTGCCTCCGCAGGAGGCTGCGCCGCTCTTAGATGAAGTAGAAGCCATTCCTTTGTTCAACCCGCAGCCTGAAGTCGATTTCGATTCGCTGGCTGCCGAAGGGAAAATCAAAGTCCTGGGAGAGGAAT
Organism: Clostridiales bacterium; assembly: GCA_009777025.1. Classification (GTDB taxonomy): domain Bacteria; phylum Bacillota; class Peptococcia; order DRI-13; family UBA5745; genus WRMS01. The sequence goes on along the minus strand of WRMS01000056.1, from coordinate 2,744 downwards.
TCCGCCATTTGTATACGGATACGGTTACGGGGCATTCTCTGCTGGACGACGCTGCCGCGAAAGAGAAACTATCGGTGGTGTATACGCCTCTCAACGGCGCGGGGAATCATTATGTCCGGGAGACGCTGGCAAAGTCCGGTTTTCCGCATGTCGCGACCGTAGCCGAACAAGAGGCGCCGGACGGAGATTTCCCGACGGTGATTCAGCCGAACCCGGAAGACGCTAAGGCCTTGGCGCTGGCTATCGATCTGGCAGAAAGGCGGAAAGCACATCTGGTCGTGGGTACGGATCCGGATTCGGACCGCATGGGGACGGCGGTATCGCATCAGGGCGTCTTCCGCAATATCACAGGCAATCAAATCGGCGTTCTGCTTGCGGATTACATCTTAACAAGGAAGAAAGAACTGGGCTTGCTGCCTGCCAAGGGCGTCCTGATCAACACCATCGTCTCTTCGTCGCTGGGGGAAGTCATCGCCCGGGCCTATGGCCTGGACGTGATCAAAACCCTGACGGGCTTTAAGTATATAGGGGAACAGATGATCCTGCTTCGAAACGCGGAGGGCGCCGAAGACAAAGGCGAATTTGTGTTCGGGTATGAGGAGAGCAACGGCTATCTGATCGGCGACTTCGCAAGGGACAAAGACGCGATAGGCGCGGTGCTGCTTTTTTGTGAAGCGGCTGCCTGGTGGCTGCAAAAGGGGCTGACAATGGTCGGACGCCTGGAGGAAATCTACAGCATATACGGCTATTACCTGGACCATCTGGATAACTTTGTCTTTCCCGGAATCGAAGGCATGGCGAAAATGGAGCGCCTTATGGGCCTTTTCCGGCGTACAGGCGCCTCCGCCTTACCGCAGGTCAGGGAGATGGAGGATTACCTGTTGGGCATCAATGGGATCCCCAAGGATAATGTGTTGCGCTTTATACTGGAAAATAACTCCTGGATTGCCGCGAGGCCGTCCGGCACAGAGCCGAAACTGAAGATCTATTATTCGGTATACGGCAAAGACAAAGAGGAAGCAGGGCGGCGGCTGGAAGAGCTCCAAGAAGCGGTTCGCCGGCTGATAGAGGAGGATGCGCAATGAAGAATTGGAAAATTGCCAAATTGAATAAAGACCTGGTCCGTTTCCAACATGAACGGGCTGTATTTACCCTTGATTTCCGCCATTCCCAAAACTTCAATCTGGATGTGCCAGCGGACGCGGCATTTTGCCGGGACGTCATGAAGGCGATAGAGGATACGGAGAATGGCGTCCATGTGAACGTTTCGGAGGACAGGATGGCGGGGCATTTCTGGCTGCGGCGTCCCCAATTGGCGCCGGAAGAAAGCATTCGCACCGGGATTGCGCAAGCGATAGTGGATTGCAAGGCTTTTAGCAAGAGAATCCATAGCGGAGAGATCGCCAATGAAGCCGGCGAAGGGTTTCAGTACCTGGCGGCAATCGGAATCGGGGGATCGCAGCTCGGCTTTCAGTTTATCATCCGGGCCCTGGGCGACGAAGGCTTCAAACTGAAGCCCTTTACCCTGGACAACACGGATCCCGATACGGTAGACAGCATGATCCGGGAAATCGGGCAGCGGAACCTGGATAAAGTATTATTTGTAGTGGCTTCCAAGTCAGGCGGCACCACGGAGATCAGAAACATCTATACCATATTTGAGGAAATCTATAAAGCGAAAGGTCTTCGCTTTGGCCGTCACGCCGTCGCGGTGACGATGGAAGGCTCAAAGCTGTACGATTACGCGAAAACCCATGAATGGCTGGATACTTTCCCCGTTTGGGACTGGGTGGGAGGGCGTTTCTCCGTACTCTCCCCGGTGGGGCTCCTTCCCCTGGCGCTGCTGGGCCTTGATATAGACAGTCTGCTGGAAGGCGCCGGCGCTATGGACGTCCTGACCCGTAATCCTTCGCAGGAGGAAAATCCCGCTTTGCTGCTGACACGCTACCTCATTACGCAGACAGGCAATGAGGGGAAGCATCACATGGTCGTCCTTCCCTACAAGGACAAACTGGATCTCTGGGGGAAATACCTGCAGCAGTTGTTTATGGAATCCCTGGGAAAGACCCGGGAGACAGGAGAAGGACCTGTCCATTCGGGACTGTCGATATTTGGAAATAAAGGGACGACCGACCAGCATTCGTACGTGCAGCAGCTCCTGGCCGGTTATAATGATTTCTTCGCCTTATTCTTCTCCGTGCTTCGTGAGAAAGGCCAGGTCCGGGAGATGGACGTGGAAGAAGGGAGCATCACCATGGGCGACTTTCTTCTGGCTTTCTGCCATGGCACCATGAGCGCAATGGCTGCGCGGGGCAGGGAGAGCATGCTGATTACAATGGATCGGCTGGACGCTTTTTCTCTGGGGGCGCTGATCGCCCTGTTTGAACGCATAGTCGGCTGCTACGCCGTGTATGCCGGTCTGAATCCCTATGATCAGCCTCAGGTGGAGGAAGGTAAAAAAAGCGCCGGCAATATCATTCAGATCAGACGAAAACTGAACGCCTTGCTGGCGGAGTACCGGTTTAAACCCTTTGATACGGAGGAGTTGAAGAAGCATTTCGATCCTGCGGATTACGCGATACTCTATTATCAATTGCTGCATTTAAGGGAAAAAGGCTGGATCAACGCGGATCTGGAGGAGCTGGACAAGCTTTTACGTTAGTCACTGTCGAATAGGACAGAACGAATAGAAAAACCCGCCTGGGAAGTCGCGATCCGATCTTATCAGGCGGGTTTGATGTTGT
>WRMS01000055.1 GCA_009777025.1 Clostridiales bacterium | reverse complement strand
ATGCCGTAAAAGCCTCTGAGGACTTGCCTGTTCTCTTCTGCTATTTTGGGTTCGGTCATCTTGTCAAGTATTGGTTTGTCGTATTCATCTATGAGTACGACAACGCGCTGTTTGTATTTTTTGTGCAGAAGCTCAATCAATCTCTTAAACGTATACGAAGGGATATTGCCCGGTATATCAAACTCCTCTTCTAACATGCGTTCCTGCAAAACAAGCATAATCGCATTTTTTAGTATTTGCGGGGTCTCGTTTGAAATATTGCTCATATCCAGCCGAATAACGGGATGCTTTGGGAATTCATAATCCGAATCATATATCCAAAGTCTTTTGAAAAGCTCTTTCTCGCCTTTGAATATCTCTGCTATTGTGTCAAGCAAAAGCGATTTTCCGAACCTGCGCGGACGTGAGAGGAAGTAATAATTTGCCGTATTAAGGAGCAAGTGGATGTGCTGCGTCTTGTCAACATAGACATATTCCCCCTCAATTATTTTTCTAAAGCTCTGTATACCAAGCGGCAATTTTTTCATTTTGCGTTACCTCTTGAACGAATCTTCGTTCAGAACAGGATTCGTACTCCGGCTTATACATTGACTGTCAACAGTATAACATAGTTGTAAATGAATAGTTGTGATAAGATAAAACGAATGGCTCTACTGCATAGTAAATTGTTGATTATTTGCGAAGAGTAGCCTACTCCAACCAATTGCGCAATACCTCGACAACAAGCCCAATATTGCCTATCAGGTAATGATTTTGCGCGCTTCCCATTCCTCTTTGAGAAACGCGTAGGATAACTCGTCGCCGTATTCTTTTTCTGAACCTTTGTGTGCCGGCCGGCCTTTGAGGAATACGCCTTCGCGGCGCATGCCGATTTTCTCCATTACCCGGTAGGAGCCGATATTCTCCGCGTCGCAGTGGGCAAGGATTCGGTGGAGATTCAAATAGTGAAAGCCGAAGCGAAGTACGGCGGCAGCCATCTCTGTTCCATAGCCTTGATTCCAATACGCCTTATGCAGGATCCAGCCTGTTTCCGCTTCCCTTCCGGATAGGGTAAGATTGATGGCCCCGATCAGCTGATCATTTGCCTTCAACACAGCGGCATACTGATAGTTCGTGCAAGGCGCTTCTTCTGCTTGCGCGATCGCAAACGCAAGGAAAGCCTTTGTGTTTTCTTCGCTATTCGGTCCCCATGTCAAGTAGGTCAAATTGTCCGCGCGGCTTGCGTAACTGTGCACGGCAGCGAAGTCGCTTTCTTGGAATTTTCGCAGGATTAGCCGCTCCGTTTCCAGTGTTCTCATTTTACTTCCCCTCTTGAACGAATCTTTGTTCAGCACAAGATTCGTACCCCGGCTTATACATTGACTGTCAACAGTATACCATAGTTAAAAATGAAAATAATTCGAATCATGGACTGTACAATGCCATAGTTGGCTATTAACCGCACTGGCGCCTCTGTGCGCAAAAAAATGCCGGAAAGCCGGCATAAAAAGGCGGCTTTCCGGCAGTATGCAGGTTAGCTTATTTCCATTTGTCGATGGCGACAGTCCATCTGGGCGTGCCGTTCATGATCAGGCCGCCATAGCTGCCGATGCCCACGAGGATCTGAATGCCGTCCGGATTCGGATAATACTTCACGACTTCGTTAAAGCCGGGCGTTCTCCATTCGGCGGGCCACTGCCCGGAAGGATTCAAAGGGACGCCCTGAATCGAAAACACGGTACCGACCACGCCGGAACCCAGACCCATAGCCGACGCCTTATCGTATACATCGACGCAGTGGTCAGAAATCCATTGCTGGGCCTTCTGACGGGTATAGCCGGCGTCTGCCAGCTGCTCGGCTTGGGCGGGGCTGATAAATACGCAGAGGCCTTGCTGGCTGCGGGATAAGAACTTCGCCGCTTCCGCAATCGGGCCGAGTATCCGTTCGGCTACCGCAGAGTCGGGCGAGTCGCCCGTCGGGCCGGTGTACCTTGCCCGGAAGCCATTCAACATATCGCCAAAGAAGACAAAGAAAGTAACCGTATTCTCGCCGTCGCTGAAAGTAGCTTCCGTTGAAGGCCAGGTTGCGTTCTTTGACAAGTCTGCGGAATATTGTGGCCAGGGGGATTCGTCGCTGGCTTCCGCCATGACGATGCTGCTCTTGTGCGGATTGCCGATCCCTTTCGCTTCAAAGATGCCAGGTTCGATGCCGCCGATATTGATCATCATCAAGCGCATGAAACGGCCGACGGAGGTATTGGCGGGGACGCCCGGGGTCAGCGGCGCCGGGCCGGACAGATTCGGTCCGCCTGTGTTCATGCGAATGTCCGCCGCATAGGGGCCGTTCACGATCGCGCCGAAGCTGAACCAACCCTGGGCGCCCATGAGCGCCTCGGCAATATCGGTATTCGACATGGCTTCCGTGAGGGCCAGCAGCAGGGGCATGGTTTCCGGCTTGCAGCCTGCCATGACGCCGTTCACCGCGACGGACCGCACCGTAGCTTCGGTCATATTCGGACCGAGAGGCCCGACGACTTTGTCCGGAGACTGGGAAGTAGCGGCCAGCATTTTGTTTACCAGGCTTTCGATCGGCAGCTGTACAGGGGAACCGTCTGTGTACTCGGCAGGGGAAAGGGCGTAGACACAACGGTTCAAGTCGCCTTCCATGACGAGCATTGCTTCTTCATAGTCATAGCCTTCATAGATGTAAGGGGGTTCGGGCGCAAAGGAATACGGGCCGGAATAGGCTTCGTCTTCTGTCAGGGGATCGGTCCAGGCTTTGACGATGGCAGCCATCGTAGCAGGCGCCTGATCGACTGCGCTTTCGGACCTCTCGTCGGTAACCATACGAAGCGCGGGCATGGAATTCGCCCTGGTAACAGAAGCATCTTGTTCAACGGAGAGCATATCCGAGTAAGCGAGTGTGCAAGTGGGGAAACCGAGTTTTTCGTACTTCACCGCGTAGGCAACAACTGTTGCCGCTGCGTTCCCTCAGAATCCGTTGCCGAACACGATGGCGTCGGCAATCGCGGGATTCGCTTCAAAATCCCGAAGGGACATATTGACGATAGGGGCCTCCAGCTCGACAGGGCGCGGACTCTGTCCGGCGGCAACCTCCATGTCTGAGATGAAGATCACCGTACCGTTCTTTACTACATCGAGTAGAGCTCTGGCAATAGGCGGCATCGTGTTATTGTAGTTGGCGATAACCGCTACGGTTTTGCCTTCCACCGTAGCCAGACGGGGCGCCAGCCCGACAGCCTCAATCGGCGCCCTGCTAGGACGGGGGTTGACAACCCGAAGCAAGCCCAGTTCGGATGGCGCTTTTGCGTAAGTGATAAAGCAGGAATCCACTTTGGTATTCCCGGAAGTACTGACATACACTTTGTAGTCGCCCACAGTGTATTCGCCGGACGCATTGTTGGGAATAGTTTGATACGTTTCAGCCACAACTGTGCCATCAATGGTAACGGTAATCGTTAGGCCGTTTTGGTTACCGCTAAGGCTGGTCACCTTCGCCGCAGCGACGGCGCCATAGGTATTCGCTGCTTCCACATAGCCGTTTTTCTGCTGCGGCGCGGCGAATAAAGCGGTTGAGGTAAGGAACATAAACAAGACGATATACGTGAGAATCAACCATTTTTTTCGCATGATGCACTCTCTCCTTTCCATTCGATCGGTCCTTCTACCCGATGCTTCCGGCACCTTACTACGAACATGTCGATCCACACTGCATAGAACCCCCCTTTCCGCAGCGGATTTACCTTTTGGCAATAGCGCGCCGGAACAGATAACGGGCAATAGACTTGCCATTGGGTTTCAATTCCACAAGTCTTGAACTTAATAATAAGCGCATTGTGTATAGTTGTCAATCGCAGCGCCGCGAAGGGTCAGGGATGAGCGACAGCGCATCTTAATACTTGTCCAAACCGTTGTTTTCATTGAGAGGATTCGGATACATGCCCTTCGTTTCCGCGGGAGCATAGGTTGCCGGGCTTAGCGCAGATCGGACAGCCGGATGTGCCGGCGCCGCATCGGCCTTGAGCTGAAAGTGAGAAATCAGCTCCTTCAGCAGGTTGGACTGGGCGCTCATTTCCTCTGAAGCGGCGGAGCTTTCTTCCGCGGTGGCGCTGTTCTGTTGGACGACGACCGCTACCTGGTCGACGCCTGCATTCACATTGGATATCGCGCGGGATTGTTCTCCCGATGAGAAGGAGATTTCGCAGACAAGCTCTGTGCTTTCATTGATGCCGGACACGATTTCCTTCAGGCTCTGGGCGGTTTCCTCGGCGATATGGGCGCCCAATTCCGCCTTTTCAATGGAATCGGCAATCAGGTTGCCGGTGTCTTTTGCCGCCTCGGCGCTCTTGGTCGCCAGATTGCGGACTTCTTCGGCTACTACAGCAAAGCCTTTGCCGTGCTGGCCGGCGCGCGCCGCCTCCACTGCGGCGTTTAAAGCCAGAATATTGGTCTGAAAGGCGATATCATCGATCGTCTTGATAATCTTGCTGATATTGCTGCCCGCTTCATTGATTTCCCGCACGGCTTGCATCATGTCGTCCATTTGTCGGCTGCCTTTCTCGGCGATTTTCATAACGGTATCGGCGAGTTCCGCGGCTTTTTCGGCTTTGGCGGCGTTTTCTTTGGTTTTTTCCGCTATTTCCGCAATGGAGCTTGACAGTTCTTCGACGGAGGCGGCTTGTTCTGTCGAGCCCTGCGCAAGGGTTTGCGCACCGTCGGCAAGCTGCTTCGCGCCGGAGGAGACCTGCGCCGTCGCCATATTGATGTCAGAAAACATCGTATTCAGATGCTCTACCATAGCTTGCAGAGATTTTCCCGTTGTATCAACAGGGGAAAGCAAAGGCAGCGACGCCGTCAGATCGCCTCTGGCAATCACTTCCAGCACTTTGTCCACATCCGTTGTGCGGCTGACGAAAGCAGCCGTGCAGGTAATGCATTGGCCCAATTCGTCGCTCTTTTGCCCGTATTTTCCGATAACTTCGAGATCTTCGGGGCGAAGGCTGAGATCGCCGGTTTCACTGGCCTTTTTCATAAAGGAGCTTAAGTGGACCAAGGGCATGGTGATCATATTCTTGATGAATACGAAGATCAAAAACGCCGCGGCAAGTAAGGCGACTACAGTAATCACAAGCACGATCAGCAGCATATTGGTGATAGGCTGGGTGATAACCTTTTCCGGTATTTGGGACACCGTGTACCAGCCGGTGGATCCCAGTTTGCTGGAACCGTAGTAGTTACGCGCGCCGTCTGCGTCCCGATAGAGATACACCCCGTCCCCGGCGGAAACGCTGGCCCATAAAGCGGCATAGCTGCGATTTGCAATGTCGGCTAAGTTTTGATAATCGCCGTTCGCATTGGGCGTGTACGAAGCATCCGGATGGATCAGAATGTCGCCGTTCACGTTGAGAAGCATAATATAGTTGTGGGAATCCAGTTTTGCGGAAAACACCATATCCTGCAGATAGTTGACCAGGATATCGATGGCGACGACGCCCAGCACTTCGCCGTCACGCTTTACCGCGTGAGAGACAGTAATGCATAATTCTTTTGTCGCTGCGTCAACGTATAAAGGCGTAATATGCGCCTTGTTGGTATCGCGCATAGCCAGGCTGTACCAGTCGCGCTCGGTCGCCCTCCATCCATTGGCATATTCCTGCTCTATGGGGAATCCGCTGCCCATGATGGCGGTATTATTCGGGAAACCGATATACACATCCTGATATACGCCATTGCGGCTGAGGATTTCAGCCAGAATGCCGGATAAATTTTCCTTTGAGAAGTCGTCGGTTCGTGCCAGTGACGCCGAAGCGGCGGCTATGGTAGCCATATGATTTGTCAGCCAGGTGTCCATCATCAGCGCTTGTCGAGCGGTTTCGCTTTCGATGCCTTTCAGAGACTCCCGTTTAATCACGTTTGTAGAAAAAATGGTAGAAAAACCGGCTGTTGCCACGATACCCAGTATGATAATACTCAGCATAATAGCGGTCAGTTTCAAGCCAATACTTTTCATTTTATCACTCCTATTTGTATTCCAGGTCGGATTATGCACAAGCAAACAACGCCGTCTTCTAGGTGGCGGAACAGAGCGAAATTGCAAGTATTATAAGCCACAATTATATAAACTTAACGATTCGATCGATCACTAGTGCTTTGCAACTTTTAGCTGTTGTGGAGTACTGGCGTTACGAAGCGCCGGGCTTTCATTCCCTGAGCAATATATTCTGAAGAAGGGCTAAAGCGCCTCCCTGATAGTACTTTCGTTCTGTTGCGTGGTTTTCGTCGCCAAGCGACTCTGGTGTTCGGTATATGAACTATGTGTAGATTATACTGTGAACGAAGTGTTGATGCAATGGATTATTCTACAAATAATTCACCATTTGCAGATCGTGTGTCTATTGTGTACCTACGATAAGGGCTGAGGGATAGCGTCCGGCAAGGCGGTAGGCGCTTTTGCAAGAAAGACACCAAATGGGCGCAAAATAAAAACAGCAGCCGCCCGATCAAAATCGCGGCGGCTGCAGTTCGTATTACCTTAGGTTCAAATCCTGTGCTGAACGAAGACTCGTTCAAGCGGTTTCCTTCGAAAAATCAATCTTTTCCGGCGGCGGCTTTCTCCGCGGCTTTCTTTTCTTTCAACGCTCTCCATACCTTCTCCGCAGTGATCGGCAGTGAACTGACGCTAACGCCGGCTGCGTCCATGATGGCGTTGCGAATCGCGCCCATCGTGGGATTGTTCGCGCCCTCCCCCACTTCTTTCACGCCCCAGGGCCCGGCAACTTCATCGGTAGCGTCGATGAGATAGTTATCAAACTTACACATGTCCTTGGCGGTGATCAAGCGGTAATTCGTCAAGTCCGGGTTAATCAGTTTACCGTTTTCATCGAACAGCACCTGCTCGTAAACCGATTCGCTGAAGCCCATGGCAAAAGCGCCGTGAACCTGGCCTTTCATCAGGTTCGGGTTAATGATCTGACCCGCGTCATGGACGTCCCAGGCATGCAGGATATCGACCTGCCCGGTTTCCTCATCGACTGCCACCTCAGCCGCCTGCGCACAGAAACTGTAGGCGGGCGACGTAGCGACGGCGGCGCCTTTGTAGTAACCGCCCAGCCTTGGCGGGCTGTACACGCCGGTACCCACCAGAGGGCCTTTGATGATGAAGTATTTTTTCGCGACTTCTTCAAAGGTAAGGGGCTCTACTTTGGGGCGGGACCTGGACCAGATTTTAGCATCTTCGCAGATCAGGTCTTCCGGGGGAAGGTTCAGCATAAAGCCGGCAGTCTCCAAGATTTTTGACTTGATCTCTTCTCCTGCCCGTTTGCATGCCCATCCGCCCATCAGGGTCTGACGGCTGGAATAGGCGCCAAAATCAAGAGGCGTGGTTTCCGTATCGCCGGCGACGATTTTCATATTTTCATACCGGTAACCCATGGCTTCCGCCGCCATCTGGCAGTAAGCGGTATCCGAACCCTGCCCGATGTCCACCGACATGGAGTACAGCGTCGCGGAGGTCCCGTCTTCGTTAACCCGGATCATGCAGGAGGAATGGGGATAATCGCTGCGGACGATGGGATAGCCCGCGCCGGAGACGAAAGAGCCCGTAGCCATGCCAAGACCTATGTTTTTCGGCATGCCTTCCTTCCTCTTCTTCTCCCAGTCCGTGACTTCCACGATTTTGTCTATGCATTCGTCCAAGTGGCAGGACTGGATGCCAAAGCCGTTAATGGTGATCGTATCGGCCTTTCTGGTATTTCGCTTGCGCAGCTCGATGGGATCCATACCCAGGTCTTCCGCCACATTATTCAAATGGCTTTCGAAAGCATACTTGGGCTGCGGGGCGCCGTGGCCTCTCTGGGCGCCGCAGGCGGGGAGGTTGGTATACATCCGGCGAAGGTTGAATTCATAGTTTTCGAAATCGTAGGTAAGCGTCAGCAACCCGCCGGAATAGTAGGCGGTGGCAATGCCGAGGCTGGTATACGCGCCGCCGTCCAGCAGGAAGTTGCAGCGTACGCCCAGGATTTTGCCCGTTTCGTCGACGCCGGTTGTGATCTCGTACGTTCCTTGATGGCGGCCCCGGTTGTGGGCGAACATCTCGTGCCGGTCATAGAACATTTTCACCGGGCGCCCTGTTCTCCGCGACAGAATCGCGCTGCAAAACTCAAGGCCCGTCGGCTCCAGCTTACCGCCGAAGGCGCCGCCGATCAGCGGACGGATGACGCGGACGTCGCCCAGCTTAAGGCCGAACTGGCGGGCGATATAGGTCTGAAAATAGTGAACGGTTTGGGTGCTCGACCAGACGGTCAGTTTCCCCTCTTTCCAGTAGGAGATAGCCGAATGCGGTTCGATGGGACTCTGATAGGTGCGCTGTCCCACGAAGGTGTCGGTACGGACGTGATAGGCGTTTTTGAACACTTCGTCCGGATCGCCGAATTTCTGATGGATTTCGGTGTTAATATTTCTCTCATATTCGGCGTGAATCTGCGGCATATCCTCATCCATCGCCGTTCTGTAGTCAAGAACCGGTTTCAGCGGTTCATACTCCACCTTAATCGCTTGCAGCGCTTTATAACAGGTTTCCTCGTCCAAGCAAGCCACAGCGGCGACCTTATCCCCCACAAACAAGACCTTTTCGATGCACAAAATATTTTCATCCCAGCGCGCGGGGCTTATGCCATATTTTAAATCCGGTACATCTTTTGCGGTGATGACGTCGATTACGCCCGGAATCTTCAGCGCTTCCGAAGTATCGATGCTCAAAATCTTCGCGTGGGCATAGGGACTTTGCAGGAGTTTGCCGTAAAGCATATTGGGCATTTTGAGATCGCCGCAGTACTTCCCGGCGCCGGTAGCTTTTTCGCGACCGTCGATTCTGGGTTTGCTCTTTCCGATGACGTTGTACGGTCTTGGGGCATAGATTTTGCCTACATTTTCTCTCTCGTCAGCCATTTGCTTTCTCCTCCCTTCAATAGTTTTCGACTTCTTGCCCGGAAGCCGATAGAATTGCCCGGATGATATTGATATAGCCGGAACAGCGGCAAAGGTTGCCCGCTATACCGTCTGCGATCTCCTCGTAAGTTGGGTGCGGATTGCGCATCAGGAGCGCCTTCGCCGACATGATCATGCCCGGCGAGCAGTAGCCGCATTGGATTGCGCCGAACTCCAGGAATTTTTCCTGTACAATATCCAGGTCGTCCGTAGTGGATACGCCCTCTATGGTGACGATTTTTTTGTGATCCGCTTCCAAGGCCAGGATCAGGCAGGAGTTCATGGGTTTGCCGTCGACCAATACGGTGCAGGATCCGCAGTCCCCTAGTTCGCAGCCCCGTTTCGTGCCGGTGAGATCCAGATCATCCCGCAGAAAGCTGGCGAGGAGCGTATTGGCTTTGACCATTTTCGTATAATCGATCCCGTTCACATTGATGGTGACAAGGAAACGCTTAATCCCGTTGTCATCCAGTAAAAATTTTTCTGACACTTTCCTCACTCCTCTCTTTATCGATGACCGTCAGCAATGGCTTTCCGGATGGCGCGTTTGCTATAGACGCCTACGAGATCCCTGCGGTACTCTTCGGAGGCGCGAAAATCGGTGATCGGTTTGCATTCGTCATGGGCGATAGCGGCTGCAGCTTCCAGGTTTTCTTCCGTCGCTTCTTTCCCTTTCAGGAAAGACTCTGTTTGCGGCGCGCGCATGGGCACGGGCGCGACGGCGCCGAAAGCGAGACGGATATCCAGGATTCGGTTGCCCTCCATCTGCAAGGCGGCTGCGACGCCTACCGTAGCTAAGGCGCCTGCTTTGCGAAGACCATATTTAAAATAGGCGCTGCCCGTCATGGCCTGATCGGGTATGACCACTTCGGTTAGGACTTCGTCTCGTTCGATGACGGTTTTTCCGGGACCAACAAAGAGGGATTCAAGGGAAAGGGAGCGGGCGCCGTTTATACCCACCAGCGTAACGCTTGCGTTCAGTGCAATCAGGATCGGCGGCAGATCAGCCGAAGGCACGGCGTTGATGATGTTGCCCGCAATGGTGCCCGCATGGCGTACCTGATTGGCGGCGATGCTCTGCGCCGCATGGGACACGGAAGCATACTTGCTTTGCAGTACTTCGGAAAAGACAAGTTCGTTATGGGTGCAGGCGCCGCCGATGACCATGCCTCTGCCCTCTTCATAAGAAATGGACTTCATGCCGGGTTCATTGAGAATGACCCGTTTAAGCGAGATCAAGGTTTTTGGCGCCAGAACGGCGTTCTTCATTTTTGGCAGAACATCGGTTCCGCCTGATAGGATCATAGAATCCTCGTACTCTGTCAGCATCCGGCATACATCGCCGATGCTTTCGGGAGCATAGTAGTCAAAATCAGGCAAGTACACTTTTTCATCCCCCTTTGTTAAGATGCGCTCCGCTCCATCATATCACAATTCATAATGATAGAAAATCCTAAAAATGAGACGCTGCGAATATAATGGTAGTATACTGTTCTTATCGATTCTAAGAAAGGATGTTGGGGAATATGGCAGATAGACTGATTGATGTCATGCGCGGCCCGGTAACGGAGTCCGTGCATTGGGGAGATATTGCCGTCGTCGACACAGCAGGAAAATTGCTTTACAGCGCCGGGGACCCGGACAGAGTGATATGCATGCGTTCCTCCGCCAAACCGCTGCAGGCGCTGAATGTGATCCTCACAGGAGCGGCGGACCACTATAACCTGACGGACCGGGAACTGGCGATTCTCTGCGCTTCCCACTACGGAGAGGAGTTCCACTGGAGAACTATAGAGGGATTGCTGGATAAAATGGGCCTTACGATGGACCATCTGCTCACAGGAACAAGGCCAATGGAATCCAGTATCCAAACGGTTCTGGAACACGACGGGAAACTGTGGGAGTGGCGGGAGAACCATTCGGACTGCTCCGGCAAGCACTGCGGCTTTCTTGCGTCCTGCCTGTTTCAGGGATTTCCGATAGAAGACTACGACAGGATAGGGAACCCTGTTCAACAGCAGGTGCTGCAGGTTCTGGCGAAGATGTGCGGCATGGACAAAGAGGAGCTGTACATTGCAGAGGATGGCTGCGGCGTGCCGGTTCACGGGCTGCCGCTGTATAACGCGGCATGGGGATTCGCCAGGCTTGCCAACCCCGGCGACCTGGAACCGGACTACCGTGCCGCTTGCGGGCGGATCACGAAGGCCATGAACGCTGCGCCGGAAATGGTGGCGGGGACAGGCGGCTTCTGCACGGAGCCGATGAAACACACGGGCGGAAAACTGGTCGGCAAGATGGGCGCCGAAGCGGTCTACTGCATTGGCGTCATCGGGAAAGACCTGGGGATTGCCATTAAAATTGAAGACGGCAACTACAACAGAGCTTGCGGCCCTGTTGTAATCGAAACTTTGACCCAATTAGGTTTGCTGACGCAGCAGGAGAGGTCGGCGCTTTCGCGCTATGTTTCTCCGATAGAGAACAAGAACAACCACAGCCGTGTGGTCGGCGAAATCCGGACCGTGTTCACCTTGGCGAAGCTTTAAGATAAGCGGAAGCGCTAACGCTGCGATTCCGCAGCACCGCCTTTACTTCATGCTGCCGGTTTCTTCGAAGCGCTGATGCCAGGATAAGGCTTGCTTCAGGTCATGGGGCGTATGGGCGCCGCCGGTCACCGCGCAAGCCTGGTCAAAGTACGCCTGGAGAGCCGGGCGATAGTCGGGATGGCAGCAGTTGCGGATGACGAGGGCTGCCCGTTCCTTGGGGGCAAGGCCCCGGAGGTCCGCAATGCCCTGCTCCGTAACGAGTATCTTGACGTCGTGCTCCGAATTATCGACGTGGGTGACCATAGGCACAATACAGGATATATCGCCGTTTTTCGCCAGAGACGGCGTGATAAAGATCGACAGGGCGGCATTGCGGGTAAAGTCCGCCGAGCCGCCTATGCCGTTGATGATTCTGCTGCCGGACACATGGGAGGAGTTGACGTTGCCGTAGATATCGGCTTCCACAGCCGTATTCATAGCCACCGGGCTGAACCGCCGGACCAGTGCGTCACAATTGCTGATCTCCTGCGGGCGCAGAACGATCCGTTCTTGGAAGAAGGGCAGCTTGGCGTAAAAGCGGGCTTCCGCTTCCACGGACAGGCAGAGCGAGGTACAGGACGCAGCAGTGATGACCCCTTCTTCGATGAGATGCAGGGCGCCGTCCTGAATGACTTCGGTGAACATGGACAAGCCTCGCAGGGAACTCTCCGCCAGTTGGTCCATCACGGCGTTCGCCACGAGCCCGGTACCGGATTGGACGCAGAATTTCTCAGGAAGCCTGCCCTGCTTGACTTCATGGTTAAGCAGATCCAGGATCATCGCCGCGACGGACTTCGCCGTATCGTCCGGCGCCGGATAGACTGAATGCTGATCCGGCATATCCGTAATGACAATCCCGGCGATTTTTCCCGGATTCAGCGGAATGGCGGGCTTGCCTGCGCGGCCGGCGGGTTTTGTCAGGGAAAGGACGCAGTCGTCCATAGCGGCGATATCATGGATGCCCGAAAGCGCCGCCGGGTGGAAGAGGTTCAGTTCCAGGATGACCTTCTCGGCGCATTCCGCCAGTACGTCGGAGACGCCCACGGACAGCGTAGGGACAAAACTGCCGTCCTGGTGGATCAGGCAGCACTCCAGCAGCGCGACGTCGACCTTCCCCAGAATGCCGCTCCGTATCATCTGCGCCAGCCGGCTCAGGTGGATATCCCCCAGAAGAATGGCGCCGCGGTTGATCCCGTTTTGTACGTCTTTATGCGTCTGAAAGGGATAACGCCGCGCCGTCAGGCCCGCCCGCGCGAAAGCGCCGTCCAGTTCGTCGCCCACGGAAGCGCCGCTGATCAGCGTGAGTCCCCGGGCGCTTTGTTGGTCGACGATCACCCGGGGCACCGCCTTAGGATAGCCGATTCTGGTGAAGCCGCTTACGCCCAGCGTCATATTGTCTTTGATTAACAGCGCGGCGTCCTCCGCGTCCATGATTTTTTCCCGCAAGGCAGCGGAAAGGATTCTGTCCTCATACATCATGCATCGCCATCCTTCAGTATTTGATCGTATTCCTATTGTTCGTGTCAGTTGCTAACGCTGGGGATCGCAGCGCCCCTAAGCGGAAACGAGCGCTTCGCCCATTTCCAGCGCGCTGAGATTGATTTTTTCCGTTCCCGCGGGGATATTTTTTGCGACGGCCTGCCGCAGTTCTTCGGCGGTTGACAGTGAGAGAATCTTGTTGATCGCGCCGACGGCGACGATATTGGCGGTGAGCGCCCTGCCGACTTTTTCGGAAGCGGTTCGCAGAATCGGCAGAAGGATAATCCCCTTGCCTTCCATCCATTCCGGCGTTTCGAGGCTGTCGTCCGCCATCACGATGCAGTTTTCGGGGATATTCTTGGTATACTGCTCCAGACTCTGCTGGGTGAGCGCCAGCAGGAACGTAGGCCTGCGCACTTTGAAGAAACCGATCTTTTCATCGCTGATCACCACTTCGGCTTTGCACATTCCGCCGCGCGCTTCCGCGCCGTAGGACTGCGTCTGGGCGACGTTCTTTCCCGCCAGCAGGGCGGCTTCCGCCAGGATGATGGAGGCCAGGATGACGCCCTGCCCCCCGCTTCCCGCAATGCGAATTTCCATTTTATTCGCCATTTACTTCACGCTCCTTCGCCAGCCTGTCGACCAGTTTCCGGTACTCCGCGGTATACTCCGGATACTCCGTTTCGGCAAGGAGGCCGACAATCAGCTTATCTTTTGGCTCCACCGCGGAAGCCAAACCCTCTATCCCATCCTGCAGAATGGTGTTGTCCCTTTGCCACAGCATCATTTCCACAGCGTCTCCCAGCTTGTTTTTCCGCCCGTAGTAGGTGGGGCAGACGGAGGCGCAGTCGATAAGGGAAAAGCCCTTATGCGCGATACCCCGCTGGATCAAATCTGTCGTCTGCCGGACATGATAGCAATTGCCTCTGGCGGCGAAGGTGGCGCCGGCGCTTAAGGCCAGGGCGGCCAGATCGAAGGAGCGGTCCAAATTGCCATAAGGGGCGGTGGTGGCGCTGTCATTGGTCGGGGTTGTGGGGGAATACTGTCCGCCGGTCATGCCGTATATTTGGTTGTTGAACACGACGACGGTCAAGCCGATGTTGCGGCGGGCGGCATGGGTCAGATGGGTGCCGCCCATGGCGGAACAGTCGCCGTCGCCGGGGGTCACGATGACCCCCATCTCCCGTTTGGCCCGTTTCCCGCCCGGAGCAAAG
>WRMS01000054.1 GCA_009777025.1 Clostridiales bacterium | reverse complement strand
AACGTCACAGCGGGCAGCGTGACGCAAGCCTCTTCGGCTTCGGGCAAGGCTATGGTTCTGGCACAGAGCGACGCGATCCATGCCTTGGGCGCGACGGGCCTGGTGATCGCTTCGATCACCGAACAACCGGCAGACGCCGGCATACTTGCACAATGGAGAAGCATAGATCCGGTAAACGCGCAACTGGCGGATACGATATATACAGTGGAACTGACAAATGACGATAAAAAGACAGAGAACGCCTATCAACTCTTTCATCTGATCGTTGACCTTTCCGCCGTCAACCTGACGGCTTCACAGAAAAGCATGCTCACGGGCGTCAGCTTCGATGCGGCTTCCGGCACTTACAAGAACCTGGGCGGCGAACTGAGCGCGGATGGAAAGCGCTTCAGCTTCTATTCGTCCTATGCGGGCGGGCACAGCCTCATCGTATCCGATACGCTCATCAAGGCAGAGTTCCGCATTGGCAGTAAGGAATTCACGCTCAACGGGAAAGTGCAGCCAAACGACGTCGCCCCGATTATCCGCGAGGGAAGGACGCTTGTGCCTATACGTGTCCTTGCGGAGTCCCTCGGCGCCGAAGTCGTCTGGGAGGGCAGGGCAAGGTCAGTCACACTACACAAAGACGGGAAATCAGTAAGTATCGTAATCGGACAGCCGCTGCCGGACGACATGGGGACAGCGATTATCCTCGACGATCGCACGTATTTGCCTCTTCGCTACATCGGGCAGATGCTGGACTGTAACATCATTTGGAAAGCGGAAACGCAAACGGTAATCGCATACTCATAGAACCTAAAACTATGGTCGAATTCCGCTTGTCTATGGGGTATAATCAAGGGGTGATCCAGCAAGGGTACTATAGGACAAGGGGAGATAGTTCTTGATAAAAACGCCTGAAGACGATAAAAAGCTTCTGAACCGATATTTTCTCATGATCTGCTTTGCCGCTCTTTTCACCGGCATGTGTATGCAGATGCTCAACAGCAACCTGGCGCCTTTTGCCAACGACGTTTTGCATTCTAAATCGCTCGCAGGCTATCTTGCTACAGCCTTCAGCGCCGGCTCCATTCCTATGGCTTTTTTCTGCGGCTGGATGGTGAATAGCAAAGGGCGGAGAAATAGCTATGTGTTGGGCTGCCTTCTTTTTGGCCTGCCCACCCTGGCTTGCGCCTTCTGGCCTACGCCTGCTTTTGTTCTGACCGCCCGCTTCATCCAGGGCATGGCAAAGAGCGTCGTCACCGTAGCTGCCACTTCTATTGTTTCAGACGTGATCCCCCGCGCCCAGATGAGCGAGGGTATGGGGCTTTACGGTCTTGGCGGGACACTCACTATGGCCTTTGGCCCCATGCTCGCCCTGGCTTTGACGGCTGACAAGAATTATTTCCTCATGTTTGTGGTCTGTGGCGTACTGTATATGTCCGCCTGTTTTATCGGCTTTGGTTTGAATTATGAAAACAAGCCGGCTTATGCTGAAGAAATCGCCGCAAAGAAACAGCTTTCTGCCAATGCGGAAAATGCAGGTTATAAAGGGATATGGAAATGGATCGAGCGTAAGGCCATCCCCGCGTCGCTGAACTTTACGGTTTATTTCAGCTCGACCTGTAGCATCCTGGTCTTTATCACCGTGTACTCTCAGGAAATACTGGCCTATACCGGCGCGCAGATCGGCATGTTTTATATGGTCGCCGCGGCAGTCATGTTTGTGACGCGGCTCACCATGGCCAGGGTCGCCGACAAGTACGGCGCTTTGCGGGTGCTTCTACCCGGGCATCTGGGCGTGATGGTCATGTATCTGCTGCTGATCTTTTTTTCAGCACAAAGCTATCTTGTCTATCTGACAATCGGCGGGCTTTACGGCTACTGCAGCGCATCGGTTACGCCGGTATTTAACGCCGCGGCGGTTGTAGACTCCCCCAAAGCGCGCAATGGGACAGCCAGCGCGACCTTCGCCTTTCTGATGGACTTTGGTCCTCTGGCCAGTACGACTGTTTTTGGGCTGGTCATTGACATGGCGGCCTCCCCAACTTTCGGATACCGGAATGTGTTTCTGATATCCATTGGGATCAATTTACTATCGCTGACCATGTCCTTCTTCCTGTTCAATAAGCGGGCAAGAAGCAGGCGGCTGGCGAAAGCGGAGTTACCCGAGATGGCAGCGGCAAGAATATAACGGCGAACTCCCCGGAAGCGCAAGAATAACAGGCAATGCAATGGAGTGCGTTGCGATCTTCAGCAGAAAGCGAGGCAGTGCCGGATTCCTCCCGGTACGCAAGGACGATGAACAAGAGAAAAATCATGATGGTCTTTGGCACGCGCCCGGAAGCGATTAAGATGTGTCCTTTGATTCTGGAATGCCGGAAGCGTACCGAACAATTCGACGTGGTGGTATGCCTGACTGGCCAGCATGCGCATATGCTGTTGCCGGTGTTGGATTATTTTCAAATCAAGCCGGACTATAATCTGGAAGTGATGAAGGAGGAGCAGACCTTGACGGACGTCACCGTGGAGGTTCTGCTGAGGCTGGGGCCCGTGCTGGACCAGGAAAAGCCGGATATCCTTCTTGTCCATGGGGATACCACCACTACCTTTTCGTCAGCCCTTGCCGCGTTCTACCGGCAGATTCCCGTTGGGCATGTAGAAGCTGGCTTGCGCACCTATGATATGACTTCCCCTTACCCGGAGGAGTTCAACCGCCAAGCTACAGGGATATTGGCGGACTACCATTTCGCGCCGACAAAGTGGGCGGCGCAAAATCTGCTCAATGAAAAGAAAGACCCAGCGCGGGTCTTTGTCACAGGAAACACGGTCATCGACGCGATCGGGACGACGATACGCAAGGATTATCGGCATCCGGAACTGGACTGGGCGGCTGACTCAGCCTTGATCCTGATTACCGCGCACCGGAGGGAGAATCTCGGAGAGCCGATGAAACGTATGTTTTCAGCCATTCGCCGCATCGTGGACGACCATCCGGAAACCAAAGCGATCTACCCCATTCATATGAACCCGAAAGTGCGCAGAATAGCTGAGATGTACTTGACAAATCACGAGCGCATTCACCTTATCGAGCCTCTGGACGTCTTTGATTTTCATAACTTTATGAGTCGCTGCCGTATCATCCTCACGGATTCGGGAGGGCTTCAGGAAGAGGGCAGCGCAGTGAAAAAGCCGGTGCTGCTGATGCGGGATACGACAGAGCGGCCGGAAGGGCTGGAAGCGGGGGTCGTCGATATGGTCGGTACCGGGGAAGAAGCAATCTATAGCGCGGCTTCCCGGCTGCTTAGAGAGGAAGCTGCCTATCAGGCGATGACTGGCGGAGGCAATCCCTTCGGCGACGGCTTTGCCTCTGTGCGCATTGCCGATATTCTGCAGCAGATCACTGCCGATTGAACGGTCGTTTTTCTCCAAGTATCGAGGCATAAAAAAAGCACCATGATGTATATTGTAAAGGGCTGTCAGGAATCGCGGCTCTTTTTCTGTTTACGCATTGGCTACATTCACTTTTAAGTCTAACAATGCGATCTGCATAGTATTTCCTCCAGTGCAGTTGTTCGTATACTCACTATATTGAACTGCTGCTATTTTGTCAAAGATTAAGCTGCTGTTTATCCATATAAATCAGACTTATCGAACCAATTGACAAATATTGTAAGCCGTACTAAAATACCAAGCAGGAGTTGCCTACTCGGCGGTTGGTTCACTTCCCGGAAGGGAGGTGACGCCTATGGTCACTTGGCTAGAGCTTTTTGCCCTACTCACATTGATCACTGGTGTTGTTGCTTTGTGCCTTAAAATAAGGCCGAAATAACGCCAATCCGCCTGTAAGGGCGGATTGGATCCACATATTCGGAACTGACCGCCATTGCGAAGCAGGCAACTCCTGTTATTTACATAGTAACCATATCTACGACGGCTGTCAATGCCGATTTTCTATTTACTCTATATAGAATCAGAACAATTATTGCTCGCTACAACCTCAATTTTTTCCATCCAAATAAACGGTAGGCTGAATCCACTAATACCTTTGTCAATAAATTCCTGCATTTCCGGTGTTGCATTGTTAACCATAAACGAAAATCCATCGCCGATTTCCGCATCTGCAAACTCATCACAATAGCAAGATGGAAATCCAAAGTACTCGTCTCCATTGTCTAAGGTAACGCAAACCTTTCTTTTATTTTTCATGTGTTCCCATAATTCGGAACGGGCCTCTTTTACGTTCATTTTTTTCCTCCATCATCACACTACTCTCTGTTAACTATGTTCATCCAGTTCCTCTGGCATATCTTCAAATTCCATTTGCTGTGCCATATAGTCTTGAATATCAATAGCTATATCGCCCCTTTCGGATTCATTTGAATACGCAAATTCTTCCTCTTCGATCAGGCATAGCTTGTTATGAATATTAACAAATACTTCATCATCAAGAGAATCGAGATCCTCAAGGCTATTGATATTAACACCAAACTCATCTAGAAGAAATTTCCTATGAACATCGCTAAGATAGTCAATCATTTCTTTCGACCTCCTTTTCTGCGTCTGCCACCAATTCGTCTCATAGATACCATCTCGCTTGTCACGCATCATAATTGATGTTTTCATCCACTTTTATTCTATCATAATTACCAATATTTGTAAAGTTATGCTTTTTATACACGATACTTTTATTTGTTTCAATTATCTTGTTTAATCCAAACAGATTCAATCGCCAGTAGTCGTTGGGTTTATTCCGTTGTCATTTCGTTTGTATCCTTCAACTCGCTTAACGACTTCATCATGATCAGGAGCCTTTTTCATTTTACCTTAATGGAAAAGTCGTAAATATCCCTCGTCAAGAGTTCTTTCTTCTTCTGGATCGATAATAAAATTATCTCCATATCGTTTTTTTCTCATACCAACTTGCTCTCCTTATAGTTTTTGAATATATCCATACTGATACTGTCGTCAACCGTAGCAAAATATCCGTTGAAAGACTTTCCATTGCGTTGCTAAAAATCTCTACCATCTTCAGCTCTCCGTGTCTACGAATACTTTAGCATCACGCTGCCATACTCTGTACACAGATATAGAAAGCTTTCCCCTATTCATTGACGGCCTACAGCCAATAATCTTTTTTTCGATATACATTCAAGCCAACGAAGACGCCTGCAAGCTCCTCTTTAAACTCACCCTCGAGTTCTCCTTGGAGCTCCACGTTCCCTTCTGTGCTTGCAATGATGATCGACTTCCCGGATTTACTCTCACCGCAATCCGTAGCTAAATCTACTGTTATGGTAAGAGTCCGGGCCTTCTTGTCTATGCGCATATCCACATTCTTCACAGTTTTTCCTCCATTCTTTTGATGAACGCTTGTTTCAACGGAGTATATAGATGGTTCATGGATTTGGTGCTATTATAGCAACAGTGATCCGATCCGTGCAATAAGAAATGGGAAGGATTGATCGACGATCTATTCTCTTTGTTATCACGGCCTGAGCATGATATACTTAAGATTGGAAATACAACAAGGCGCGTATGCCCGAAATGGCAGGCAACAGGTCCACATAAGCAGGAGGCAGTCAGGTGAACCAGGCAACTTTCCTTTATATATTTAATCTCAGTATCCTTATCGGCTTTGTCATCCCTTTACTCAACCTTCTTTCTGGTTGGATAAGCGGCTTATTCGGCGGGGGGGCTGATGTTGACGCAGGGATGGACACGGGATTCGACAGCAGTGCGGATATCGGTCTGGACGCCGGTTTGGACGCGGCTGTGGATATCAATTCGGATATAAGCATAGACTTGGATCCGGGCCTGGACTTTGATCTGGACTTGGATCCGGGCTTGGACATGGATTTTGGTCCGGACGCAGGCTTAGACGCCGACATGCATACCGGCGCGGAAGCTGCCGCAGCGGGCGGCACAGCAGGGAAAGCTGCAGCCAGTCACGCCAACGGGCCCATCCCTTTTAACCTAATGTGCCTGTGCCTTTTTCTGGTGGTCTTCGGCGCGCTGGGAAGGATGCTGCTGCGCTTTATGACTTTTTTCCTGATCAGCGCTTTTCTGCTCTTCATCTGTTTGGCGATTGCGGCATTTTTTTACTGGGCTTTGTACACATTCCTAATTAAACGTTTGAAGGAAAACGATGCTTCCGCGCTATCCTATAGGGAACTGCGGGGGATGGGGGGCGAGCTTACCTTAGGTATCACCGGGGACGCCATAGGAGTGATATCTCTGAAAGACAAAACAGGGGTGGTTATCTCCTTTCGCGCAAAAATAGATCCCCATCTCAAAAATCTGATGCCCGAAACTATCCCGAAAGGCGAGCCTGTCGTAGTAACGGAAGTGGATATGGAAAATAAAATTTGTTATGTATCGGTATATCAGCATAAACTGATGGCCAAAAAGAGGGAGGGATAAATCAATGGGATACTTGATACCGGTTTTGATTATCGTCGCGGCTTTGCTTGTGATCGTGGGAGCGATCAGCACCACGTGGAAGAAAGTGCCTTCGGACAAAGCGGGCGTGGTCGTCGGGGTTGGGCGGCCGAAAGTGGTCACCGGCGGCGGATGTATCGTGATCCCTGTATTTCAGAGAATGGATACGATCACCCTTGAGAACATCATGTTTCAAGTGGAAATACGGCAGACAAAGACGAAACTGGGCGTTCCCATCAACGCGGACGGCATCGTCGTCCTGAAGGTGAAAAATACCAATGAGACGATATTGGCTGCCGTGCAGCAATTCAATTGTGCGAACGAAGGCGAAACGGTGATGATGATCCGCACGCAGGCTTCCGAAGTGTGCAAAGGCAAGCTGCGCGAGATTGTTTCGTCCATGAGCGTCGAGGATATCTACGACAACCGGGAGAGCTTTGCCGCGAAAGTGCAGGAAGTGGCAGGCAAGGAGCTGGAGGAAATGGGGCTTGAGCTGAAGTCCTTCACGATCAACGATATCACCGATGAAGAAGGGTATATCGAAGCGCTGGGCAAAGAGCAGATTGCCAAGGTAAAGTCGGAAGCGGCTATCGCGGAAGCGGAAGCGGAGAAGAATCGCCAGATCAAGACAGCGGAAGCCCTCAAGCTGGGGAAAACGGCTCAGCTTGACGCAGAGGCGCAGATTGCTGAAGCGGAGAAGGAGAAAGAGCTCAAGGTGCTGGCCTTCATGGAGGAGCAGGAAACCAGACGGGCCAGGTCTGACGCGGCATACCAGATCCAGGAGAATATCACGTCCAAGGATGTGAAGAATACTTCGATGGACGCGATTGTCCTGGAGAAGAAACGGCAGCAGGAAGTGGCGGAAGCCCAGGTGCAGATCGAGATCCAGTCCGAACAGAAGAATATCGAACTGGCGCAAAGGAAAGCCGATCGTAAGCAGGCGGAGCTTCAGGAGACCGTGATCCGCCCTGCGGAGGCGGAGAAGGAGAAGCGCAGGCTGGTTGCCGAAGCTGACCGCTTTGAGCAGGTGCAGCGGGCGGAAGCGGAAGCGGAGAAGCTGCGGCTGGAAGGCGAAGCCCGGGCGAAAGTGCAGGCGGAAGTGATCACGCAAGAAGGTGAAGCAAGGGCTAAGGTCATCGAAGCTACGGGCATTGCCGAAGCGGAAGCCATCCGACGCAAAGGGCTGGCGGAGGCGGAAGCCCTGGAGAAGAAAGCCGAAGCGCTGGCGAAGATGAATGAGGCCGGCAAGCTGGAGATGGTTATCGATAAGTATCCGGAGATTGTAGCGGCGGCGGCGGAACCGCTCAAGAATATAGGAAAAATTACTTACGTGGGCGGCGTCGGCGGCGAAGGCGCCGGTGTTGCCGGTGAAGTGGCCGGCTATACCGCCGGGATTCTGAAGGCGGTTACGGAAGTGATGAACGAGACGCTGGGTTTCGATTTCGTGGAGGTCATGAGGGCCGGGACCTATGACGCGAAAGTGAATAAGAAACTCCAGATCGACGTCAGCGGGATGCCTGCCGGAGCAGCGTCCGCAGCGCTTGCATCGGCGGCTGTGCCACCGGGAACGGCGCTGTCGGGAACCGTATTGCCGGAAGCCGCCGGAGGCGGGCAGTAACCAATGGCCGCTTGTGTCCAGTAGGCTACCCGGCTGTTTGCATACGTAAACGCCTAACG
Organism: Clostridiales bacterium; assembly: GCA_009777025.1. Classification (GTDB taxonomy): domain Bacteria; phylum Bacillota; class Peptococcia; order DRI-13; family UBA5745; genus WRMS01. Next base: position 6,282 of record WRMS01000054.1, on the reverse strand, counting down.
ATGCAGAACCGCAGCTCATCTTAGACAGGCGGCGGGCGTATGCTTGTCAAGGTAGTGAGGAACTGGATGTTGCGAATCACAGGCTTGCAGCCATTGAAGTTGTACGAACAAGCCTTTAGGCTTGCGTAAAATTTGCCAGAGACGCCTTACGCCGCACAGATTGTCAGAGGGATTCACATTTTCCGGAGGATAGATGGAAACACAGGGAAGAACGACGGTTGTAAAGGCCGCCGGACTGTTAATGGCGTCCACCATAGTATCCAGGATACTGGGCTATCTGCGGGATATCCTTATTGCGGCAGCCTATGGGCAAACCAGGGTCACCGACGCTTATTTCGCCGCTTTTTCCATTCCGGATTTTCTTTATAATCTTTTGGCAGCCGGTACGGTCACCGCTGCGTTTATTCCCGTGTTTTCCGGCTATATTGCCACGGATAGGCAGGATGAGGGCTGGGAGGTAGCGAATACTGTCTTTCATCTTACGGTGGCGGCTATGCTCTGCGGTATCGCGGCAGCGGGACTTTTGGCGCCGCAGATCGTGGCGAACTGGCTTGTACCCGGCTTTGAGCCCGAGTATACGGCGCTTACCGTCCACATGACCAGGATCATGCTGATTCAGTCGTTTTTCATGGCGCTGAACGGGATTAGCATGGGTATCCTCAATTCCTATCAGCGATTTGTAGAGCCGGCGCTGGCGGCGGTTATGTACAATGTCATGATCATACTCTTTGGCGTGGTTTTGGGAAAAAAACTTGGGATAACAGGTTTTTCCATCGGCGTGGTCGCTGGATCGATTACCCAGTTTCTGATTCAGGTTATGGGATTAAGGCATATCGGGCTGCGTTATAAACCGGTGCTGAACTGGCGGCATCCCGGCGTACGGCAAGTGTTCGCCTTGATGGTTCCGGTGCTTTTGAGCTACGCGCTTACCCAAATCGGGCTGTTTGTGCAGCAAAACATTTCTTCTTCGTTTCCCGACGGGTATCTCTCCTCCCTGAAATGGGCCCAAAGGCTGATGCAGATGCCGGTGAGCATTTTTGCCGTCACCATGGTCATGGCGCTGTTCCCCACATTAACGGGACAAGCCGCCCGCCAAGAGATGGAGGCCTTTAAAAAATCCTTCAGCTTTGGGCTCCGCAGTATTGTTTATATCACGCTTCCCTGTGCCGTCGGCCTGGCGGTGTTAAGCCGCCCTGTGGTAAGCCTGTTGTATGAAAGGGGCAGCTTCGGCCCGGAGGACGCCGCGTTGACGGCGAATACATTGGTCTTTTTCTGCCTGGGCTTATTTGCCCAAGGCGGCGTGCTGCTGATGAACCGGGTATTTTATGCCCTTAAGAATAGCTGGACGCCCGTAGGAATCGGCGCGGCGGCGATGGTGCTCAACATCCTGTTGAATTACCTGCTTCGCGGCCCGCTCAATATCGGCGGCCTTGCGCTGGCTTACTCGATCACGGGCATGCTGAACCTGGCTTTCCTGCTGGCGATGGCGCGCAGGAAAATCGGAGCGATCGGCGACGGGAAGCTGGCGGCTTCCTTCGGCAAAATTCTCGGCATTTCGCTGATCATGGGCCTTGTGGTTTATGCTGTATCAGCGCTGTGCGGGCTTTATCTGGTTGATACGCACACGAAAGCCGGGCAATTGACGCAGGTGCTCAGCGCGGTTGCGGTCGGCGTACCGGTTTACATGGGGTTGAGCGTAGTGCTCAAAATGGAGGAAAGCGATGTAGTCTGGCGAATGTTCAGACGAAGCAAGAGGGTTTAGCTGATTTCCATAATATAGAATCGTTCAAGTTCCACTAGGAGGACAGTCCATGAATCAGGAAAACATCCGTAATTTTTGTATTATCGCCCATATCGATCACGGAAAGTCAACGCTGGCGGACCGGATTCTCGAGTATACCGGTACGCTGTCTGCGCGGGAGATGACCACGAAGCAGGTCCTGGATCAGATGGATCTGGAGAAGGAACGGGGTATCACCATTAAGCTGACGGCTGTCCGGATGCAATATGAGGCGCCGGACGGGGAAATCTATTTATTAAACCTCATCGACACCCCCGGCCATGTGGACTTCAGCTATGAGGTATCCCGAAGCCTGGCCGCCTGTGAAGGCGCGCTTCTTGTCGTCGATGCGACCCAGGGCATCGAAGCGCAAACCCTGGCCAATGTATACCTGGCCCTGGAACATGATCTGGAGATCATCCCAGTTATAAACAAAATCGATTTGCCCAGTGCCGATCCCGAAGGGGTGATAAAGGAAATTGAGGAAGTCATCGGACTGGATTGTTCGCAGGCCATTCTGACTTCCGCTAAGGATGGCACCGGCATCCCGGAGGTCGTTCAGGGGGTAATCGACCGGATCCCCTGCCCCAAAGGGGACGCGCAGGCGCCATTGAAGGCTTTGATTTTTGATTCCAGCTTTGACGCTTACAGGGGGGCGCTGTCTTATATCCGGATCTTCGACGGAAGCGTGGCCAAAGGGGATATGATCCAAATGATGTCCAGCGGCAAAAAATATGAAGTCATCGAGACGGGCGCTTTTATGCCGGGCCCCAAGCTGGTGGACAGCCTGGAAGCCGGTATGGTAGGCTATGTGGCGGCCAGCATCAAGAACGTGAAGGACACCCGCGTGGGGGATACCATCACCGGCGGGGATAAGCCCGCGGAAACGCCCCTGCCCGGTTATCGTAGCGCGACGCCCATGGTGTATTGCGGTATCTATCCCGTAGAAGCCAACGACTATGACAAGCTCAGAGACGCCCTGGATAAGCTGCAGCTCAATGACGCGGCGCTCCTGTATGAACCGGAGACCTCGGTTGCGCTGGGCTTCGGCTATCGCTGCGGTTTCCTGGGTTTGCTCCATCTGGATATCGTCCACGAACGTTTGGAGCGGGAATACGATTTATCGCTGATCACTACGGCGCCCAGCGTGGTCTACGAGATTCTCCAGACCGACAGGAAGGTCATCCTTATCGATAATCCGGCAAAGATCCCGCCGGTCCAAAAGATCGAAGAGATCCGGGAACCCTTCGTCGCTGCTTCGATCATGGCGCCTTCCGACTACATCGGTGCGGTGATGGAGCTGTGCAGGGACAGACGCGGGAGCTTTATCAATATGGACTACATGACCCCTTCCCGGGTGCATTTGCATTATGATTTACCTTTGGCGGAGATTATCTATGATTTCTTTGACGAGTTGAAATCCCGGACAAAGGGATACGCCTCCCTGGATTATGAATTAAAAGAATACCGGGCTTCCGAGCTGATTAAACTGGATATCCTGGTCAATGGGGAAGCCGTAGACGCTTTATCCGTCATTGTACACAGGGATAAAGCGCAAGCCCGGGGCCGCAAGCTGGTGGTGCGGCTGCGCAGTCTGATACCCAGGCAGATGTTTGAGGTGCCGGTTCAGGCGGCGATCGGGACGAAGGTTATCGCCCGCGAGTCTGTGAAGGCTTTCAGGAAAAACGTCATCGATAAATGCTACGGCGGCGACGTCACCCGCAAACGAAAGCTGCTGGAGAAGCAAAAAGAAGGGAAGAAGCGGATGAAAATGGTGGGCAGCGTGGAGATTCCCCAGGAAGCGTTCATGGCCGTACTGTCCCTGGACGACGAGGATTAGCAGAAGTGTCTGTGCAGAAAGCATCGCCGGCGGAGCAAGCCCGGCCTAAGCATGTCCGGCCGATGGGCTTGTACATCCATATCCCCTTTTGTATGAGCCGCTGCTATTATTGCGACTTTGTCTCCACGGCGGGTTTGTCCCGGAGCTGGCAGACGCGCTATCGGGATGCGCTGCGCAAAGAGCTGGCGTTCTATATAAGCGGTGGGTATACGGACGCCGGCTTTGATACCCTTTACATTGGCGGCGGCACCCCGACCTATCTCGACGGGGATCTGTTGGAGGGGATTGTGACGGATTTCGCGGCTTTACTTCGAGGGGGCGACGACGCAGAATTTACAGTGGAGGCGAATCCGGGGACGCTGACAGTGCAGAAGCTGGCGGCGCTTCGCCGGGCGGGCTGCAATCGCCTGTCCATTGGCGCGCAAAGCTTCGACGACCGCTACCTTGTCTGGCTGGGGCGCAGCCATGACGCCGCCGCGTTCCGGCAAGCCTGGGAATGGGCGAGGGAAGCCGGATTTACTAACATGAATCTGGATTTGCTTTACGGCCTGCCGGATCAATTCATGGCGCATTGGGAGCGGACGCTCCGGGAAGCGCTGGCATATCAGCCGGAGCATATCTCGCTGTATCAGTTGAATATCGAGCCCGGTACAAGGCTTGCCCAGCTTGCCGACGCCGGGCAGACCTGCGTCGCGGATGAGGAAAACTGCCGCGGACAGTATCTGCTGGCGCACCGGATGCTGACCGATGCGGGCTACGATCATTATGAAATCAGCAACTATGCCAAAGCGGGACGGGAAAGCCGCCACAACCTGCAGTGCTGGCGAAACGGTTTTTATCTGGGCCTGGGCGCCGGCGCTGCCGGTTACCTGCCGGAACCGCGGCTTCGTTATGGGAATACTGGCGACCTGGAGCGCTATCTGGCGGACACGGAGAAAGGGAGCAAGCCGGTGGCCGAACAAGAAAGAATCGATGCACGTCTGGCGATGGCGGAGGAAATGATGCTGGCGTTCAGGCTTCGCGAGGGCGTCGACGCCGGCGGCTTTCACGCGCGCTGGGGGATGGAACTGGAAGAAGCGTTCGGCGACGCCCTGCAGAAACACCTTGCTGCCGGGCTGTTGGAGAAAGCCCGTGAATCGCTCCAGCCGACCCTCGAAGGCTGGTTGACCTATAACGTCTGGATTCCGGAATACTTATGATGGAGAAGACGGCTACCTATGAGGTAGAGATCACAGGCTACGGCGCAGGCGGGGAAGGCGTCGGACGGCTCCCGGACGGCAGGGCGGTTTTTGTTCCGCGCGCCGCCCGGGGCGATGTGCTGGCATTGCGCCTGCGGGAGGAGAAGGCTCGCAGCGCCCGGGGGGAGATAGATCGCATACTGGCGCCGTCGCCCTGGCGCATCGAAGGGGATTGTCCGCTTTATCCCCGCTGCGGCGGCTGTGACTTTCGTCATATCACCTATGAAGAAGAGTTGCAGGCGAAGTTGAAGCGGGTCAATGACGCCCTGGCGCGTATTGGCGGATTACCGGCGGTTGCGGATGAAATTCTGACGACGGGGCAGACGGCGGGCTATCGAAACAAAGCCGTCTTGCATACCGACGGCATTTCACGCGGCTTTTATGCCGCCCAAAGCCGCGTGGTTATCCCCGTTGACCGATGCCTGCTTCTCAAAGAAGACATCAATTCTGCGCTGAAAGACCTGCCGCAGCCGCCGCGGAAAGGGGAGATCACGCTGCGTTCCGGGCGAAACGGGCTGCATCCGCCCCTCGAAGAGGAGCTGGACGGTCTGGTGTTTAGGATATCGGGCTTCTTCCAGGTCAATACCGGCGCGGCGCTTTTGCTGTACCAAAAAGCCCGCGAATACGCTGCGATGCCGGGCGACGGGACGCTGATCGATCTATACTGCGGCGTTGGCTCGCTGACGCTGTTCGTCGGGCGCGACGCGGGACGCGGGATAGGCGTGGAGCAAAACCCCGGCGCCGTAGTGGCAGCCCGCGAAAACGCCAGGCGAAACGGCCTTTCACATATAGAATTTTACGCCATAAATGTAGAAAAATGGGAGTCTACGATAAAGGAACCGCACTGCGTCGTCGTTGACCCGCCGCGAAAGGGGCTGAGCCCCGGCGCGCTGCGGCTGGTACTTTCCATGTCCCCGAAGCGCATCGTATATGTATCCTGCGACCCCGCTACGTTTGCGCGGGATCTGCGCTTGCTTACAGGTTATGAGATCAAAGCGCTTTGCGCCGTAGATATGTTCCCGCGAACGGCCAATGTGGAGTGCTGTTGCCTGCTGGTCAAAAAGTAAATGCTAAATAGACCACTAGACGATGCGAACAGTAACGGAATCCTTGCTGCTCGGAAATCAATTCATTTGCTACAATTCATTTGCTATTATTGACTTCTAAAACAACACCCCATATAATCGAAATTGGTCAAGAAACGGACACAAAGGAGATAAACACATATGAAGATCAATCATTTAGGATATGTCACACACGATCTCGACGCGGCGTTACACAGCTTTTATCTGCTGGGCTATGAGGATATGTACAACGCCCCACGCGTACATGAGGCCAAGAATTTACGCACGATGCGCGTGCGGCTTGGGGATTCGATTGCCGAAGTGATGACGGTAAACGATCCGTCCAAACCATCTTTCATT
>WRMS01000053.1 GCA_009777025.1 Clostridiales bacterium | reverse complement strand
CCCCTCCAGATCGGTCTGCCACAGTTTCTGAAAAGGAAATTCTGTTTCTTCCAAATTGTCGCTGATCCTGCGGCTGTTTTGCATATCCACGCTGTAGCGGGGCACGCTTGCCTGTAAAGACCCCGTGGTCCAAACAGAAGCCAGGAACGCAGCCAGCAGAAATACAGTCGGGAGCACTGTTAGTACCTTACGGACTTGATGTGTCAATTTAAAACACGATTTTTTTGTCCGTAAGGGGCTAACGCTGCGGTAACGCAGCGCCGCGAAGCGGAAGGGATGAGCGACATGTGCGCGAATCCCGACGGGGTTTGGGGTGGTTAACCCCATCAAAACATTCTGCCAATGGGATGCCGCTTCGCTTGGGTTGTGGGCGGCAGCCCACGTTAACAGAAATACGGTCAGGCGTGCAGTCAGGCAGCGTCCGACTCCCAGGCTCCTCATCAGGGCGCCTCCTTAATCTGCGCGCAGGGGACACAGTCCTCTTCCAATGCTTTTTGCCATTCCTCCGGCTTCATCAGTTTTCTCCAGCTCGGCAGGTTGTCGGTAACCAATATGAGCTTCTCGATTTCCACCCACTCGACCCGGAATTCAAAGGTTTCCAGCAAAGCCCGCAGAGGCAGCATCACCCTTCCCTCCAGGATCTTTGCCGGCACATCCAAGGGGTAGATTCGCTGGCTTCCGTCGCTTTTGATCACGGTATAGCTGGTTTCCCCGGGAACAAATACCACCTGCCTGCCCCGTTGATCCAGCACAGTGGCTTTGTTCGCTTCGCTGTCCCAATTCACCCGGCATTGTACGTAGACAGATTCGAAAACCGGCCGCATGGGGACCAGCACCCGGCCTTGTTCCAGCACCGGCTGTTGATCGGGAAAGTCGACCAGGTTGCCTTTGATTTTTAGCCGAATACCGTTTTTCCCTCTCTCCCGCGCGGCGGCGGCATTCATTTCCCAGGTATAGCCGGAAATGACTTGCCCGTCCGGTCCGGTTACGCCCCATACGGTGTTTTCATAGCCCTTCAGCACCGGTCTGTCTTGCGATGCATCGCTATCCGCTGCCTTTGCGCCGTCCCCCGCGTCCTGCCCTTCCCCGGCTTGTTCTAGCGCCGCCTGTCCCGCGTCCTGCTCTTCATTTGCTTCCTGCGCTTCATATGCTTCCCGTTCCCCTTCTTCCGCTTCCCGATCTTCCTGCGCCCCTGACGCGAACGCTTGCTCCGGGCCCGCTCCCGGCAGGAAAGCGCCCAGTAAAAGAAACCCGAGCACAGCGAGAGCGCATACGATTATCGCCTTTTTTCCATTTCCTTTCCTTCTTTTCCCTGTTGCCATCCCTTAGAACCCCCTTTATTTGGTATTATATGTCATATATTACCAAATTACCAGGGGCAAGTCAACCATTATTTCCCATTTTATGCCATAGAAGTCTATATTGAACCTGCTAATGGTAGAGGTAAACCAGGTTCTTCCTAAGCGTCATACCAGTCGATGCATAACGATGACAAAACGCTTGCCATAGACAGGCTTTATGCGCTATCATCTTCCTATATGGCCCAATCAGATCAGTCACGAACGCTGCGCCGTTCGAGTTCTAGGCGCAGCGCATATAGGGAAAGGCAGGTGTTTCTCATCGATATTTATCAGGAAGCTGCTGCAAGAGTAGCATCAGGACAAAAAGTCGCCTTGGCGGACATCATCGAACAGCAAGGTTCGACGCCCAGAGAGAAAGGCGCCCAAATGTTGGTATGGCTCCGCGAAGACAGTCCGGGCGAAAAGGGATTGGCGATCGCCGGTACGGTAGGCGGCGGGCGCCTGGAAGCCGAGGTCATAGAGAAGGCCCGGGCATGCCTGTCGTCCGGACAGGAGAGCGCGCTGCACGCCTTTGATCTCACAGGAGAGGACGCCGCAGAAATGGACATGATCTGCGGCGGAAGCGGAACGGTACTGATCACGGTATTCACCAGCCGTGATGCGGAAGTCCTTGATTTAGCCCGCCAGGCCATTGTCGATAAACGCCGTGCGTGGCTGGTGACTTTGCTGGAAGGCGACGCTACTTACAGCGCGTATGTGGACGATTATCGGGAACCGACGTCCGGCTGTGAACTATCGGAGGCGCAACTCAAATTGATCAGGGACAGCGCAGGCCCGGCTATGCACATCCATGACGATGAAAGCATTATCATAAGCGCAAGAATGCTTACCCCGGGTCCGTCGCTGTATATTTTCGGCGGGGGCCATGTCGGATTGGCGACAGCAAACCTATGCCACCTAATCGGTTTTGAGACAGTGATCATCGATGATCGTGAAGAATTTGCCAACACCGAGCGTTTTCCGCATTCCCAATGTATCGTCACAGCGGAGGGGGAAGCCTTATCGGGCTTTGCTTTTGACGACAATGCCTATGTGCTGATTATGACCAGAGGGCATCTCCTGGATTACGACTGGCTGAAATGGGTTCTCAGCCTTTCCGCCATGCCCAAATACGTCGGCATGATCGGCAGCCGAAGAAAAATCGCCCTGATTTATGAACGCCTGGAGCGGGAAGGTATTCAGAAAGACAGAATCCGTCAGGTCTATTCGCCTGTCGGGCTTCCCATCGCCGCGCAGACGCCTGAAGAAATCGCCGTAAGCATCGCCGCCCAGCTCATCCAGATACGAAACAACGGATGAGCCTGTTATCTACGACTAGTACTTACTTTCAAAATAGCGTATATTCCGTGAATTTCCTTCTTTTATCAGTTCGTTGCGATCCACCATGCCGCGCAGTACCAGACCGGTCGCCGTCTGCGACATCCCGAGTAATTGTTCCGCCTGCTTCCGGCTGATGGAACCGTTTTCCTGAATGTATTCCCTTAGCCTTTCTTCCGGTGTAAGCGCCGTATTCGCGGCGCTTGTTCCTTTCAGTGCATTGCGATTGGGCAGCGTAAGCTTAAATACATTCGGCGTCGCCTCGAACTTAGGCTGCGTTACGAAGCTTCTGTACGCCTCCGTGATCCCGGGAATGCCCGCGCCTGCGGAAGTAGCCAGCCCCAGCCGGGCAAGCAACGCCATCAGAGCGGGATTGCGGCATAGGGAATAGCCGCTGAGGATATCTTCCATAACAAGCCCGCCCGCCAATCCGCCGGGGGAGATGAATTCCATCCGGTCGGAGAATACTTTGATCAGGATCCCGCTGCCTGTGGCATAATCGCGATGAAGAACGGCGTTCAGAATCGCTTCCTCGATTGCCTCCGCGGGATAATCGCGCCTATTGACCCGTTCGTATTTTTCAAAGGTCTCTGTGGTCTGATTCAGAGCGTCCAGGAATTCTCTGGCTTCGTGAATCTGGCTGAACAAAGAGCCGTTAAAGACGCGCCTGCCGATGATGCTCTGCTGGGTCACATCCTTAAACACTGCCGCTGTGATGACGGGACCACATTGATCGGACAAGAGAAAGGCAAGATTGGTATAGCCGAACTCGGCGTCCGTCATGCCTGCGGCTTCCCTCCCTGCGTCGTCGAAGTCGATTTCTGCCTGAGAGAACGTGGATTTCGCCGATTCAAAGCTGATTTGCTGCACAGGCGAAGGCTGCTTTTCATAAATCCGGTTATCTGTTTCAAGAATCAGTTTTCGAATGGCGTCAAGAATTTTTGATGCACTCTGTGTCATGCTGTTATCCTCATGGAATTCTTCTTTATCTACATCATCCGTCGATGAATTATAACAGTTGCCTCAGGTCTCAGCAAGTCATTCATAAAGGCGCGCTTAACAAAGGGCGCCCATATATCTGCCCCCTAAAAGATGCAGGTGGAAATGCCCGACGGTCTGCCCTGCCGAGACGCCAAAGTTCGAGACAATCCGATAGCCTTCCGTTAGGCCGAGCTTCACCGCTTCCTGCCCGATCACCAGCAGCATTCTGCCAAGCAAAGCCTGATCCTCCGGCGCGGCCTCTCCCAGATTGGCAAAGTGCTTCTTAGGTATAAACAAAACATGTACCGGCGCCGCGGGATGAATATCTCTGAACGCCAGGATTTCCTCATCCTCATAGACGATGTCGCTGGGAATTTCCCCTGCGATAATTTGACAAAAAATGCAATCTTCCATATCCTTTTCCTCCTTATATTAAGATGAATACCCGTCGGCCATTGCCTGCCATGCCCCCGCTTTTGTCAGGGATTTCCCCGTAATCCTCAGTGGAAGCAGCTTTCCCCGCAGGTTCGTCCATCGAGCCTCCATTCCGGATTCCGCAGGCACAGTAAAGGTCACTTCCAAATAATTGTCGCAGCGTCCAAGCCAGTTTCCGGCGCTGATTTCTTCTTCTACTAAAACTTGTTGAACCCGTCCCACCCAACTGCTGCCGTAGTGTTCCTCCATGGTTTTACCCAGCAGGATGAACTCTTTACTGCGCCACTCCTTCACTTTCTTCGCTACCTGGTCCGGCATTGCCGCTGCCGCCGTGCCCGGTCGCCCGGAGAATACGAAGACATGGGTCAGACTGAAGGCCATCTCCCCGGCAAAATCCAGACTTTGCCGGTGTTCTTCTTCTCCTTCCCCTGGAAAGCCGGTCATGACGTCCGATGTGATGGCGATATCCGGAATATGCTGCCGGATATGATACAGTTTATCCCGATACGCCGCCGCGGAATACGGCCTGTTCATCGCTTGTAGTATCTTGTCGCAACCGCTTTGTAAAGGTAGATGAACATGCTTGCAGGCATTGGGATAATCCCGGATCAGCAGGAGAAGCCGCTCTGTAAGCTCCATTGGCTCGATGGAGCCCAGTCGAAAGCGAATCGCGGGAAAGGCTTCCAGGAGCCGCCGATAGAGACCGGCCAGCCGATCCTGTTCGCCTGTCTCCCAGCCGTACGCGCCCAAATGAATACCCAGAAGCACCACCTCCCGGTATCCCGCTTCCGCCATCCCCGCAACCCGCGCCAAGGCTTCCTCCTCCGGCATGCTGGTTCGCTCCCTGCGGACAAGGGGGATCACGCAATAACTGCAAAACTGATGACATCCGTCCTGCAGCTTGAGCTTGGCCCTGGTTCGATCCAGGCGGTTGACCGACTCCCGCGGCGCCTTTTCCTCCGGCAGATCCGAAAAGCAGGGGCTGGCTGGCGCGTTGCGTTCTAGCCAGGCGTTTTCGATTAACTCCGGTAACTCTTTCTTCTGTTTGTTTGTCAAAATCAGGTCAATCTCGCGTATCCCGTCCAGCATTGCCTTGCCGTTTTCGGCATAACAACCGGTGACGACCAGCATAGCGTCGGGCTTATGTTTCTTCGCCCCCCGGATAATCCCCCGCGATTTCCGGTCGGCCGCCTGGGTCACCGTGCAGGTATTCACGATATACAAAGACGCCGGTCCGCCGAAGCCGGCTGTCCGCCATCCCCGTCGCCGCAGGGCGTCCAGTATCTCCTGGCTCTCGCACTGGTTGACCTTGCAGCCCAGCGTATAAATGGCAACTGTTTTATCCAACAGGCCCTCCCATATCCCCCCATTGGTATTGCAATACGGACAACAGCATCAATCCCGCCGTATCTGTCCGCAGAATTCTGGGTCCCAGGGTTAAAACCTTACCTCCAGCAAGACGTCCCGCTTCCACTTCCTCTTCTGTCATTCCGCCTTCCGGCCCGATCATGAGGAAAAGCTGTCTGTCCCGCCACTCGCCACCCGGTATGCTTTGCGCTGTCTCGCGGATATACGCCTGCAGCCCTTGCCCCCCCTCTTCCCAGGGGATCAGAAGCAGGTCGCCGGGACGTATCCTCGTTAGAAACGCTTCCAGTTTCAACGGGAACAACACCTTCGGTATCCACAGCCTACCGCATTGCCTGGCTGCTTCAGCGGCTACTTTTTGCCAGCGCGCCTGTCTGTCGCGGCGTTTCTCGTCGCTATCCAGCCGAACGATGCAGCGGCTTAATTCAAGAGGCTGAATGGCAGCCACCCCCAGCTCCGTGGCTTTCTGAACGACCCACTCCATTCTGTCTCCCTTGGGGATCGCCTGCGCCAGACAGACCCGCAGCACACTGTCTCTTTGCTCTGTGACAGGCGCCTCAAGGCGCACCACTGCCTGCTGCTTATCCAATTCCGCCAGCCGGCCGCTGAAGCCTTTCCCTTTGCCGTCAAATATTTCCAGCGTATCGCCGACTTTCAGCCGAAGCACCTGCTGCAAATGCCGGAATTCTTCCCCCCGGATCCGGGCTTCTTTTCCTCTGATCCTATCCGGGTCTACATAGAACCGTTCCATCCGTTAACCTTTCTTCACGCGGGCTAAGCGGAATAGAAGGGCGTTCCATTCTCCCTCACGCTTTTGTTCTTCTAAGACAAAGCCCTTCTGTGTCACGCAGCGGATTACCTCGTCCTTTCGCCCGTCAATGACGCCGGAGACCAGCAGTTTTCCCTCCGGTTTCAACAAATCCGGGAAATAGGGCGACATGGACAGGATGACGTCGGCGACGATATTGGCGGTGATCAAGTGGACGCCCTGTAAACCGCGGAGTTTTTCCCGCAGCTGGTGATCCGTCGTCAGATCTCCGCAGAGTATGGCATATCTGTCCGGGGAGATTCTGTTTTGTCTCAGGTTTTCCTCCGTGGTACGCAGCGCGTTTTCCGCCACATCCACGCCGGTGGCGTAGCCGGCGCCGAGAAGAAGCGCCGCGATCATCAGAATGCCGCTGCCGCAGCCGATATCCAACAGTTCCATGCCCGCTTCGATCTGCTCCTCCAGGAACTCCATACACAAACGGGTGGTTTGATGCTGCCCCGTCCCAAAGCTGGAGCCGGGATCGATTTCCAGCACGATTCGTTTGCCCTCTTCCTGCCAATCCTCCCAGGTCGGCTTGACAAGCAGCTTTTCTCCCACAGGGAAGGGCTTGAAATAGGCTTTCCAATTGTTCTCCCAGTCTTCTTCCTTCACACCGCGCAAATCCTGCTCCAGACTGCCGAAGAGCCCCTCCCGGTCGTTTTCCTTCAGGGAATCCAGGCCCTCGCGCAGTGCTTCCCATTGCCGGCGGCCCTGGGCGTGATCCCCGACATACAGCCGGACGACGGCCATACGCTCCGGATCCGCCAGAAGGCTCTCATCGACATAATCCCATAAGAAAGCTTCCGGACTTGCCAGATAGGCCCGGATATCCTTCGGATCGTCCACAACCAGCCCGTCGATCCCCGCCATCAGCGCCAAACCGGCGACCGGTTCCACCCCCTCGCTGGTGGTCTTGATTGTAATTTCTATCCAATCCATTGCCCTAGTTTATTGAATGTGTATGGTAAAGGTACGGCCCTCGTTGTCTTCTTCGTCGATTTCCGTGTACATGAGCATCAAGTCCGTGACGTCGTCGGGAATCTCATAGATCATATGATACAGTACCGATTCATCCGGCGTCAATTCGAACTCCAGCGGCATCATCGTATCATCCAGAGGGTCGATTGGCCAGATGTATTCGATAAAGCTGGAATCATCCATATAAAAGTCGAATGTTCCCATCGGGATGGACGAATCAAATATATTCTTCTCCGAAACAACTACGTCGTAGAGTATATATCCCTCTCCCGGTTCATATCCGGCATACGAGTCCACCTGGTCAATGGAGTGAATGGTAAATTCAAACCACTCGGTAGCATACACTTTGCCGACTGTGCCGGTTACATCGCCGGAAATCAATTGTGCGGCAGTGTTGACGACATTGTCCACAATGTCGGTGGCGCGCTGGCTGCAGCCGGCTACGCACACAAGGGCCAACAATACGATGACAATCAGGTATCCCGCTCTTTTCTTCATCTTTTTCTCCATTCTGTTCACACGCGCTGTGCCTGCTTTTTTGTCTATGGAAATAGTATCATGAAAAACCGTTTAACTCAACCACAGTATCATTCATCCTGATTTTCATTTTTCTCATTGCTGCAGTTCAGTGCAGAATTTGGTGGCGCCGGCACATTTGCCCATCTACATATGATATATTAAACTATAGAATATTTGGCACGCCTATGTTATCCTGATTTTAGCAAGCAAATTCACAGACTAAATAAACCGGGAGGTTGAACAAAAATTGACTATTTCCGCCCTTTGGGCAAAGAAATCGAAAGACACGCCGCACTGGCTGCCCCTATGGACGCATATGGCCGAAACCGGCGAGGTTGCAAAACTCCTGTGGGACGAATGGCTTCCAGAAAGCACAAAGAATCTGATTGCCCACTCCGTCGGGGGCGACGAACAGGAAGGCAGGAAACTGTTTGCCTTCCTTGCTGCGGCTCATGATTTTGGTAAAGCCACGCCTGTCTTTCAGGCGAAATGCTACATTCCCAAAACCGGTCTGGATGTGGATATCTACGATGCTCTGCTCTCTTGCGGATTGCTCGTCAGAGAGACGCGCGAAGCATACCGCGAGTCCCGTCTCACACCGCATGCCATTGCTTCACAGCTTCTGTTGGAGAACGCAAAGAAACTAGGCTTGTCCGACGCTGATCTGTGTCTAAACGCTGCCGTCGTACTGGGCGCCCATCACGGCAAGCCGATGGAAACCGGCTACCGTGGCTTACTCCATGCATACGAACCTAATTTTGGCCTGGGTATAGACGCCTGGAAGCAGGCACAGTCGGAATTGATCCTGCGCCTTTTACATTTCAGCGGCTACAATTCTTTGGCAGACATCCCTTCGCCATTGATGCCGGGCCAGGTTCTTCTAAGCGCCCTGGTGGTCATTGCTGATTGGATCGCCAGCGACGAAAACCGATTCCCTCTTTTTTCCTTTGACTATACGGTCCAGACGGATGCAAAGGAGCGGGCAAGGATTGGTTGGGAAAGCATCCAGCTCCCGGGCGCATGGGATCCCTTCTATAGTATTAATGATGAAAGCCTGTATAGCGCGCGATTTGGCAGCCGTTTCGAACCAAACCTCATACAGAAAGCGGTGATCCAAGCGGCGAACGAGTCGCTGCATCCAGGCATCATGATCATAGAAGCTCCCATGGGATCCGGCAAAACTGAGGCCGCTCTGGCTGCGGCGGAGATCGTTCGGCATCGTGTTGGCAGCGGAGGCCTGTTCTTTGCCCTGCCAACCCAAGCGACCAGCGACGGCATCTTTCCGCGGATGCTTGCATGGATAAACAAATTGGAGCTGCCCGAGACGCAAAGCGTCAAGCTTGCGCATGGCAAAGCGCAATTCAACGAGGACTATACAGACTTGCTCTTTTCCAACGGTTCGGACAGTACTTACCTCACAGGCGGAAACGGCTCAGATCCCTCGGAAAATGCTTCGGCGCTCGCTTTCCAATGGTTCAATGGACGCAAAAAAACCTTGTTGGCTAATTTTGTAGTGGGAACAATCGACCAACTGCTGCTCATGGCCCTAAAGACAAAACATGTCATGTTACGGCATCTTGGCCTGGCGGGCAAAGTGGTCGTCGTCGATGAGTGCCATGCCTATGACGCCTATATGAACCATTATCTGAAACAGGCGCTCACCTGGCTCGGCGCGTATGCGGTGCCCGTCGTCGTTTTGTCTGCTACATTGCCAACGGACAAACGCCGAGAGCTGGTTGCCGCTTATCTGGGAAAAGACAGTGCCACAGGCGACTGGGCGCAGAGCCAAGCCTACCCTTTGATCACGTATACAAATGGAGAAGAAGTCCGCTCCATCACCCCGGGGCTCGAAAACGCCGGTCATAGCGTTCTCCTGCAGCGCTTAGCAGATGACCGCGTTGTAGACAAACTCGAAGACTTGCTGTCCGAAGGAGGTTGCGCGGGCGTCATCCTGGACACTGTACGGCGCGCGCAAAGTATGGCGCGTAAATTGCGGGAGCGTTTCCCGGCTGATATAGTCCTGTTAATCCACTCACGCTTCATTACACCGGAGAGGATGGAAAACGAGAAAAAGATCAGAGGA
Organism: Clostridiales bacterium; assembly: GCA_009777025.1. Taxonomy (GTDB): domain Bacteria; phylum Bacillota; class Peptococcia; order DRI-13; family UBA5745; genus WRMS01. The sequence continues at coordinate 4,674 of WRMS01000053.1, read as the reverse complement.
CTGCTGGGAAAAGACGGGGCCAGGCCCGAAAAGCTGATTGTGGTGGGGACGCAAGTACTCGAACAGTCTCTGGATATTGACTTTGACGTGATGGTTGTGGACGTCGCCCCCATGGATTTGCTCCTACAGCGTCTGGGCCGCGAGCACAGGCACATGCGGGTACGAAAAGAAAAACTCCGTCAACCTCTGTGTTTAGTGACGGGCATCAAAGAGGACGGGTTCGAACGGGGCATAGATCGCGTTTATGACTTGCATCTGCTTAATAGGACCAGAGATCTGCTCGACAGTCTTCCGAACGATACGATCAAGCTGCCCGGTGATATCGCCAGACTCGTCAATGCCTGCTATGACAAAGACGCTCCGCAGACGCCGGAAAAAGAGGCCTGGGAGGAGAAAAGAAAAGACAAGGAAAAAGAGGCAGGCAATTTCTGTATGAAAAAGCCCTTGAGAAAGCCGGACAAGACCATTGTAGATTGGCTGGTCACCGACATGGAGGATAAAAATGGCGAGGCGACTGTCCGGGACTCTTACGACGCCGTCGAAGTCTTAGTCGTAAAGAAGAACGTCCAAGGCTTTTCGATGATGAACGGCGTCAACCTGCCTCCCGGGAAACCGGACGATAACCTGGCAAGACAATTGGCTTGCCAAAGCCTGTCGCTTCCCCGTGAACTCAGCAATAGGAACACCATTGACGAACTGCGAAAAAGCACCAATGAACATGTTTTAGCCTGGCAGTCGTCGCCTTGGCTATCTGGTGAATTGTTCCTCATCTTCGATGAAAACAACAGCGCTACTCTATGCGGGCATAAACTGATATACTCCAGCATCGACGGCCTCTATGTTGAGCGGGAAAACACGGAAGAAAACTGAGAGGAGGAATACTGATTGGCAAGAGATCGTTCTACAGAAAGCCGGGGGTACAACCCGGCTTTCTGTTTTTCTATCCTTTATCCTATTTCATTTGCGCCTATTCATACCATAATCTAGATGAATCCTGTAAACGATTCCCTAAAGAGGGATTCCTGTATATAGAAAGGGTGTGATATCTATTTGACGACAGTGATAGTTGAAGAATTTAACCTGCTATTCGAACCTTGGATAGCGGTAAGAGATATAGACGGTCGAAGAGAAGAAGTGTCTTTACTTACGGTGTTCCAAAACGCCGCACAGTATCGGTCCCTTGCAGGCGAGCTACCCGCGCAAGATACTGCCGTACTTCGGCTGCTCCTTTGCGTATTACACGCTGCCCTTTATGGGAAAGATATCAGCGGGCAGCCGTTTTCCGATGACTATGAAGAGCAGATCGACGGCGCGATTCAACTTTGGAAAGACCTATGGAACAAGGGTCTTCCCTATGACCGGATAGCTACCTATCTGGAAAGTTACAAGGATCGCTTTTACCTTTTCCATGAAGAAACGCCTTTCTTCCAGATACCCGGATTGGATCAAAGAGACGACGTCTTCGGCCCCTTTGGCATCGCAAAGATCAACGGCGAAATAGCCGAAGGAGAAAACAAGGCCCGTCTGTTCCCACAACGTGCCGGCGAGGGAAAAAGCTCTCTAAGTTATGCGGAAGCGGCACGGTGGTTACTATACTACAGTGGCTTCGCTGAAACCTTCGGCAAACTGGAAGCCAAAGGCAAGACGAGTAAATCCGACCCGAGCATAGGCGTGGGCTGGCTGGGTAAGCTGGGGCTTATCTCTGCTGTTGGCGACAATCTCTTTCAGACGCTTATGTTGAATTTTGTACTGCTAAATGATAATGGCGAAGTCTGGGAAGCAGGCAAGCCGATTTGGGAAAAACCCGTCAATACTAAAGAACGTCATATAATAAGCTTTCCCTCCAGCCAGACAGAGCTATTGTCCTTACAGCCCCGTCGCGTCCAGTTGGAAAGAATGAACGGCAGGGTAGTATCTTTCCGCTTGGTCAGCGGGGATGTCTTCCCGCAAGAAGAGGCTTTTGCTGAAACGATGACTATATGGCGATATGGAAAGCATCCGGGTGACAAAGTCGAGCGGTATCGACCAAGACCATTTCAACCGGCTGTGCAATTGTGGCGGGATTTTGCGAGTTTGGTTTCTCAAGGCGCTGGTGGCAAACAGGGCATGCCGGGTATCGTGAGATGGACAAAATCCCTGGTAGAGAAGGATATAATCCCCTCTGATTTCCATTATCGCTTTCAAACCTCGGGTATATCCTACGGAACGATGCAGGCTGTGATCACTGACGTCTTTTCCGACTCCCTTGCTTTCAATGCAGGCTTGCTGTCCGTGCTGCACGAAGGCTGGATTACCGGCATCATCAACGGGCTAAGCCAGACGGAAAAACTTGTGCGGGAAGTCGGGATGCTGGCGCAGAACATAGTGAAAGCCGCGGGAATCAAAGATGGCGCCGGAGGGAAAAATGAGGGAATCATAGCACGAGACGAAGCGCGAACAATGGCCTATTACAGGCTGGACCTCTCTTTTCGTCTTTGGCTGGAGCAGATCGATCCCGCCACAGACAACATCGATAGTAAGCTCGACGAATGGTGGGCGACAAGCCAAGCTGCGGTAAGAGCCATAGGCAGAGAATTGATGAACCAGTGTTCCCCGCAGGCTCTCCTGGGGAGGCCGGGGCAGTCCGCCGCAGAAGCTTACAATTGGTTTCTCTATTACACCGCCAATCGAAATGCACTCAATGTGAGAGGAGAGAAAAGACGTGGAAAACCCACCGAAAGTAATTCGTAATTATGTCGGCAACAAAATCCATTTGCTGATAAGCCGCGAGGAGCCCTATGTCCGCGCCACATTAGCGCAGCTGCGGCGGGGGATCGGCAGGCATCCGGGCAGCATGCCTGATATTTGGGACTTTACCTTAGGCGATTTGCCAGGGGAATTTCACTCACAAACAGGCGATCCCACACCCGGCGAATGGGCCGCCCATATAGCGCTCACCTTATTCGCCCTGCATCAACAGGGGAAAAATCTCCATGATGAAGCAATGTCTGTATCTGACGCATCCAAGCCGGACCGTTCCCTGGGTCACGCCGTCCGCACGCTGGTAATGGAACGGGGTAGTGATGCAGATACGGCGATACGGCGCCGTTTTGGCGTCGTGGTCACTTCGGATAGCACCGAGGAACTGGCGCATCATTTACGGGGACTCATCCAGTTACTCAGAAATGACGGCATAGCGCTTGATTATCCCAGGCTTGCTGAAGACCTTTACAAATTTCAGATTCCCGCCCTCAGGGACGGGGTTAGGCTGAGATGGGCGCAAGATTATTATATCGTAAAAGGAAAGGAAGAAGAGGAGTATGAAGAATAGACTATATGCGGATATCCACATTTTACAGACAGTCCCGCCAAGCTGCATCAACCGGGACGACACCGGCAGCCCTAAAACCGCCGTTTACGGAGGTTCGACCCGGGCGCGGGTCAGTTCTCAAGCATGGAAAAAGGCGGTAAGGGATGTGTTTCGTGACACTTTGCCGGAAGAGGCTTCGGGCGTCCGTACAAAACGCATCCAAGCGATGGTCGCCGACGAACTGAAAGCATTGAACTATGATGGCGATGCTGAGGGCGCCGCAAAAAAAATACTCATGGGGGCAGGATTGGATGAGAAAACCGTAAGTGCCGGGAGTAATGCGCCTCTCTTTTTCATGTCTCGCGCACAGGCAAAAAACTTAGCAAAGCTTTCAGCCGATACCCCTGACGCTGATAAAAAAGCAGTGCAAAGCGCACTCAATGCATCGCCCAGCATCGATCTGGCGCTTTTTGGTCGTATGGTGGCCGACAACGTCAACCTGAATATCGACGCCTCATGCCAAGTCGCCCATTCCATCTCTACCCATAAAGTCACGAACGAGTACGATTACTTCACTGCTGTTGATGATTTTCCCCCCGAAGATAAATCTGATGCAGGGGCTGCCATGATTGGCACTGTAGAATATAACTCTTCCACTCTTTATCGCTATGCGACCATCGCTGTTCATGATCTGTGCAAGCAGCTTGGGAGCGCGGACATGGCGGCGCAGGCTGTCCGCATGTTTGTCAACGCTTTCGCCAGGTCTATGCCCACAGGCAAGATCAACACCTTCGCTAACCGGACGCTTCCGGATACGATTTATGTCGTATTACGTCCCGATCAGCCTTTCAATCTGGTAGGTGCTTTTGAACGCCCGGTACGGCAAAGCGAAACAGGCTATGTAGAACCGAGCGCCGCTGCGCTGGTGAAACAGGCGAACAACGCGGGTAAATGGGTCGCGCAGCCACTGCTTTCCCTGGCGGTCAGCGCCCTCATGAGCGGCATTACAGGCGTATCCATCGTCGATTCCCTTGATGCTATACTGATCCGTCTGGAGAATGAAATAAAGGGTGCGCTGTCATGAGTACGCTGTTGTTGCGTATTGCCGCCCCGCTCCAGTCCTGGGGTGTGGATTCGAAATTCGATCGGAGAAATACCGGGCGCACGCCGTCCAAATCGGGCGTCATTGGCTTATGCGCCGCCGCATTGGGCTACTCCAGGAGCGACGAGGATAAGCTTGCACGTTTGGCAAGCCTCCGCTTGGGTATACGGATTGATCAGCCCGGCACTTTACTGAGGGATCTGCAGACAGCACACGAAGAATCCTATTGGGATCCGGATGATAGAAGAAAAGTGAACCGGGCGGGAAAGGGCGGTTCTTATCT
>WRMS01000052.1 GCA_009777025.1 Clostridiales bacterium | reverse complement strand
GTTCTCCCGCCAGTATCTCTTCGAAGCCGCGCAAAGTCTCTCTTAACGGTACATAGACGCCAGGCGTCCCGGTATAGGACTCCGCCGTAAAGAAGGGCTGGGACAAAAAGCGCTGTACCTTGCGCGCCCGGTTCACAATCAGTTTATCGTTTTCCGAAAGCTCGTCCAGTCCAAGAATCGCGATGATGTCCTGCAAATCCTTATTTCTCTGGAGTAAGCTTTGCACGTCTCGGGCTATCCGATTGTGGCGGTTTCCCACCACCAGCGGATCCAGTATCCGCGAGGTGGACGACAGCGGATCGACAGCCGGATAGATCCCTTGTTCCACGATATCCCTGGACAGCACGGTCGTCGCGTCCAGGTGGGCGAAGGTCGTCGCCGGAGCAGGGTCGGTGAGATCGTCGGCGGGTACATAGACCGCCTGCACCGAAGTGATCGATCCGTGTTTTGTCGAGGTAATCCGCTCCTGAAGCGCCCCCATCTCCGTCGCCAGAGTCGGCTGATAGCCAACCGCGCTGGGCATGCGCCCCAGCAGGGCTGAAACCTCAGAGCCGGCTTGCACAAAGCGAAAGATATTGTCGATAAAGAGCAGCACATCCTTCCCCTGTATATCACGGAAGTATTCCGCCATGGTCAGCCCCGTCAAGGCAGCCCGCATTCTGGCGCCGGGCGGTTCGTTCATCTGCCCGAATACCAGCGCCGTCTTGGAAAGGACCCCCGACTCCGTCATTTCATAGTACAGATCATTCCCTTCGCGGGTCCGCTCTCCCACGCCGGTAAAGACAGAATTGCCGCTATGCTCCAGCGCGATATTCCGGATAAGCTCCATAATCAGCACCGTCTTGCCAACGCCGGCGCCGCCGAACAGTCCAACCTTTCCCCCTTTCGCATAGGGGCAGATCAGGTCAATCGCTTTAATCCCCGTTTCCAGTATCTCGGTAGATTCGCTCTGTTCGGAAAAAGCAGGTGCTTCCCTGTGAATCTGCCAATGTTCTTCTTTATCCAAAGGCGGCAAGCCGTCAATCGGCTCGCCCAATACGTTAAACATGCGTCCCAGCGTTCTGTCGCCCACCGGTACGGAAATCGGCTTTCCTGTATTTAAGGCCTGCGTCCCTCTCTGCATTCCTTCTGTAGGGCCCATGGCGATACAGCGAACGAGACCGCCGCCCATTTGCTGCGCAACTTCGGCGATCAGAGAGTGATGATCCGGCGTCATGATTCTCAACGCACTGTTAATGGACGGGATTGTTCCCTCAGGAAACCGGACGTCCAATACGGCGCCGGTGATCCGGATGACCTCCCCGATTTCATTCATAGATTATTTTCTCCCTCCCCCGCACTGGCGTCGGCGCCGGAGATGATTTCGGTGATCTCCTGGGTGATAACGCCCTGTCTTGCTTTATTATATCGTACATTCAAACTCTGGATCATCTCGCCTGCCGTGCGCACCGCGCCGTCCATGCTGAGCACTCTGGCGCTTTGCTCCGACAGCGACGACTCAAGAAGCGCGCCATATAAGCGGGAAGCGAGATAGAAAGGTACAATCTGCTCCAGCATTTCGGCGCCCTCCGGTTCATAGGTCAAAGGCGCATAACGATCCGCCGGCACTTCGACAGGGAGAAGCTGCAGAACACAAGGTTGTTGTACGAGCATCGAGGTAAACTGCGTGTAACACAATAGCGCCTGATCCACTTCCCCCGCGTCATATAGCCCGCGAATCAAACCGGCGATTTCTTCGGCTTCCGCATAGATAGGCGCGTCGGTGAGGCCATGATAGGAAGCAATCTGTTGATATTGCCGACGTCGCCTGAACGCGTCGCCGGCCTTCGCGCCGATGCTAATCACTTTCACCTCGTGACCGAGGGTCTCCAAATGCGCCTGGGCGTAACGGATAATCCCGGCGTTAAAACCGCCGCACAGGCCGCGATCCCCGCTAATGACAACCATCAGCGTGACCCTTTTCGGTCGGTCGTTGAGATAGGGGTGTTTTTCGCCAAACAGACAGCTTTTTGCCGCCGACGCCAGGCGGAGGCTCTCTCTCAAGAAGGGCAGGTTTTGCTCCATAGCTTCCCTTGCCTTCTGCATCTTGGCAATGGATACCAGGCGCATACTTCGCGTGATTTGCCTTGTCCCTTCGATGCTTTTCATTCTGTTTCGGATTGTTTGTCTTGTTTCCATTACATTAACCTATCAAGCCAGGTAGCTTGTCTTGAAATGCCCAATAATTTCCAGCAAGCGTTCTTCCAAATCGGGCGACAGTTCGTAGGTGCTGCTGATCTCCTCTACGATATCCGCCTGCCAGTTTTGAAAATGTTCGATGAGTTTGTATTCGAAATCCTGCACGTCTTCGATTTTAATCTCCGCAAAACACCCGTTCTGAACGGCAAATAAAACGATGATTTCGTAGACAAGGGGCGTTGGCCTGTACTGCGGCTGCTTAAATACTTCAACGATCCTTTCCCCGTGCCGCAGCCTCTCCCTGGTTTCATCGTCAAGATCGGAGGAGAACTGCATAAAAGAAGCGAGTTCGCGGTATTGGGCAAGCTCGATCCGCAAGGGACCGGCGATCTTTTTCATAGCTTTCACCTGAGCGGCGCCGCCTACCCGGGACACCGACAGACCGGGGTTGATGGCGGGACGAACGCCTGCGTTGAAGGATTCTGTTTCCAAATAGATTTGTCCGTCCGTGATGGAAATAATGTTGGTGGGGATGTAGGACGACATATCCCCACCCTGCGTCTCGACGATGGGGAGGGCGGTGATCGAACCGCCGCCGTGGGTTTCCGACAATCTGCCCGCCCGCTCCAGGAGCCGCGAATGCAAATAAAAAATATCCCCGGGATACGCTTCCCGCCCGGGAGGGCGCCGGAGCAGCAGGCTCATTGCCCGATACGCCACCGCATGCTTGGAGAGATCGTCAAAGGCGATCAGCACGTCACAGCCATGCTCCATCCAATGCTCAGCCACGGCAATGCCGCTGTAGGGCGCCAGATATTGTAAAGACGCCGGCTCGGAAGCGCCGGCTACCACAATCGTGGTATAGCGAAGGGCGTCGTGTTCGGCTAAGGTATTGACCAGCGCGGATACCGTGGAGTTCTTCTGTCCGATAGCGACATAGACGCAGACCACGTCGCTTTCTTTCTGGTTGATGATCGTGTCGAGAACCAAAGCGGTTTTGCCCGTCTGGCGATCCCCGATAATCAACTGGCGCTGACCGCGGCCGATGGGTACCATGGCGTCAATCGCTTTGATCCCTGTCAGCAGCGGTACATCCACGCTTCTCCTTGCCAAAATCCCCGGCGCAACCCGCTCTATCGGCCTGGCTTGCTGGGCGATCAGCAGTCCTTTCTGGTCGAGGGGCTGCCCCAGGGCATTCACTACTCTGCCCAGCAAAGAGTCGCCGACCGGTATCTGGGCAATTTGCTTCGTCCGGGTAACAAATCCGCCTTCGGCTATTTCCTCCCCGCCGGAGAGCAGCACCACGCCGATGGAATCCTCGTCCAGATTCATCGCAATCCCATAGGACGCGTCTTCAAATTGAAGCAATTCGCCGCTTAGGGCGCTTTTGAGACCAGTCACACGGGCGATGCCGTTTCCAACCTGTATCACTCGCCCTAACTCATCTTCGTGCGGTGTGAATACAAAACGATCCACTTCATTTCGTATAATGGATGTAAGCTCTTTGAGGTTTTCATTCACGAATCTGATATACCCCCTCGTATATCGCCTCTTTCATATCGGAGAGGCGGCGCTTGACCGAATGATCGATCACAGCGTTTTCGACAATGATTCGGATCCCGCCCAACAAGGACGGATCGACTGTTGTGGTGACGGTTAGCTGCTTCCGCAGATTGCGGATTAAGTTCACCTGAATTTTATAGAGCTGCTCTCTGGAAAGGGGCACGGCAGAAATGATTTCCACCGGCAGCGACTCCATCTTGCCGCGGGCGATATCTAGAAAATGCTTCAACACATTCTCCAAATCTTCTTCCGGCACAGCCTGCAGCAATTCCTTCAACTCTTCCGTATGGGCTTTGTCTGCCTGTACCTGCCCGCTTCGCGATAAGGCCCAAAGCCGCTGATAGACGTCGGTCAAGCCTTTTCTTTCCGCATACTCCAGCAGGGATAAAGCGTGTAAATGGATCTGATAATTTGCCGCCATCTCAGCTTTCCCTCCATTCGGCCATCGCTTCATCGAATAAGCGGTCGTGGGCGTCGCGGTCCATGTTGACTTCAATGATTTTGGAGGCCAACAGTACAGAGACCTCGACCACCTGCCGTTTCAGCTCTTCTTCCTGACTTTTCTTTTCTACATCCAATTCCTGAAGCGACCGTTCGAAGATTAATTCCGCTTCCCGGCGCGCGTCAAAGAGCATCTGGTCGCTCCTCTCCATGGCTTTTTTATAAGCCTGATGCAAGACCTCCTCGCGTTCGGTCTCGATCCCTGCCAGCAGCGTATTGTATCGTTCCTTGAGTTCGAGGGCTTCGTTCCTGTCTGTACGGACAGCCTCCATCTCGTTTCGGATACGTTCGGTCCGCGCGTCCAGGAACTTAACCAGCGGCTTATACAAGAGCCAGGACAGCAGAAACACGAGAACGGCGATATTCAACACCTGAATGCCCATCTGGATCAACAGGGCCGAATCAAAATGCAGAATACTGCCGGGTGGCAAATCGGAAGCCGCTAACAGGGCAGGCATGATGGGAAACATAAAGCATCCTCCTCAGGATTGAATACGCCGTATACGGTTACGGAATGGCAAGAACAAAGCATGGCGCGTCGCGCAATCCTCCCGACAAATCCATACTTGTATTGCTTACTGTTGGCCGCACAATTTATCCGATGGTTAATTGAAAAACACCATAAACGGGTTCGCCATAAGCAGAATCAGCGCAACGATCATGCCATAGATCGAACAGGTCTCCGCAAGGGCGCAGCCGATCAGCATGGTACTCATGATAGCGCCCCTGGCTTCCGGTTGACGGCCAACCGCTTCTGCGGCCTGTCCCGCCGCCAGACCCTGCCCATAACCTGAGCCAAGGCCGGATAAAGTGCAAATGCCCGCAGATAAAGCAGACAGGCCAAGTACAAACGCTTTCGGATCCATAAACGATTTCCTCCTATGATGAGCTGCGCCCATAGCACAACGTAGCGCAGCCTCGGGTGAATGGTACATGGGGTTATGGTTAAGAAAAGATATCCGTCGACTTCTGCATGACAAAGGTCATGCTCAGCACGGTAAAGACATACGCCTGAAGCGCGCCTACCAGTATATCAAAGTATACATGCGCCACATCCGGCAGAAGAAAACGAAAAACAATAGGCAGCATATTGTATATCATGGTCGCGATAATGACCCCGGAAAGAATATTGCCAAACAAACGAAAAGCCAGGGATAGAGGTTTGGCCAGCTCGCCGATAATATTAATCGGAAGGAAAAGGAAGGCAGGCTCAATGTAGGACTTGATATACTTCCCTTTTTGTCTGGCAATGCCCATTCCATGAATCATCACGAACACCATCATCGCCAGGGCGCCGGTGGTAGCCAGATCCGAAGTAGGCGGACGCAAGCCGAACATACCGCTATAGTTGGAGGTCAGGATAAACACAAACAAACCAAAGAAGAATCCGCCATGGCGTTCCATATCCTCGTCCAGATTGTCTTTCACAAATCCCTGCATCATTTCAATCAGCGTTTCGATAATATTTTGAAAGCCGGTAGGGACGCGCTTAAAGGACCGCAGGCGAAGACGGACAAATACAGCAAAGAGAATAAGGACGGCCATCACAATCCATGTAGCAAGAATCGTTTCTGTAATATATATCTCCGTATCACCCAGAGTGAACAGGAACCAAAGGTTCTGATTCGAAAAATTCATCTTTCAATCCCCGCTGAAGAAGCGCTGTTGCTTACCGTTACATTATTATTATAATAGATTTTCAGCAAAAATTGAATAAAGATTTCATAAAGACCTTTAAAACGGGTCGGTTATTGTTCCGTGCCGGCTCAGCAGGTGGCGGGTGGCATTGAACTATACCGTACAAGAAAACTTCTTGCTGTCCCATCTTGAATCATCTATAATGGGATACGCGATAGATGCCTGTCGATTTCAACCGAGACGGAGTGAGCCTTACGTGAGCCGTTATTCCATTCGCACGATCATCAAAGAAATCCCAGAAAGCAGCAATCCGCTGAAAGACATTGCCGTGAATACCGGTAAACTCCTGGGCGTCATGCTGGTCATGATTCTGCTGACGAACCTTCTCGTTAAAACGACTGTTGGCACGGAAAGCTTGCTCATGATATCCTTCCTGAGCGTACTCATCGTTTCCATCATTACCCCCAAGTATGCCTACGGCATCGCCTCCGCCCTCATTGCTTCCCTGGTTTATGATTATATCGTTATGGAACCTTTCTATGGATTCAGTATCAATGTCCGCTTTCCTATCACCTTGCTGACCATGCTTCTGGGAACGATTCTAACCAGTACGCTTTTTGTCTTGCTGAAGCATCAAGCGAATCTAGCCTATCGAAGGGAGCAGCGTTCCGAACTGATGTTCAATCTTGGACAGGAACTGGCGGATTGCCGGGACGTGCCCTCGGTCGTGCGAATCGTAACGGAATGCCTTACCAAGCAACTGGAATGCGACGCGATCCTGTTCACCGGTGATCCAAGGAATATGGCTGTTGAAGACTGCGCCCCTTTCCAGTCCGGATGTGCGGACTCCTTCCTTACGCCAGAGGAAATTGTCCGGATTCACCGCATCTTCATCAGCGGCGACGCCGACGCCCTCGATTCGGAGGAGGAAACGGTATCCTATCACCCGGTGAAATGGGGCGAAGCCGTACTGGGCGTGGCGGGTATCCATTACGCCGATCACCCTAAACCCCTCAGCCCCTGGAATAACGAACTGATCCAGCTCATTTGCCGTCAAACGGCACATTCGCTGATGCTTCAACAAGCGCGGGAGGAACAGAACGATTTGCGCATCGGCGCTGAGAAGGAAAAAATGCGCAACAACCTGCTCCGTTCTATCTCCCACGATCTCCGTACGCCGCTGACCAGCATACTTGGGGCAAGCAATGCTATGCTGGAGCAGAAAGATATGCCTGAAGAAACCAGGGATAATCTGCTGCGGGATACGCTGGAGAACACGAAATGGCTGATCCGCATGGTGGAAAACATTCTGACCGTTACCAAGATCTCTCAGGAATCCCTGCAATTGCATAAGACAAAGGAAGCCGCTGAAGAGGTTATCGCCCAATCCGTCGCCATCGTACGCGGTCGCTTCCCTGACTGTATGATCCATGTGAAAATCCCCGACGAATTGATCCTGGTTCCTATGGACGCTACCTTGATCTCCCAGGTCATCATCAACCTGTTAGAAAACGCGATCAAAAACTCGGAAGAAGGATCGCTGGTGCTGCTCAATCTCAGGCTGAAAGACCGGTTCGCGCTTTTTGAAATCACAGATCACGGCAGGGGCATCCCTTCGCATTTGCTCGACAGCCTCTTCGAAATCCACAGCATGGACGAGATCGCCGCAGACGCTACACGGGGAATCGGCATCGGCCTCTCCATTTGCCATACCATCATTCAGGCGCACGGCGGAACGATCGAAGGCCACAACCGAAAAGAAGGCGGCGCCAGATTCCGCTTTATGCTTCCTCTGGAAGACGCGGATGAGACGCCGGTTCCGGCGTCCGGGTCGCCCAGCTCGTCCGGCGCCGCTCTTTCATGAGATAAAACGATTGAGTACAGAAAAAATACTGATTATTGAAGATGAACGGGTAATCGTTAACTTTCTGCGCGCGACCCTCAGCGGAGCGGGCTATCAAGTCTTGCACGCCGCGACCGGAAGGGAGGCCTTACTAATGGCCTCCTCTCATCTGCCGGAGCTTCTCCTGCTCGATCTGGGCTTGCCGGATATGGACGGCATGGCGGTATTGCGGCAGATTCGTGAATGGGCGGATATCCCGGTCATCATCGTCTCCGCCCGTCAGGACGAACAGGATAAAGTCGCCTGTCTGGACGCAGGCGCCAACGATTACATCACAAAACCTTTCGGCAATAGCGAGCTTCTGGCTCGAATCCGTGCATCTTTGCGACAGCATACCATGCTGAAAGATCGGCGTTCCCTCATGGAAAGCTGCTTTACCTGCGGCGGGCTAAGCATTCACTATGCACGGCGTGAAGTCAGCGTCGAGGGCAGGCGAATCCATCTTACGCCAATCGAGTACAAGCTTATCGTCTTGCTTTCACACAATGCCGGCGTTGTGCTCACCCATGACTTTATCCTGCGAGAAATCTGGGGACCTTTTGCCTCCGATAGCCAGCTATTGCGGGTGAACATGGCGAATATCCGGCGAAAAATCGAACCGGATCCGGCAGACCCGCGCTATATCCTGACGGAAGTCGGCGTGGGTTACCGTATGGCCGACAATGTAGAGTATAATGTATAAAACTGTACTAAATAGGCGCCGTACCTTGTATTCATTTAAGCTTATGGTATATTATAATAAGCATTGTATGCAGAAACTAAGAAACTTTATAAGGAGGTAGTATGGCTAACTCACTCGACACTTTCCTATTCGTTTCCATCGCGGTTGCACTGATATCCTTTGCGTTTGCGGCCTGGCTGTTTTCCTGGGTGAAAAGCAGGCCTTCCGAAAACGCACGTATCGCAGAAGTCGGCGAATACATCCGGGAAGGCGCGCATACATTCCTGCGTAAGGAATACGTTATGCTGGCCAAATTCGCGGGAGCCGCCGCGTTTCTGATCATCCTATTCCTGCCCAGGCCTATCTGGGCCGGAAATCCGGCGGAAAACATCGTCATGGCTATTTCCTATTTGGCGGGTACTGTTTTTTCGGCAGTTGCGGGCGTGATCGGCATACGCGTCGCCACTGTGGCAAACGTTAAAACAGCAGAAGCTGCGCAGCAAGGCATCAAGCCTTCGTTTATGGCCGGATTCCGCGGCGGCGCCGTCATGGGCATGGCGGTCGTCGGTTCTACCCTTCTCGGCGTCGCCCTGATCATGCTGATCACAAAGAATACAACGGATCTGCTTGGTTTCAGCTTCGGGGCAAGTTCACTGGCCTTATTCGCCAAAGCAGGCGGCGGTATCTTCACCAAAACCGCAGACTTGAGCGCCGACCTGGTGGGCAAAGTGGAATTAGGCATTCCGGAAGACGACCCGCGTAATCCCGCCGTCATCGCCGACAATGTAGGCGATAACGTTGGCGACGTCGCTGGAATGGGCGCCGATCTCTTTGACTCGAACGTCGCCTCGTTAGCCGCCGCCCTGGTCCTTGCCAGCGTATTGGACAGCGCCGCAGGCAATATGATCAACTCCTCCATGGTATTATGCTACGCTTCGCTTGGCTTGATCGCCTCCATTCTCGGCGTGGCTATGGCGCGCATGGGCGACAAAGGCCCGACCCATGCGCTCAACAACAGTACCTATTATACGACAGGAATCTTTATTGCTCTGACGGCGGTCGCCACGATCCTCTTCGGTTTCCAGTGGCGTATCTGGGGCGCGAGCGTCTCCGGGCTGCTCGTTGGCGTGATCATCGGCATCGCCACAGACTATTATACGGACGACACGAAAAAGCCCGTCCAAACCGCAGCAAAGGCTTCGGAAGACGGCCCTGCGCTCACGATACTCTCGGGCGTCTCCTACGGCTTCCTCAGCGTGCTGCCTGCCATGGTCGGCATTGCGATCGCCGCGCTTGTCGCCTATAAACTGTGCGAACCCATAGGCGAAGGCTACGCGATGTTCGGTATTGCTATGGCTGCGGTAGGCATGCTCTCCATCGTGGGAATGATTATCTCCAACGACGCCTACGGCCCCATTGTAGATAACGCCCGCGGCCTCGCGGAGATGGGTAGTCTCGGCGAAGATATCGTGGAAATCACCGATCAACTGGACAGCGCCGGCAACACCGTCAAAGCGATCACGAAAGGATTTGCCATCGCAGCAGCGGGGCTTACCGTCATCGCCCTGCTGGGCGCCTTTACCAGCGAGGTCAATGCCGCCGCCGCGGAACACGGGGTCGCCGGTATAACCGGCTTTGATATCATGGATCCCGTCGTGTTCTTCGGCATGTTGGTCGGCGCCGCGGTCCCGTCCGTATTTTCCGCCATGCTGATGATCGGCGTCAATCGAAATGCCGAACGTATGATCGCCGAGATACACAGACAGTTCAACGAGATCATCGGTCTGAAAGAGGGAAGCCCCGGCGTGATACCCGAATACGCCCGCTGTATCGAAATCGCTACTGTAGGCGCCCTGCATGAACTGATTCCCGCCGGCCTTGTGGCTATACTCATTACACTGGGCGTCGGGTTTATCGGCGGCGTCAAAGCGATTGGCGGCTTTCTCACCGGAAACATTGTTTCCGGCCTCCTACTCGCGCTCTTTATGAGTAACGCCGGCGGCTTATGGGACAATACGAAAAAGTATATCGAATCAGGCCATCACGGCGGGAAGGGCTCCGCAGCGCATAAAGCTGCGGTTACCGGGGATACAGTCGGCGATCCGTTCAAAGATACAGCCGGTCCTTCGATCAATACGCAAATTACGGTCGTATCCCTGATCGCTTCCCTGGCGGCTTCCCTGTTCCTCACCTACTCACTGTTTTGATATGAGATACCGCTTACAGCCTAAGTAGCGGCATCTCCTTGGCATGATGATTTGATGGGACGCTGTCCCATACCCTGTCGGGATTCGCGCGCAGGTCGCTCATCCCTTCCGCTTCGCGGTGCTGCGATTCCGCAGCATGAGCAGCCGCCTACAACCTAAGTAGCGACGTCTCCTTGGCATGATGCCCTCAAAAGCAACCCGTGATGAATCGAATTTTCGTTCCATCACGGGCTGCGTTTTCTTTTCCCTCCGCTGAATTCCTCAAATCAAGTTGCAGGGGATATAACAATCCTTCGCGTTAACAGGAACGACCTCCTGACACATGCAGAGGATTCCTCCGGCGCCTCTTTCTTTATGGATAGTATCCAGTATCGAAAACTTCCGGATCTCTTTCACATCAGGATTGGCTGACAGTTTGATTTCCAAAGGATGGATCACCTGATTTCTATCGACAAGCAGGCTGATTTCCTTGGCTTTCGTATCCCGGAAGTGCGATATCTCCACTTGCATGCCCTCCGCGGCAAAGGTTTTGATCAACTCCGATACAATGTAGCATTCGAAAAAGCTTCTGCCCGCAGCGCCGTTTCTTAGCGCTTCCGCGCTAAGCCATCTGGACAGATAGGCGCAAAGCCCCGTATCATAAAAATACAGTTTGGGCGTCTTGCTCAGACGTTTGAAGCGCGTATCGTCATATGCCTTAAGCAGATAGACGACGCCAAGCTTTTCCAAAAGGCCGAGCCATTCTTTCGCCGTGGGCTGGGAGATATCGGAGGCTTCCGCAAGGACCTTGTAATTCACTTGGGTCGAGACGAGGGCCGCGCTAGCCGTGATGAATTTTCTGAATTTCAGCAAATCTGTGATACCGCCAAGCTGGGTTGCATCCCGCATAAGATAACTGTCAATATAAGACTCATAATACGCCGCCCGCTGTTCGGCGCCGGCGCCCAGCAATTGCGGCATACCGCCCCGCCAGATCCTTTCGAAAGCCTGGACTAAATCGTTCTTCGGGGAGCTCCTCTGCCGCTCCAATAGGCATGGCAGGCTGAAATCCAGTTTGTTTCCAAAGTGGATCCCCTCGATTTCATTCCGGGATAAACTATGCAGTTCTAAGGCGCCCATTTTGCCCTCCAGACTTTGACACACTGGATTCCTGGAATAGCAGTGCTGCGAGGCTGTCAGCCAGAACAGGCCTTTCTCCTCGCTTTCCTCACACAGCGTTTTAATTTGCGCGAATAGCTCCGGTGCATATTGTATCTCATCTATGAGAATCGGCGGCTTATACGTCTGAAAGAATAGCGCCGGATCTGATTTCGCCAGATGGCGAACCATCATATGGTCCATCGTCGCGTAACTGCGCTTTTCTCCTTCAGACAAATGCCGCAGCATTGTCGTTTTCCCTACATGCCGCGCGCCTGATAACAGAACGACTTCGAAGCCGTCGTTCATTTGTAAAAATCTGTCTTCTATTGTTCTTTTAATATAATTCATCTACCTGTCTCCTTGTTCATGAATTGAACCATTCACCTAAGGACATACGCGCACAACAGCATTGCGGATAGCGGATTGAGGGTCGTAGGACCGGCGCAGCTTTGGGTTATGGGCGCAGCTCATCTTAGAAATAGGGAATCCTCTTCGGGATTCATATAATAAGGTTTCTCTTACTAATAAAACGGATGCAGCCCGGGAAGGTCAATCTGTTTTATTTATTTTTTATGTTTTTTCACTTCTGCCCCCTATGCATCATGAAAAGTCATTCATTGCGGGACTTTTCGCCCCTACACAGCCTTATCCCCTATGTGCTTTTCTCCTCCTGTTTCCCATACGGTTTCCAAAATCTGTTAGCCAACCTTCAAGTACTAAAGAGTTTTAAGGGTTGTATCGGGAAGAATCCGCGAAACCGTTTTTTATGGATTAAGGCGTGTTTTGCGATTTGGAATTCTTCGTTCGAGGTATTATGCATTTAGTTCAACATATTCTATGATACCAATGTAGAAAATATAGCCCACCGCGCTCTTGAGTTACCTGTATAATGATGATAAGGACTGATTCTCATCGTGAAACGCTTAAACTATCTAACGATTATACTCTCAGGGGATCAAAGCGAAAAACCAGGTTTGCTGACAAAAGAGACGCCGGAACCGATTGTCACTTTTGGCGGCGCTTATCGCCTGATCGACTTTACGCTCAGCAACTGTCTCCACTCCCATACGGGCGTAATCGGTGTACTCACCCAGAACTGTCATCCGGATTTTGCCGAATATATCCATTCGTGCGCATCGTACGCGCCGACGGATAAAAAGGCGGAAATTGTTGTTTTGCCGCCTAAGACGATCAACGACCGATATGAGTATTATCGAGGCAGCGCGGACGCGATTGAAAAGAATATGGACTTTATCGAACAGCATAATCCGGACGCTTTGCTCGTCCTCTCCGGTGACCAGATCTATAAAATGGATTATGCGAAACTCCTTGCAGAGCATAAAAAGCACGCGCCGGCTGTCACCATTGCCGCATTACAGGTTCCCTGGACGGAAGCGCCACGTTTCGGAATCATGGAGACAGAAACGGGCGGACGGATTACCGACTACGAGGAGAAGCCCTTTCAACCAAAAAGCAATCTGGCTTCAATGGGCATCTACGTATTCAATTGGAAAAAGCTGAAACAGTATATTCAACAAAACAACAAAAACCACGGATCTGGCAAAGACCTGGGAAAAGACATCATCCCCCTTATGCTCATGATGGGAGAAACCTTGACCGCCTACCTCTTTGACGGCTACTGGAAGGATATCAGCAACATTTATAACTTATGGGAAGCGCAAATGGAACTCCTGTCCGCTTCCCCCAGATTCCGCCTGCAAGATGAAAGCTGGAATACGATCCATAAAGACAAAACCACGATGAAGCATTATGATTCCAGACTTTCGGAAAACGCCCAAATTATTAATTCTTATCTTGCCGAAGACTGCAAGGTCAGAGGCACGGTTCGGCAAAGCGTCGTATCCGCCGGAGTAGAAATCATGGACGTGGCGAAAGTCGTCAATTCGGTGATCATGCCCGGCGCGAAAATCGGCAGAGGCGCCTTTGTACATAGGGCCATTATCGGCGCCAACGCTTTTGTGAAAGACTCCATGATCGTTGACGGCGCAAACCCGAACGGCGTCGGTTCCTCTTATAGTCATGGCGTGGCTCTCTATACGTCTCCCCTGAGCGATAAACAGATGCAACAAGCCATTTCCTAACGGTTGCTCTCCCGATCCAAACATAGCGAAAGTTACACCAGCAATGCCTATTCATCAACATTGCCGGGGTAGTTAAGATAAAAGGCTTGCGTAAGAAATTACGCAAGCCCTATTGATGTTATATAATGTTTTGTTTGTCCGATTCAGGCGACGCTAAACCAGTTTGCCCGATTGGATCACCACTTTGTCTTTGAGCTGTTCGAGTATAGGCGCGGCTTCCTTCTCCCAGACCTCACGATCGATATCCTCATACACCACGGTGAACGCCGTCTCCGGCGCGCCCGAAGCCTCGCTCGCAGCCTTTACCATAGCCTGCGCCATCTTTTGTTTGCCTTCTACATCCCTTCCACTATAAGCCCGAACATGAATGAATGGCATAGTATCCCCTCCTTAGCTGTTTTCTCTATCATAGCACCCTGCGCGTTTGCGGTCAATCGTATTCGACCCGTATGGCATACCAACCCGATGTGTAGAGTTACCGTTCAGTGCCGACTATGGTGGTGCCGGCACATTTGCCCGGCTACACGTCACATTCGTGATCAACATCAGGCTTTCTGATTATATAGCCTAACGGCTCAACGTCCATCCGATGTATAGCCCGCCAGCCTCCTTGA
Organism: Clostridiales bacterium; assembly: GCA_009777025.1. Classification (GTDB taxonomy): domain Bacteria; phylum Bacillota; class Peptococcia; order DRI-13; family UBA5745; genus WRMS01. Next base: position 195 of record WRMS01000052.1, on the reverse strand, counting down.
AGGACCTTCGCCTGAACCCCCTCACGGGTGGTTCTACGGCTTCATTGGCTACCAAGCCTGTGTTTCACGACTTCATGTTCCTACCGTAGCCTGGGCAAACATGCCCGCCCGCCACCTACTGAGTCGGCACTGAACGGTAACTATGTAGATTCTTTAGCGGGTTTCTTATAGCCTTTTTGCCTTTATTTTGATATA